>JBGVAK010000172.1:0-18302 GCA_045224495.1 Christensenellales bacterium
CGGGAATGGCGGAATTGGCAGACGCGCACGGTTCAGGTCCGTGTGAAAGCGATTTCATGCAGGTTCAAGTCCTGTTTCCCGCACCAACAAAAAACAGAGTCCAGCCGGACTCTGTTTTTTGTTATATGTAATGGGACAGGACTTGAAGGGCGCAGAAGTGAATCAGGCCCCATGTGGAGACGCAACGCCCGGTTGCGCCAGTCTTATGCGCGGTGCCGAACCACGACCAAGCCCGCATGGCGCAACAAGCTCTTTCGAGCTTGTCAAGTCCTGTTTCCCTCGTGTTCTGCTGAGTAGTTGAAATTTATGCTGTTTTTGTAAAAAGGAGTGGATTTTTTGAGCGACAAGTTATATTATAGAAATTGTATTTGGTGAAGTATGGCATTTTTTGAAATCAGGCTGGGAATCGCCGTTTTCTAAAACATATTGTATTTGAACAGGAAGGGAACTTGACCATGAGGAAGACACTGGTCTGTCTGTTATTGAGCGCTCTGATGCTGCTGACAATATTGCCTGTGACAGCGTTTGCAGACGACCAGAATACCAACCCGACACCAGCGCCTGGACAGGGTGGATCCCAGGAAGGAACCCATGCCCAGTCCGAGACCTCGTCTAAGCCGAAGGAGACTGCCAAGCCTATGAATGGGGATCGAAAGGCAGACTTGGAGGGCAAGACCATATGGGACAACAGCGTCGCTGCAGCCAAGCTGACAGGCGATAAAGCTCATGACTTGGTGGCTGTGGCAAGGACCCAGTTAGGGTATCTGGCCAGCATGAAGAACTATATCGTGACAGAAGAAGGCCGCAAGAAACCCTATACCCGCTACGGCGCCTGGACTGGATATCCCTATGCGGACTGGTGCGCCGCTTTCGTAGCTTTCTGTCTGCACTACGCCCATGTGGATCTGCCCGTGGGGATCGGCAGCCAGTCATATCAGAGCACCCTTCAAGACAAAGGCTTATACCGTGAGAAGGAGGGCTATGAGCCTCAGGCCGGAGACCTCATTTTCTTTGGCATGGGCGGAAGTCCGGTAGCGAACCATATCGGTATCGTAATCGAAGTATCGGGGGATATCATAACGACCATCGAGGGCAACCACACCAATAAAGTGGAAACCTTCACGTATGAGAAAAACAATAAGACCATCCTGGGCTATGGAAAGCTGCCTCAGGATGCGGACGATCCAGACGCGGCGCGAAAGGATCAGGTATCGGAGACGGAACAGGCGGAGCTGGAGTTGATCGAACGGGAGATCCATGATGATCAGGGCATCGTGATGATCTCAGGCCTGCTGCCTGCAGGCGCCACGGTGACGGTGCGACAACTGACTCCGGACGAGATCGCGGCGTTGGAGCTGCGCAACCAGGAGCTGGTCTTTGCCTATGACATCACCATCCGGGTGGACGGCAAGAAATACCAGCCTCGGGGCGTGGTCGGAGTGGTAATCCACGACAGCAATATCACGGAAGATGTGTCGGTGAAGCACGTCCTCACCGACGAGAATGATACTATCCGCGGTCAGGAGACGATCCGCTCCTACGTTGAGAACGAGCGGGTCAGCTTCGAGACCGACGGATTCTCCATCTATTTCGGCGTCAGACCGATAATAAGCAGCGGCAGCTATCAGGTAGGCGACAGTTTATACGCCACATTGCAGGAAGCTATTGTTGCTGTGGGTGAAGGCGAAATCATAGAGCTTACGGAAGATGCTGAAGAACCTAAGCCGGTTCCGGTCGATAACGGCAAAAGGTTCACGCTGGATCTAAAAGGCAAGGAGCTGTCGCTCATCGGCTTTGATCCTGACGGTATCATCGATATTACGATCATCGATACCGACGATGGCGGCAAGCTGAGCCTGACCAAGGAGGGTGGATACAGCGGTATAGCGCCCGGTACGGAAAAAACGGTATGCCTGACCGTGAACAGCGGGACCATCGAATCCGCTGGCCTGCTCCTGTATACTATGGGGCGCGGGTCCTCTGTGACCATAACCGGGGGTACCGTCCTCTGTGCCGGCGTTAGCGTCGACAGCAGAGGCCAGGGAGCCATCAGCGGTGAAGGTATCACATCCGTGAACATCGAAGGCGGCATATTGACAGTGACCGATAATGGCATGGCGATCCGGGCCAGAAATGCTGATGTAAATATCTCCGGCGGTACGCTCACGGCGGCGGAAGAGGTCATTCGGGAAGCAAAGAGCGTCGCTATCTCTGGCGGTACCTTTAGCGGCAACGGCACATCCGCCACAGGCACACCGGAAATTCACGGCAACGTTCCCATCGATAGGACACAGGGTCAGGAAAGCATCATAGGCGGTTCCTTCCGGCATGACGTGACCACCTTCCTGAATGCTAACAACTATGCCTGCATGCCTCAGGATGAACAAACTATTTTTATGGTTTTCCCAAAGAACGTAGTCGTCACGTCGGCGTCCCAGGATTGGACCTATGACGGGAGAGAGCACGCAAAGCACGAATACACTGTGACATATGGTTCGGAGAGCTTTCTGGTGACTGTTCCAGAGGGCGAGACTTCAGGCTTTGCGACCCTGTCCACTGGCGACACTGTGACGATCACGCCAGACGCGTCCAGCGTAGTGAAGGACTATGACGCAAACTACCGCGAGAACAACACCTTCAGCTGCGTGTTGACGAACGAAGAAAACTACTCCGGCGTCTCGATGATCGCGGGCACTGTATCCATCAACAAGCGCCCGGTGACCTTTACGGGCGAGACGGACACGGCGGGATACACAGGCAGCCTCATCCAGCTCACGACGATACAGATCAGCAGCGGCGCGAACGAGGGATTGGTGAACGGGCATACCAGCAACGTAACATACCTTGCAAGCGGTAAGGAGGCTGGCGGTCCCTACATCGGCGCCATCACGCCGAAAGAGAAAGTGAGCATCGTGGCGGACGGCACGGATATGACCCGGAACTACGATATCACCACTGCTGCGGGCGCACTGATCATCACGCCTACATCGTCCAGATTCACGATCGCCCTGGCGGACCATGTCAGCACGTATGACGCTCAGCAGCACCATAATACGAATATGGCCAGCAGCACAGCCGTGACAGGCGCTACGACATATCGATACAGTTTCCACAGGGATGGCAGCTATGTCGACGATCTGGCCGACTTGGAACAAGTGGATGCAGGAGAGTATACCATCTACGTGAAGGCTACTAATCCCAACTATGCATCCGAAGCGGAGACCACGGCCATGTTGAGCATCGCCAAGGCGCCGCTGACGGTCACGGCGCGGCCGCGGACATACACCTATACCGGCGCGGACCAAGGCCCGTCGGGCTCCTTTACCGAAGAGCTCGACGACTACGTCACGGTGACCGGTCTGCAGGGCACCGACGTTCTGAGCAGCGTCACCCTTCACGGACAGGCGAAGGAAGCAGGCGAATACGACGGGATGATCGTGCCCAGCGAAGCGGCAGTGGGTACGGCCACGGAGAACTACGAGATAACCTACGAACCGGGCAAACTGACCATCAGGAAATCGTCCCAAAACAGCACAGCGGCCACAGGCGGCAGCGCCAGGTCCCCGTTGTGGGACATCATACTGATCGTTTCAGCCATCGGCTGCAGCATCGCGCTGCTGATCGCATATTGGAAGAAAATGAGAGGTTGAAGAACGAATGCGGCACTGACGAAAAGTGCCGCATTCTCTTTAAAACGATACATAAAGGAAAAAAGCTTCCGGACGGCGACAGGAAAGATGTCTTCAAATAGATCGCCAGTCTACAATAGCTTCATCCGCCGTCTGGCTGAGCGACGCCCAATGAGCGGCGGACGATTCGTCATATACTGCAACCGTATAGAATCCTGCTTTCTTCGCCGTCAGCAGGGCGGTGGGGGAGTCCTCGTAGACAGCCGTCTCTGATGGCGTCGCTCCCATCCGCTTCGCCGCCGCAAGATAGGCGTCGGGTTCGTTCTTCCCTTTACCTATCGTATCGCAGGAAAGGATGAAGGAAAAGAAGGGCAGGAGCCCAAGTCGTTCCAGACAGATGCGGATCAACGGCTCAGGAGTGGAGGACACGACACACATATGAACAGCTTCATTCCGAAGCCGTTCCATATACGCACGAACGCCTGGCTTTTGCTGAACATTATGTTGATACAGCTCTTTCATGCGCTCGTCAAGCGCAAAGGCGATATCTGCAGCAGACCTATCGAGAGACAGGTAATCTCGAAACAAGGCAGCGGATTCATAAGTCGTCAGGTGTGCGGTATGCGCGACGAGCTCCTCTGCTGCTTCACCTGCGCTATGGGCCCTAAGGAACTCTAAATAGACGTTATTCCAGCACCCCATGGAATCCACCAGGGTGCCGTCCATATCGAAGATGGCAAAGGGATGCATCGCCATAGTCTCTGCAGCATCACAGCCAATTGCCGAAAATGCCGCGGGCGATGGCCTTGCCCAGCTTCCGGCCGACCCGGTCCAGGAGGGAGTTGGTGGCCGTCTTCGCTACCTTCTTGGCCGCCTTGCCCACGGCGCTCTGCTGCTTTTTCTTCTGAGCCGCGGAGGTTTTTTTCTGTTCTGCTTCCTGCTTGGCTGCGGCCTTCTGCTCCGCTTCGGCCAAAGCTTTCTGCTCCTTAGCGTCTGCTTCCTCCTTCAGCTTTTCATAGGCGGAATACCGGTCCACCGCCTCCGCGTAGGAGGCGAACATGGGATCGTACTGCAGGATGCTCTGCCTCGTTTCCTCCTGAGCGGGGGCCATGAGGCTCTGGGGCGGCAGGATGTTGGCCCGCTCCACCATGGTGGGGATGCCCTTCTCATCCAGCAGGGAGACCAGGGCCTCCCCGGTGCCCAGGCTCAGTATCTCCTTTTCCGTGTCCAGATCCGGATTGGTCCGGAAGGAGTTGGCCGCCGCTTTCACCGCTTTCATTTCGGCGGGGGTGTAGGCCCGAAGCCCGTGCTGGATGCGGTTGCTGAGCTGAGAAAGCACGTCGCCCGGGATATCGGAGGGACTTTGGCTCACGAAGTAGATGCCTACGCCCTTGGAGCGGATCAGCTTCACCAGCTGCACGATCTTTTCGAGAAAGGCCTTAGGCGCGTTCTGGAACAGCAGGTGCGCCTCGTCGAAGAAAAACACCGCCTTGGGTTTCTCCGGGTCGCCTACCTCGGGAAGTCGCTCGAAGAGCTCCGATACCAGCCAGATGAGGAAGGTGCTGTAGATGAGGGGAGAGCGGATCAGCTTGGCGCTGTCCAGGATGTTCAGGACGCCGAACCCGTCCTCGTCCACCCGGAGAAGGTCCGACACTGAGATGGAGGGCTCGCCGAAGAAGATGTTCCCGCCCTCGTCCTCCAGGCGCAGCAGCGCTCTCTGGATGGCACCGATGCTTTGAGGCGTTACGTTCCCGTAGGTAGTGACCAGGTCCGCCCGGTTGTCGTTCACATAGGTCAGCATGGCCCTGAGGTCCTTTAGGTCGATGAGCTCCAGACCGTTGTCGTCCGCCACCCGATAGACGATGTGGAGGATCCCCGTCTGGACCTCTGTAAGGCCCAGCAAGCGGGAGAACATGAGGGGGCCCATGTCCGACACCTTGATGCGGACCGGGATGCCCTTCTCGCCGAAGATGTCCCAGAAGGCCACAGGGAATTCCCGATAACTCCAGCAGTCCCTGAGATCGAACCGGTCGATCCGCTTCTGCATACCCTCCGAATCCACGCCGGGTTCTGCAAGGCCGGATACGTCGCCCTTTACGTCTGCCAGAAATACGGGGACGCCCATATGGGAGAAGGCCTCCGCCAGCACCTTCATGGTCACGGTCTTGCCTGTGCCGGTGGCGCCGGTGATGAGGCCGTGACGGTTGGCCATCTGAGGGAGCAGGTATATCTTTTTGCCCTGGGCGTTGGCGATATAGGCTTTGCTTTCGGAATACATGTTGATCGACCTCCTGTACATGTCTATAACATAGTATCATCCTTCCAGCCTGGGCACAAGGGAAACGAAAAAATAATGTTGTCGCCGCAGCCGTTTTACGCTATAATACATTCGATTAAATTGGAGAAATATGGGGATGCAGGCAAAACGTATCGAACCGAATCGAATAGAGCTGCAGCGAGGCATGGCCCAGGAAGTATTTGACCGGGTCAAGGACTGCGGAAAAACATATCATATCGAAACCTATGGCTGTCAAATGAATGTGCGGGATTCCGAGACCGTCGCTGGTATGCTGCAGGAGATGGGCTACGAGCCCGCCGATACGAGGGCTGACGCCGACGTGATCCTGTTCAACACCTGCTGTGTCCGCGACCACGCGGAAAAGCGGCTCCTGGCCAACATAGGCGCCCTGAAGGAGCGCAAGGAGGAGGATCCGGAGCTGATCATCGGCATCTGCGGTTGCATGATGCAGCAACCGGACGTGGCCAAGAAGGTCATGCGGCGTTTTCCCTTCGTCAACTTCGTCTTCGGCACCAATGTGCTGTGGCGGCTGCCGGAGCTGATGCTCAGCGCCCTGAACGGCGAACGGCTGATCCTCACGGAGGAGGAGGGCTTCGCCATATGCGAGGGCCTTCCCGCCCGACGGTCCAATCCCTTCTCCGCTTTCGTCAACATTACCTTCGGCTGTGACAACTTCTGCTCCTACTGCATCGTGCCCTACGTGCGGGGGCGGGAACGGTCCAGGGAACTTTCTGAGGTGGTGGAAGAGGCCCGCAGCCTTGCTGAGCAGGGCATCACGGAGATCACCTTGCTGGGACAGAACGTGAACTCCTACGGCAAGGGCATGGGCGTGGATTTCGCGGACCTGCTGAAGGCAGTGAACGGCGTGGACGGCATCCGTCGCATCCGGTATATGTCCAGCCATCCCAAGGACCTGACGCCTCGGCTCATGGCGGCCATCGCCGAGAACGATAAGGTGTGCCACCATATGCATCTTCCTGTCCAGTCTGGCAGCACCGCCATTTTGGAGCGCATGAACCGCCGATACACCAGAGAAGGGTATCTGCAGTTGGTGGAGGACCTGCGCTCGACGGTGCCTGACATAGAGCTGACCACCGATGTGATCGTCGGTTTTCCCGGGGAAACCGACAGGGATTTCGAGGATACCCTGTCCCTTATGGACCAGGTGGGCTATGCCGCCGCTTTCACTTTCAAATATTCGCCCCGCAAGGGTACCCGGGCGGCGGAAGCGGAGGACCAAATACCGGAACAGATCAAGAAGGAGCGGTTGAAACGACTCAACGATCTGCAGGCCCGGAAGACCGCCGAGAACAACCTCAAATACCTGGGACACAGGGGAGAGGTGCTGGTGGAGGGCTTCGATAGGCGGCAGCAGACCGTTCTGTTCGGCAAGCTCGATACCTTCAAGATGGTTTATTTCCCCGGCGAGGAAGGGTTGCTGGGCACCTATCAGACCGTGACCGTCACGGAATGCGCGCGAAACTCCCTGTTGGGAAGAATGGAGTAGAGAAATGGAAGAGAAGAAGAAGGGCATGCTGGACGTGCTGGCTGCCGATGAGATCCATCGGTATCTAAAGGCTAAACGAGCCGTCAACGACGATACGGAGCTGTCCGAAATGGTGAAGGAATACGAGGAAGGCAACGCTCGATTGGCAGAGCTGGTCCGGCAAAAGGACTTCGACACCGATGAGGCGGTCCGACTCAGCAACGACATGGACTATATAGGCTTTATACTGAGCCAGAATCCCAAGATCGTGGAGCTGCAGGCGGCCAACAAAGCCATGAACGAATACCTTTCCAAAGCGAAGGGCACCGTCGCCTTTTCCTGCGGCGGCAACTGCTCAAGCTGCGCTGAAGCCTGCGCCATCAAAGAAGACAAGAAAGACGGGGAAGCATGAAGATCGTAGAGGGCATGTCGCCCATGATGCGTCACTATCTGCAGATGAAGGAGCAGTATCCCGACTGCTTCCTGTTCTATCGTCTGGGTGACTTCTATGAGATGTTCTTCGAGGACGCCATCGAGGGCAGCAAGATCATGGAGCTGACCCTGACAGGACGGGACTGCGGTCTGCCGGAGCGGGCGCCCATGTGCGGCGTACCGTACCACAGCGTGGACACCTATGTGCAGCGGCTCATCAGCCGGGGGTACAAGGTGGCTATCTGTGAGCAGATGGAGGATCCTGCTCTCGCCAAGGGGTTGGTGGATCGGGCCGTCATCCGGGTCATCACCCCCGGTACGGTCATCGAGGAAAAGCTCCTGGACGCGGGGAAGAACAACTATCTTTTGTCCGTTTACGCATCCCGCAGCGGTTACGGTTACGCCTATGCGGACGTGTCTACGGGCGAGTTTCGGGCGGGGGAGATCCGAGGCAAGGAGCCGGAGACGGCACTCCTCGACGAGGTCACCCGCATCGCACCTACGGAATGCGTGTCCAACGAGGCCCTGTTCGAGCAGGAATACCTGAAGAAGAAGCTGCAGAGCCTCTGCTATCTGGAAAAGCAGCCGGACAGCGTCTTTCAGCTCGCTCGCGGTACGGACGTGCTGAAGAAGCATTTCGACGTGTCCACCCTGGACGGTTTCGGCTGCGCCCAGATGCCCCTGGCGATCTCGGCGGCAGGCGGTCTCATGCAGTATCTGCAGGATACGCAAAAGAACGGACTCAGCCATATCCGCCGCCTGTCCGTCGTCAGCCGGTCAGAATATATGCAGCTGGACGTGAACACTCGGCGCAATCTGGAGCTGACCGAGGGCATCCGAACGGGCAGCGGCGGCAAAAATACGCTGCTGTACCTGCTGGATGAAACAAAGACCTCCATGGGCCGCCGGATGCTCAGAAGCTGGATCGACTGCCCCTTGCAGGACCTTCCCGCCATCGAGACGCGGCAGGACGCGGTGGAGGAATTGTACGATAACACCGTATTGCGCACCAAGCTCAGGGAACACCTGGACAAGATCTACGATATCGAGCGCCTGTGCTCAAAAATCGCCTACGGCACCATCAATCCTCGGGATTGCATCGCGCTGTCCAGATCTCTTAGACAGATCGGGCCGGTGCTGGACGTGATCTCGGACTGCACCTCTGGCGACCTGACGGCCATTCGCCGGGACCTGGACCGGATGGAGGACGTGATCGATCGTATCGATCGGGCCATCGACGACGATCCTGCCCCCAACCTGAAGGACGGCGGCGTCATCCGGACCGGCTACAACGCTGAGGTGGACGAGCTCAGGGACATCTCCGGCAACGCCAAGAAGTGGTTGGACGACGTGCTGACCCGGGAGAGGGAGAGCACGGGCATCAAGAACCTGCGCATCGGCTTCAACAAGGTTTTCGGTTACTTCCTGGAGGTGACCAAGTCCTTTGTGGATCAGGTGCCCTACTATTATCAGCGCAAACAGACCCTGACCAACGCTGAGCGGTACATCACCCCGGAGCTGAAGGACATCGAAAACAAGATCCTCACCGCCAACGAGCGCCTGATCAAGCTGGAGGCAGAGCTCTACAGCCAGGTACGGGACGCTTTGCTCCCCGAGACGGGGCGGCTCGAGAAGAACGCCCAGCTTATTTCCCGCCTGGACGTGTACGCGTCCTTCGCCCAGGTGGCGGTGACCAACCGTTACGTACGGCCTAAGATGGGGGAGGACGGGGTCATTTCCATCCGCAACGGGCGCCATCCCATCGTGGAACGGACGCTGCAGGACGGCTTCATCCCCAACGACGTGCTGCTGGATCAAAACGAGAATCGGCTCCTCATCATCACCGGCCCGAATATGGCCGGCAAGAGCACCTATATGCGCATGGTGGCCCTGATCGCCCTCATGGGTCATATGGGATCCTTCGTGCCGGCGGAGGCGGCCCACATATCCTTGGTGGACCGCATCTTCACCCGTATCGGCGCCAGCGACGATCTGTCTTCGGGTCAGAGCACCTTCATGGTGGAGATGAGCGAGGTGGCCAACATCCTCAACAACGCCACCAAAGCAAGCCTCCTGATCCTGGACGAGATCGGCCGGGGCACCAGCACCTACGACGGCTTGTCCATCGCCTGGGCCGTGCTGGAATTCATCGCCGATGAGAAGACCTGCGGGGCCAAGACCCTTTTCGCCACACACTATCACGAGCTGTCCGAGCTGGAAGGGCAGCTCTCCGGCGTGAAGAACTACCGCATCTCCGTGAAGGAGATCGGAGAGGACATCCTATTCTTGCGAAAGATCGTTCGGGGCAGCGCCGACAAGAGCTTCGGCGTACAGGTGGCGCGCCTCGCAGGCATCCCCGACGCGGTCATCGCCCGGGCGGGGCAGATACTGCAGGGACTGGAGAACTCGGATATGGCGACCATGCATGAGAAAACACGCATAGAAACGGTGGATAAGTCAGATCTATCCGTGGATAAATCGAAAAAGACGGTGGATAACCCAGTGGATAAGGCTGTCTTGGCTGATCTAAAGGCTCTGAACCTGGAGAACATGACCCCCATGATGGCCCTGCAGAAGCTATACTCCTATCGTGACGCTTGGAAGGATGAATAAGACATGTTGATCAAAGTTTTACCGCCTGCATTAGCCAACCAGATCGCCGCCGGCGAGGTGGTGGAACGGCCCGCCTCCGTGGTGAAGGAGCTGGTGGAGAACGCTCTGGACGCCGGGGCCACAGCCGTCACCGTGGAGATCACGGACGGAGGATTGAGCTCCATCCGTGTCACAGACAACGGCAGCGGCATCCAGCCGGAGGACTGCCCCACGGCCTTTTTGCGCCATGCCACCAGTAAGATCAGTACTCAGGAGGACCTTGCTGCTATCGGAACGTTGGGGTTTAGAGGTGAAGCATTGGCTTCCATCGGCGCCGTTTCCCTGGTGACCATGACCACTCGGGTCCCCGGCGGCGAATGGGGCACCAGGGTCGTCTTCGACAACGGAAAGCTGGTTTCCAACGAAGCCTGCTCCTGCGTCTTCGGCACCACCATTCAGGTGGACAACCTCTTTGCCAAGGTCCCGGCACGGCTGAAATTTATGCGTTCCCCCCGTTCGGAAGCCGGGTATATCGGCGACTTCATGGCTCGGGCCATTCTGGGTCGTCCGGATATCGCTTTCCGCTTTTTAAGCAACGGGAAATGCGTCTACGAGACCTATGGGGACGGAAAATTGAAAAACGCTGTCTTCTGCGTCTACGGGGCTCAGATCACGGATCGATTGCTGCCGGTGCTCCTGGATAACGGCTACGTGCGCATCGAGGGATTCGTGGGGAACCAGGAGATCTCCCGGCCCAACCGATCCATGGAGACCCTCTTCGTCAACGGCCGATATATCCGTTCCATCGGCCTCTTTTCCGCCATCCAGAAGGCTTACGACACCCGTATGATGGTGGGCCGGTATCCTTTCGCCCTGCTCAACATCACCATCGCCAAGGAGGAGGTGGACGTGAACGTACATCCGGCCAAGACGGAGATCCGCTTCGTAGATCAGCCTCGGGTGGAAAACGCTGTGACCGCCGCCTGCGCCCAGGCCCTGCGGCAGCCCGTCATCCCTCAAGTGAAGCTGCCGGAGCAGCCCAAGAAGCCGCCCGTCGTAGAAGCTATGGAAGCGGAGGAGAAAAAGCCCTATTCGCCCCATACCGCCTACGAACAGCTGACGAAACAGGAAAAACCTGCTGCCAGCTATGTGGAGGAGTACAAGAAGCAGGTGGTGGTGCCGCCCCGATCCGTCCTGAAGGAGAGCACCGTCAGCTACACCTACAACACCTTCCCCAAGAAGGAAAGCGTAGAGCCCAAGGTGTCCGGCATCGAGGTCTTCGCCGTGGCTGGGAGTCGCAAACCGGAGCCTACGCCAGCGCTCCGAAAGGCGGAACAGGACGCCCTGCCTATGGATTTTGCCGTCAACATCGTGGGCTGCGCCTTCAACACCTATTGGATCGTGCAGCACGGGGACGACCTGTATCTCATCGACCAGCACGCGGCCCACGAGCGGCGGCTCTATGAGGAATTCAACAAACAGGAGGTGGCGGCGGCCTCTCAGGAGCTGCTGGTGCCCCAGCTGCTGACGCTGCAGCCCCGGGAATTCGAGCTGGTGGAGGAGTGGCAGAACGAATTGGAGGAGCTGGGCTACCGCTTCGAGCGGGTGGGGAGCCTGAGCCTGAACCTGATCGCCGTGCCGGTGCTCAACGGGATCACCTTCGACGGGGAATCCCTTCATCAGGCCATCAACGCCATCGGCGAGGCGGGGAAGGGCGCCAAGAAGGCCCTGGTCCGGGAAAAGCTGATCTACGCCTCCTGCAAGCACGCCGTGAAGGGCGGCGAGCCCCTGCACAAGGAGGAGATCGTCAGCCTTCTCAAAGCGTATGTAGAGCAGGGAATCCCCCTGACCTGTCCTCACGGTCGGCCTGTGGTGGCGCGGCTCTCCCGGCGGGACATGGAACGGATGTTCAAACGCATCGTATGAAGCCGCTGCTGTTGATCTGCGGGCCCACGGCCTGTCATAAGAGCGAGACGGCCCTGCGATTGGGCGAGCGATGGGGCGGAGAGATCCTGTCCATCGATTCCGTGGCCGTCTACCGGGGCATGGATATCGGTTCGGCTAAACCTGATCTTGCCGAGCGGCAGCGGGTGGCGCATCATCTCATCGACATAGTGGACCCGGACGATACGGACTTTTCCGTGGCCGCCTTTCAGCGGGCGGCGGACGCGGTGCTGGCTGATTTAGCACGTCGAGACGTCCAGCCCATTTTGGTGGGCGGCAGCGGTCTATACTGCGACGCGGTGCTGGAGGATATGGGCTACGCTCTGCCCGCCGACAAGGCCCTCAGGAGCCGGCTGGAGGGGGAATACGACGTCGATCCCCAGGCGTTCTTCGCGCAGATGGCCCGGGACGACGGTCCCTCCGGCGAAAAGCTGCATGTAAACGACAAAAAGCGGGTGGTCCGGGCTCGGGAGGTGTTCCTGCTCAGCGGTAAGCCCTTTTCCGCTTTCAATCGGGAATACCTGGCCGCCCAGCGGAACAGCCGTTATCCTGCCATCCGCGTAGGGCTCACTATGGCTCGGGAAAAGCTCTATACAGGCATCGACCGGCGGGTGGACCGCATGATGGCTCAGGGGCTCCTCGATGAGGTGAAGGCGTTGAAGGACAGGGGATATGATCGAAAACTCCCCGCCATGCAGGCCATCGGCTACGCCCAGCTGCTTTCTTATCTGGACGGTGAGATACCTCTGGAGGATGCGGTGGAGAGTATCAAGCGGGCCACGCGTCAGTTCGCCAAGCGACAGCTGACTTGGTTTCGGCGGGACGAGCGCATCCGGTGGTTCGACTGCGAGGAATACGAAACGGCGTACCTTAAGATCGAGCGGTACGTGAAGGAGACGGTATATGATAGACGTGTTTGAATTGGTGCGAGGTGCGGTGCAGCGGCTGCAGCCAGCCTTCGCCCAGTTGGAGCAGATCGCTCTTAGCAACCAAAAGCGGGTCCTGGACGCCCTGCGGGCGGAGCCCGTCTCACCCCGGCACTTTGCGCCAACGGAAGGCTACGGCTACGACGATTTGGGCCGGGACGCTCTGGATCGGGTGTTCGCCCGGGCCCTGCAGACGGAGGACGCCCTGGTGCGCCCCCAGATCGCCAACGGCACCCACGCCATCTTCCTGGCCCTCAGCGGCCTGTTGGAGCCCGGGGACGTGATCTTTTCCGCCACGGGCAAGCCCTACGACACCCTGGAGACGGCGGTGGGGCTCAGCGGCAGCGACCCCAATGCCCTCGCCCGGTTCGGCATCGGTTTTTGCATGGCGGAATTGAGGGAGACGGGGGAGGAGCCCTTCGATCGCGACGCCATTTTGTCTGGCATCACGGACCATCCCGAGGTCAAGATGCTCTACGTACAGCGCTCTCGGGGCTACGCTTGGCGGGAAGCTATCTCCGTAGAGAAAATGGCGCCGCTATTTGAGAAGGTGAAGCAAGTCCGGCCTGACATCGTCATCGCCGTAGATAACTGTTATGGGGAGTTCACGGAAGCGAGGGAGCCTTCCGCCGTGGGGGCGGACGTGATCATGGGGTCCCTCATCAAGAACTGCGGCGGCGGAATCGCCCCTACGGGCGGTTACGTAGCCGGGCGCAAGGACCTGATCGAGCGCATCAGCTACCGCCAGACCATCCCCGGTTCCGGCCGGGAGGTGGGGTCCTACGCGGCTTCCTATCGGCCCTTCTTTCAGGGCCTGTTTATGGCTCCGCACACGGTACTGCAGTGCCTGAAAACGGCCATGCTGTTCGGAGAGGTCTTCGGCAAGTTGGGCTATGAGGTCATGCCCGCCGGGGAAAGGCTGCGTGCGGACATCGTTCAATCCATCCGGTTTAGGGAGCCCCAGGAGCTTATCGCCTTCTGCAAGGCGGTGCAGCACGCATCGCCGGTGGACAGCGACGTGACCCCGGAACCTTGGGACATGCCCGGGTACAACGATCAAGTCATCATGGCGGCGGGCACCTTCGTCCAGGGCGCCACCACGGAATTGAGCGCAGACGGTCCCATTCGGCCTCCATTTGCCGTCTATATGCAGGGCGGTCTCACATACGAGCACGGCAAATTGGCCCTTGCAGAGGTCGTACAGGCCGTTTTAGAGCAAAGGGAGGCGGGGGAGAGATGAAGAAGTGCATCCTGGGCCTGAAGGCCGTGTGCGACGACTGCGGCGCCTGTGCGGAGGACCGCTGCGAGCTGGACCCCAACAAGCTGTGCGACAACTGCTTCAAGTGCTTGGAGATCACAGAGGCCTATCGGGAGATCCCCATCGGCCGGGTCCTGATGGACGGGGCCGGGGGGAGCCTATGCGTGTTGGACCCCAACGAAGAGATGGAGCCTGAGATGGACCTTACGGTAGATCAGGGGGATTCGACGGGGGCTCCGGACGATCTGGAGTGGGAATAGGATCCTCCCGCAATTTGATATACTTGGTCGCCTGACGCCGCCGTTCCTCCTGGATGGCGGCGTAGTGCTTTCTGGTGGTATTTACGTCCTTGTGGCCCAGCACGTCCGCCACCAGGTAGATATCGCCGCTCTCCTGGTAGAGCATGGTGCCGTAGGTGCTGCGGAGCTTATGGGGCGTGATCTTCTTGAGGGGCGAGGCGATCTTCGCATATTTTTTCACCAGGTTTTCCACGGCCCGGGCGGTGATGCGTTTGCGCTGCAACGACAGGAACAGGGCGTTCTCGTGGCCGGGGCAGGGGATGACCAGCTCCCGCTGCTCTAAATAGGCCAGCAGCGCGTTCCGTACCTCGGGGCCGAAGGAGAGCATCTCCTGGTTGCCGCCCTTGCGGGTGACTACGAAGGCGTCCGAGGCGAAGTCCACGTCGTCGATGTCGATGCCCACCAGCTCGCTGATGCGGATGCCGGTGCCCAAAAAGAGGGTCAAAATGGCCGTGTCACGGACCTTAGTGGCCTGATGGAAGGCTTTTTGCTTCTCCGTCAGCCCCTTGCCGGCTTCGGCGATGTCCAAAAGATCGGCTACCTCGTTGGCTTCCAGGCGGACGATAGCTTTTTCGTGTATTTTCGGCGTGTCCACCAGGGACGCGGGGTTGTTTTGGATCAGCTCCTGCCGGTGATAATACTTAAAAAATGCCCGTATTGCGGACAATTTTCGAGCTTTTGCCCGTTCATTGTTCTCCCGTTCGCGTTCGTCGTCGCCGGTGTAGAGGGAGATGTGCTCCAAAAAGAGCTCTATATCCAGGGCTGTGATCCGATCGAGGTCCGCCAACGTCAGAGAGGCAGGGGCCTTTCCCTGGCAGGATTCCACCTGTTCCGTACAGAACTTGAAAAAGTTTCTCAGATCGATGGCGTAACCGTACCGCGTCAATATGCTGGTCTGCAATTCCATGGCGCGAAAATACAGACCCGCGAATTTAGGAAGCTCAGACAGCACAGCCCGGAGCTTCAAAGTGTAGTCTTTTTTTCGTTGGAGGGGGTAGTCACTCATGTCCTGAATTGTAAAACAACTATTCGTTAAAGACAAGTTTAACGAATAGTTGTTAACAGAAAAGTAACAGAATGAGGCTAT
Organism: Christensenellales bacterium; assembly: GCA_045224495.1. Classification (GTDB taxonomy): domain Bacteria; phylum Bacillota; class Clostridia; order Christensenellales; family CAG-138; genus RUG472. Next base: position 15,953 of record JBGVAK010000172.1, read on the forward strand.
TTCAGCTCTTTTGGCTCGAAACGATCCGCTGGGCGGCGTCCCGGGCCAGCTTGTCGCAGCGATTGTTGAATTCGTTGTCGGCGTGACCTTTGACCTTGTGGAACTTCACGTCGTGCTGCTCGAGCAACGTCAACAACTCTTTCCAAAGATCCTGATTCTCTACGTTGGATTTAGACGCCGTTTTCCAGCCGTTCCTCGACCAAGTCTCCAACCACTTTTTTTCCAGGGCGTTACACAGGTACGCGCTGTCCGTATACAGGTCCACCTGACATGGCTCCTTCAGGAGCTTCAGCGCTTCCAAAGCTGCCGTGATCTCCATGCGGTTGTTGGTCGTATTCTCGGCGCCGCCGGAGCTTTCCTTCCGATGCTGATTATACATCAGCACACAGCCCCAGCCCCCGGGACCAGGGTTGCCGGAGCATGCGCCGTCTGTGTAGATGGTGACCTGTTTTTTCATATATGATTATTCTATATCCTTAATTAATATATTATATTTTAATATGGATTCGATCTGAAAATGTTTTACAGCCGCTCCGCATTCGATTTTATTCATTATATCACTCTTTGCCAGGAATGTCGATATGCTGTCCATGATCCAGGACGCGTATTCGTCCATCTGGGCTATCGGCGCCGTATCTTCAAAGCCGTTGAAGCACTGACGGGCTGCGGAAAGATTTACGGAAAGCTCGTTCATGAACTGGATGGCCTGGGCTGGATTCAGGTCGTTTTTATCGTAAATCAGGGCAAAATCCGTCAAAGTCCCTGGTATGCTCTGGATGGTCTCCATGGCTGTTTTCATGCGCTGCGGGTCCGTGCCCTGGCCGGAAAGACTCACCTGGATACCATCGGGATGGATGGAATAGGCGGTGTTTTCATAGCCGCTGTCGCGCACCTGCTGCTGGACCTGCAGCAGGCTCTCCTGGTCCCGATAGGCTGCAGCGAAGACCCGACTGAACCCCTGCTCGTCCTCGTAGATGTATCCACCCGCGCCCATGCTCTGAATGGCAAGAGCCTGGGCGTGAGCCTCCTCCGGGTCCGCATAAGCGCCCATCTGCAGCAGATACCAGGAGGTTTCCGGCAGCTCGAAGGTGATCTTCTCCGCAGCAGGCGGTTCCGCGGTCGCAGCCGCCTGTACAGGCGCCATGACGGGTACGCCGGTGGGCTCCGGAGAGGCTTTGCCCATGATCTTCGCGAAGGTCGGTGCGATATACTGGTTCACCAGTTTGTCCCCAACATAGGACGTGCTGAGCAAAAATACCGTCAAAGCACAGCAGAGCAGGATGAACATGACGGACTTGCCGCTGTACCCCTTCCCCGTCCTCCGTCGATCCGTGTATCTGGTCTCATAGGTTCGTGACATAGTATCGACCTCCTGTTATCCTTTGATCCAAGGTATGCACAGGAGGCCGCCATACAGAACAGCCCGCATGATTGGGCTTTATTTCGATTCTTTCTTCTTGATGACCCTATTTTTGAACCGGGGCTTATCGGCCTTTTTATCCTCCTTCAGGACCTCGAAGGGGGCATCCATGGCGTCCTTCTCCCCCGCCGCTTCGCCGGGCTCGCCGGAAAGCTCGTTGTATACGATGGCCGCATTGTCCACGGGACCGAGGGCGATGGCGTTGGACACGTACTTTTTCACGGTAAAGGTGAAGCATGTCCAGTGGCCAACCTCGCTTTGGACGGTGATCTGCTCGCCCAGTTTGTCCATGATCTGCTTGGCGATGGACAGCCCCAGGCCCGTGCCGCCTTCTTTACGGGATTTGTCCGTCTTGAAGAAGCGCTCGAACACATGGACCATGTCCTCCGGCGCGATGCCGCAGCCGGAATCCCACACGGAGACGTGGATGTCACTGGTGTCCTGGTGGGCGCCGATGCGGACGGTGCCGCCCTCCCCGGCGTAGCGCATGGCGTTGTCCAGGAGGATCACCAGCACCTGCTCGATCCGGTCAGGATCGGAGATCACGTCGGGCAGATCCTCGTCCATATCCAGGTCCAGCTGGATGCCCTTTTGCTGGGCGTTCTGCCGGTAGCTCTGATAGACGTCGTCGATGAGTTCGCCGATATTGAATGTAGATTTCTCCATGTACTCCGTGCCGGACTGGAGCCGGGAGAGCTGCAGCATGTCGGTGATGAGGCGGCTCAATCGCTCCACCTCGTGGAGCATGATGCTGTAATACCGCATCTTCACTGCGTCGTCCTTGATCATCCCGTCGGACAGGGGTTCCAGGAGCCCTCGTATGGCGGTGAGGGGCGTTCTAAGCTCGTGGGAGATGTTGGCGATGTAGTCCCGCCGCATCTTCTCCAGGTTCTCGATCTCCGTCACGTCCTTGAAGAGGCCCACCACGCC
>JBGVAK010000173.1:0-2623 GCA_045224495.1 Christensenellales bacterium
CCGCGGTGGAATCCGCCCTGATCTTCGCCTATAAGCGCAACTACAACTCCCAGGGCAACGTGCGGGCCGAGATCGACGGCACCACCGGCGAGATCCATATCTACGCCAGCAAGACCGTGGTGGAGGAGGTCACGGATCCCACTGTGGAGATCTCCCTGGCCGCCGCCAAGAAGGTCAACGCCCTGTACGAAGTGGGCGACGTCATGGAGGAGGAGGCGGACACCCGCAAGTTCGGGCGCATCGCCGCCCAGACTGCCAAGCAGGTGGTGGTCCAGCGCATCCGGGAGGCCGAGCGCGGCAACATCTACGAGGAGTACGCCGAGAAGGAGAACGAGATCCTCACCGCCATCGTGCAGCGGGTGGAGAAGGGCAACGCCTACGTGGAGCTGGGCAAGACCGACGGCATCCTGACGCCCAACGAGATGATCCCCGGGGAGACCTACGAGAACAGCCAGCGCATCAAGGTCTACGTGCTGGAGGTCCGCAAGGACAACCGCGGGCCCCAGGTGGTGGTCTCCCGGACCCATCCGGGCCTCATCAAGCGGCTCTTTGAGATGGAGGTCCCCGAGATCATGTCCGGCGTGGTCCAGATCAAGTCCATCGCCCGGGAGGCGGGCTTCCGCACCAAGATCGCCGTGTTCTCCACCGATCCCCAGGTGGACGCCGTGGGCGCCTGCGTGGGCCAGCGGGGCGCCCGGGTGGAGCGCATCTGCAACGAGATCGCCGGGGAGAAGATCGACATCATCGAGTGGGATCCCGACAACGCCATCTATATCGCCAAGGCCCTGAGCCCCGCCAAGGTCCTCATGGTCTACATCAACGAGGAGGAGAAGGCGGCCCGGGTCATCGTGCCCGACAACCAGCTGTCGCTGGCCATCGGCAAGGAGGGCCAGAACGCCCGCCTGGCCGCCAAGCTCACCGGCTGGAAGATCGATATCAAGAGCCAGAGCCAGGCGGAGAGCGCCATGGCTGACGCGGAGGCGTAAAGCGTTGATGAAGAAGGTCCCCATGCGCATGTGCGTGGCCTGCCGGGAGATGAAGCCCAAGAAGGAGCTCATCCGGGTGGTACGCACACCCGAGGGCGAGATCGTCGCCGACGAGACCGGCCGCAAAAATGGCCGGGGGGCGTATCTTTGCCGGGCGGAAGCGTGTTTCAACAAGGCCGTAAAGACCCGGGCCCTGGAGCGGGCGCTGGAGCAGCCCCTCTCCGAGGCGGCGGCGACCTATCTCAGGCAGGTGATCCTGGATGGCGGAAACGAAGCTGTTCAATAGCCTGGGCCTGTGCCGCCGGGCGGGGAAGTGCCAGAGCGGCGAATTCGCCGCGGAGCGGGCCGTGAAGGCCGGCAAGGCCAGGCTCGTCCTGCTGGAGGAAAGGGCATCGGAGAACACCAAGGCGCGCTTCTCGGCCCTGTGCGCGGGGAGGAACATACCGCTCATGCTGGTCCCCGAGGTGGGACGGGCCATCGGCAAGGACGGCCACGTGGTCATGGCGGTGACGGATATACAGTTTGCGAACATGATACAGGGTGCGATGGCATCCGAAACGGAAGTAGGGGGTTGAACGTATGGCATCTAATTTCTTTGACACGGCGAACAGCGTCAGGACCGGCGCGGAGGAGCTGCTGAACCGACTCAAGTCGGATCGGGAGGCCCTTTCCCAGCTCCTGGCCGCCGCCAAGGCTGCGGAGACGCGGCTCATCGAGAAGGAGCAGCGGGAGCAGCGGGAGCAGGCGGAGAAGGAGAAGGCCGAGCGGCTCAAGAAGTTCCTGGAGTCCGGCGAGAGCAACGCCTACGTGGTGGACGCCGCGGACCAGGTCAACGAGGCCACGGCCCAGGCTGCGCCCGAACCCCCGGCCGAACCGCCCCAGGCGGAGGCGCCCGCGGCGGCGGAGCAGCCTGCACCCCAGCCGGCAGAACAGCCTGCCTTTAGGGCGGAGGCCCCCGCGAAGCCTGTTCAGAAGGCCCCGGTCCAGCCCCAGAAGCCGGCCTATGTGGCCCGGCCTGACGAGCGTCCCCGCCGGGACAACGGTCCCCGGCTGGGTCAGGATCGCCGCCCCGGCGACAGCCGGCCCGCAGCGACCAGCGACCGGCCCCGCCGCGACGGCGGCTCCCTCCGGAGCGACCGGCCCCAGGCGTCCCAGGGCGGCAGCCGCGCCGTCATCATCAACCCCAGCGCCGGGTCCCGGGACCAGAACCGGAACAGGAACAATAACAACAACTACGACAAGGATAAGAAGGCCAAGAACAAGAAGGCTATGCAGAAGGAAAACGGTCCCTCCGTGGTGTGGGACGAGGACGGTTCCATGGGCAACCGCCGCAAGGGCAAGAACAGCAAGCAGGAGGTGGTCAAGCCCGCCCCCGTCGTCATCGATCATGCGGTGATCACTTCGGAGATGATCACGGTCAAGGAGCTGTCCGAAAAGATCGGCAAGCCCGCCGCGGAGATCATCAAGAAGCTGTTCCTGCTGGGCATCATGGCCACCATCAACCAGGACATCGACTTCGATACCTGCGAGCTCATCGCCAGCGATTACGGCATCACCCTGGAGCAGCAGATCGCCAAGTCCTATGAGGACGTGCTGGCGGACAACGCCCAGGAGGAGGATCGGGAGGATCAGCTCCA
>JBGVAK010000174.1:0-12644 GCA_045224495.1 Christensenellales bacterium
CCGCCCAGATCTCCAAGGCCCTCTCCGATCTGGACTTCGGCGTCATCAACGGCAACTACGCCCTGCAGGCCGGCCTCAACGCGGGCACGGACGCCCTCGCTGTAGAGGATGCCTCCGGCTCCGGCGCCCAGACCTACGCCAACGTCCTCTGCGTCAAGGAAGGCCATGAGAAGGACGACGCCGTCCTGGCCCTCTTCAAGGCCCTGACCAGCCAGGAAGTCAAGGACTTCATCAACAAGACCTACCAGGGCGCCGTGGTGCCGATTTTCTAAGGTATTGGATTTTGTCCCTTTTTTCTCTTTAGACAAAGAGAAAAAAGGGACCGAAAAAAGAGAAACTTAAGAAGGAGTATTGCTTTCGTACAAATAGCAGTACTCCTTCTTAAAGTTCTTTTTGGTCCTTTTTCTTACAAGAAAAAGGATCGTGCTTTCAATACAATCCTTATTATACTTCCAAATACCCCTTCAGCACCAGGAGGGTGTTCTTGACGCCGTCCTTGTGGCTCCGTTCGTAGCCGTGGGAGGCGTAGACCCCGGCGCCGATGAGTCCGTGGCGGATGTCGTACCCCGCCCGGAGGGTGGCCTCCACGTCGGAGCCGTAGTGGGGGTACACGTCCACGGCGTAGTCCGCCCCCTCCCGCTTGGCCGCGGCCATGAGCTTCTTCACCACGTCGTAGGAGTACGGCCCACCGCTGTCCTTGGCGCATATCGACACCTGCTTTTCCGTGCAGGTGAGGCCGTCGCCCACGCAGCCCATGTCCACGGAGATGGCCTCCGTGACCCCCGCAGGCACGGAGGCAGAGCCGCCGTGGCCCACCTCCTCGTAGACGGTCACGTGGGCGTACACCTTCCGTCTGGGGGTGATGCCCTCGTCGTGGAGGTACTTGGCAAGGCCCAGCAAAATGCCCACGCTGAGCTTGTCGTCCAGGAACCGGCTCTTGATGTACCCCTTCTCCGTCACCCGGGACCGGGGGTCGAAGCAGACGATGTCCCCCGCCGAGATGCCCAGCTTCTTCGTATCGTCGGCCGTCTTCACGTCCTCGTCCAGGACCACCTCCATGCAGGAGAACTTGCGGACGGTGTCGTTGTAGCTGCCGTTCACGTGGATGGACGCGTTGTCGAGCTGCAGCGTCCCCTCGTAGACGCCGTCGAACTTGGTGATGACGCGGCAGTTCTCCGCCTCGGCGTTGTTGGGGTTCATGCCCCCCAGGGGCGAGATGCGCAGCCGCCCGTTGCCCTTGATCTCCGAGACCATGCCGCCCAGGGTGTCGAGGTGCGCTTCAAGCCACAGAGCGTCGTCCTCGTCCGCCCCGCCCAGGTCCGCCACCACGCCGCCCTTGCCGGTCAGCCAGGCCTCGCAGCCCAGAGCCCGGAACGATTGCAGGCAGGCCTTGGCCGCGTTCTCCGTGTACCCCGAGGGGCTGTCGATGGCCAGCAGCTCCAAGGTCTTCTCCACCGCAAAATCCACGTATTTCTGATCGATCATGTTCGGTTCCTTTCTCTGTGTCGTTATTGTTATTGTAGCAGATGAACGGTACCTCCGTCCATAGCAAAAAAGAGGATCCCCAACGGAATCCCCTTTTGCCGATAGGCTTTTCTTTTTGCGCAACTTTTTCTTTTCACCAGAAAAGAAAAAGCTGCAAAAGCAGAAATTTACCCCCCCAAATACGCCTTCTGCACCTCGGGGCTCCTGCTCAATTCCTCGCCGGTGCCCGAAAGCACGATGCGGCCGGTCTCCATGACCGCGGCCCGATGGGCGAGCTTCAAGGCGAGGGCCGCGTTCTGCTCCACCAGCAGGATGGTGGTGCCGTTCTCGTTGAGGCGACGGATGATCTCGAAGATCTCCGACACCAGCAGCGGCGAAAGGCCCATGCTGGGCTCGTCCAGCAGCATCAGCTTCGGCCGGCTCATGAGCGCCCGGCCCATGGCCAGCATCTGCTGCTCGCCGCCGGAGAGGGTGCCCGCCACCTGCTTTTTGCGCTCCTTCAAGCGGGGGAAGTAGGTGAAGACCTTCTCCATATCGGCGGAGAAATCGTCCTTGCGCAGGTACGCCCCCATCTCCAGATTCTCGAGGACCGTCAGCCCCGCGAACACCCGCCGCCCCTCGGGGGACTGGGAGATGCCCATGGCCACCCGGCTCTGGGGCGTGGTCTTGGTGATGTCCTTGCCCAGGAATTTAACGGTGCCGCTCTGGGCCTTCTTGAGGCCGGAGAGGGTCAGCAGCGTGGTGGTCTTGCCCGCGCCGTTGGCCCCGATGAGGGTCATGATCTCCCCCTCCTCCACGGAAAAGGATACGTCCTTCAGGGCACGGATATTGTCGTAATAGACGTTCAAACCGGTGACTTCCAGCATCATTTTGCGGCCTCCTCTCCCAGGTACGCCTCGATGACCACGGGGTTCGATTGGATCTCCTTGGGGGTGCCCTTGGCGATGATCTTCCCGTAGTTCAGCACGGCGATGCCTTCGCAGATGCCCATGACCAGGTTCATGTCGTGCTCGATGAGCATGATGGCGATATCGAACTGGTCCCGCAGCATGCGGATATTGTCCATGAGCTCGTGGGTCTCGGAAGGGTTCATGCCCGCCGCCGGCTCGTCGAGGAGCAGGAGTTTAGGCTCCGACGCCAGAGCCCGAACGATCTCCAGCCGCCGCTGGTCCCCGTAGGGCAGGTTCCCTGCCAGGCTGTCCGCCTTGTCGGTCAGGTTGAAGAGGTCCAAAAGCTCCAAAGCCCGCACATGCTGCTTGCGCTCCGTCCGCCACCAGCCGGGGAGACGGAACATGTCGGTGAACACGCCGTCGGTGTACCCGTGGCTCATGCCTACCTTCACGTTGTCCTCCACGGTCATGCCGGCAAAGAGCCGGATGTTCTGGAAGGTCCGGGCGATGCCCAGGCGATTGAGCTCGTGCATGCTCTTGCCCCGGGTGTCCTGGCCGTTGAGGAGGATGCGGCCCTGGGTGGGCTTATATACGTTGGTCAGCAGGTTGAACACCGTGGTCTTGCCCGCGCCGTTGGGGCCGATGAGGCCCGCGATCTCCGTGCGGCCGATGAGCAGCGTAAAGTCGTCCACAGCCCGAAGGCCCCCAAAGTCCACGCACAGGTGCCGGATGTCCAGTATGGGTGGCTTGCCTACGTCGCGCTCTGGGATGATGCCCAATCCGTCCAGGGGCACCATCCGGCCGCTTTCCTTGCGCCGTGAGAACTTAGGCATGGTCCTCACCTGCCTTTCCGGCTTTCCTGGTAAAGAGCCGCCCGTTGATGAGCTTTTCAAGGATGCGGCTCAAGGAGAAGTCGTACCGACCCAAGAGGCCCGAGGGCTTGAAGATCATGGTCACGATCAGGAGCACCGCGTAGATTACCATGCGATACTTGCTGAAGCTCTGGAGTGCCAGGGGCAGATACGTCAAAATGGCGGCGGCGATGATGGACCCGGCCATGGACCCGAGGCCGCCCAGCACCACCATGACCAGGATGTTGATGCTGGTCATGAAGGAAAAGTTGCCGGGGGTCAAAATGCCCGTATACCCGGCGTAAAGGCCCCCGGCCACCCCCGCGAAGAAAGCGGAGACCGTGAAGGCCAGGACCTTGTAGAAGGTGGTGTTGACGCCGCTCGCCTCCGCGGCGATCTCGTTCTCCCGGATGGCCAGGATGGCCCGGCCATGGCGGGACTTCATGAGGGTGTGGATGAGGGCGCAGGAGAGGATCACCGTGATGTACACCGTCAGGAAGGTGGAATGCTTGGGGATGCTCATGAGGCCCGGAGTGCCGCCGGTGATCCCCGGCAGGTTGATGATGAGCACCCGGATGATCTCCCCGAAGCCCAGGGTGATGATAGCCAGATAGTCGCCTTTGAGCCGCAGGGCCGGGACGCCGATGACGACGCCGAAAGCCGCCGCCACCAGGCCGCCGAGAAGCAATCCCAGGATCACCGCCCAGGTGGTCTTGGGCAGGGTCTTCCACAGCAGGGCCGCCGCGTAGGCGCCCACGGCCATGAATCCGGCGTGACCGAGGGGCAGCTGACCCAGGTACCCCGTAGCTACGTTCAGGGACACGGCCAGCAGGATGTAGATGCCGATCTGCAATATGACCGCCTTCTGGGCCCGGTTCACCGCGCCGGAGGTGACGATGTGGTTGCCCAGCACCAGCAGGGTACACAGCAAAACGGCGTTGATCAGATACTTCAGCCAGATGGGGATCTGGCGATAACCGCGCATGGTCTTGTCCATAGCCACCTCACACCTTCTCCGCCACGCCCTTGCCCAGAAGGCCAGCGGGCTTGACGAGCAGCACCAGAATGAGGATGGCGAAGACCACCGCGTCCGTCCAGGCGGAGAAGCCCAAGGCGGTGACCAGCACCTCCGCGAACCCGATGGCGAACCCGCCCACCACTGCGCCGGGAATGGAGCCGATGCCCCCCAGCACCGCCGCTACGAAGGCCTTGAGACCCAGGAGGGAGCCCATGGTGGGGTTGGCCACGGAGTAGCGGCAGCAGTAGAGCACGGAGCCCACGCCGGCCAGGGCGGAGCCGATGGCGAAGGTGATGGAGATGACCGTGTTGATGTCGATGCCCATGAGCTGGGCGGCGCCGGTGTCCTCGGAAACGGCTCGCATGGCCTTGCCCATGCGGGTCTTCTGGATGAGCAGGTGGAGCCCTACCATGGACCCCACGGAGACCAGGATGGTCACCAGCGTAGATAGGCTCAGAGAGAGGCCGCCCAGCTCAAAGGCCTTGGTGGGGATGATGGCGGTGCTGGGGTAGGCCCGGGTGTTGGCGGTGAAGAACAGCTGCACCAGGTTTTGGAGGAGCAGCGACACGCCGATGGCCGTGATGAGCAGCGAGATCCGCGGCGCAGACCTGAGGGGCCGATAGGCCACCTTCTCGATGAGCACGCTGATCATCACGCAGCCCATAATGGTCAGAACCACCGCCAGCGCGGGGTGGACCCCCGCGCCGATGGTGAGCAAAGCGATATATGCACCGATCATGATCACGTCCCCGTGGGCGAAGTTCAACAGGCGGATGATGCCATACACCATGCTGTACCCCAGGGCCACCAGGGCGTAGATGCTGCCCAGCTGCAGACCGTTGATGCATTGGGATAGAAAGAGCATTTCTCTGTCCCTTCAGATCGCCCGAAGCGATCTGCCTTCCTTGTTTTAGTAATGGTAGCCTCACAAGCGCGATGTAGCCGCGCGCACGCATGTCACTAAGGTGGAGCCCGGTCCGTCGAAACCGCCGGTTTCAACGGACCGAATGCCTTAATAGTTGCCCCAGTACTTGGCGGCGCCGCCGGTGATGTTGATGATGGCAGCGGTCTTCTCGGGGTTGTTGTACTCGTTGAAGGTCACGTGACCGGTGACGCAGTCCATATCCGTAGCCTTCAGGGCGTCGATGACAGCCTGACGGTAGTCGTCGGAACCGGCCTTGGCGCCGGAGGCCTCAGCCTTCTCGATGGCGGCGGCCAGGATCATGGCGGCGTCATAGCCTTGAGCGGCGAACATGTCGGGATCGGCACCGTACTTGGCCTTGAAATTGGCCACGAAGGTCTGGACCTCGGGACGGGTGTCCTCGGTGGAATAGCCGGAGCAGTAGTAAGCGCCTTCCAGCAAGGAGGAGTCGGTGACCACACCCAGCACGGAATCCCAGCCGTCAGCCCCCAGCATGGTGGCCTTCACGCCGGCACTCTGGGCCTGCTGGGCCACCAGGGCGATCACGGAGTAGTAGTCGGGCACGAACAGCACGTCGGGAGCCTTGGCAGCGATGTTGGTCAGCTGGGACTGGAAGTCCACGGCGCCGTCGGCGTAGCTCTCCACAGCCACCACCTCGAGGCCCTGCTCGGCGGCAGTATCCTGGAAGGCCTTCGCGCAGCCCACGGAGTAGTCGGAGCCCATGTTATAGAGGACCGCGGCGGTCTTGGCGCTCAGCTGATCCTTGGCGAAGGCGGCCATCTTGCTGCCCTGGAAGGGATCGATGAAGCAGGAGCGGAACATGTTCTCATAGACCGCGGCCACGGAACCGTCCTCGTTCAGCTGGCAGGTCACATCCTCAGCCGTGGCGGAGGCGGTGATCATGGGAGTGCCGTCGGCCTGGCTCTCGGCCACCACGGCCTTGGTGGGGCCGGTGGTCACGTCGCCCACGATGGCGACCACGCCTTCGTCCATCAGGTAATTATAGCCGGTAACGGCCTTCACCGGATCGCCTTCCTCGTCGTAGGTGACCAGCTCTACCTGCTTGCCGTTGATGCCGCCCTTGGCGTTCAGCTCTTCAAAATACATCTGGACGCCGTTGTTCACGGCGTTGCCGTACTGAGCCACAGCGCCGGTCAGGGGAGCCAGCACGCCCACCTTGATGGTGTCAGAGGCGGCGACGGCCGCGACCGCAAAGCTCATTACGAATACTGCTGCCAATACGACAGCGACGACCTTCTTCATAGTGCGTTTCATGTGTGTATCCTCCTTAGGGTTTTTTACATATAAAAAGGCGGCCCCTGTTTCTTTGGGACCGCCGTTGCTTTCTCGGTACGCTTATACTGCGTATGCGAACGGCAGCCCCCTGCTCAGCAACAGGACGCTGATTCGTACAATAACGATAGCGTGGACGATCTTCACGGGCTCCGTTCTCCTTTCCTCAAGAATTATATACTATATTTTTGTGTTGGGGGTATACTACCACCGTTCCTTGTTCCCGTCAAGCCCTTTTTTGCAATTTTTCATGCAAAACGATGAAATTTCTCTTGATGCGCGCCGCAATACAGCCATTAGTCTCGTAATATGAGAATTATGGTTGACGGACCATGTCCTTCTCCGCCAGCATTGACACGGCTCTTCGGCTGTTGTATTTTATATATATGACCGAATTCGTGAAACAACTGCTCATCGTCTGTCCCCTGCTGTTCCTGGCGGGGATGTGCGACGCCATCGCCGGCGGCGGCGGGACCATCAGCCTGCCGGCCTTCCTGCTGGCGGGGCTGCCCACCCATTTTGCCCTGGGCACCAACAAGATGTGCATGTCCATGGGCACCGCCGTATCCGTGTACCGGTACGGGAAAAGCGGCCGCATCCGCTGGTTCGTGTCCCTCTTCGCCGCGGCCGGCGCCGTGCTGGGGGCCATGCTGGGGGCCCGGATCGCCCTTTGGATCGACGACTCCTTCATGCGCTACGTGCTCATGGTGCTGCTGCCCGCCTCGGCCATCTTCCTCGCTTTGAACCGCAACTTCGGCCAGGAGGGCCGGGAAAAGGACTATCCCCCCGTCAAGACCGCCCTCATCGCCTTCCTCTGCGGCAGCGGCGTGGGCGTCTACGACGGCTTCTTCGGCCCCGGCGCCGGCACCTTCTATATCATGGCCCTGTCCGCCGCCCTGGGCCTGGGGCTCACGGAGGCCTCCGCGGACTCCAAGGTCATGAACATGGCCTCCAACCTGGGAGCCCTGTTCACCTTCATCTTGGGCGGGGTGGTGGTCTGGAAGCTGGCCATCCCCGGGATCCTCTGCACCATGACCGGCAACTACGTGGGCTCCAGCTTGGCCATCAAGAACGGATCCAAGTTCGTCCGCCCCGTCATGGCCGCCATGATCCTGCTCCTATTCGTCAAGACCATCTACGACCTATTGAGCTGACCCTTCTCTACAGAAAACAGGGGCTGAGCGAAATGCTCAGCCCCTGTCTGTGTTTTGGGTGTGCCGCCCCTTAGGCGGGTTTGGGTTCCGGTTTGTCCTTCTTGTTGAAGACGAATTTCTGGGCCAGAAGGATGACCGCCAGGCACGCAAGGCCGCCCAAATCGGTCCAGAGGCCGGAGTCGATCAGCAGGAAGGCGCCCACGCCCGCCAGCACCCGCATGGGGATGTTCAAGCGCCCCAGGAGGTAGCCCTCGGCGGCGGCGGCGATCAGCACCACGCCGGTGCAGGCGGTGATGACCACCTGCAGGCCTGAGAGGAACGTCACGTTCTCCAAGAGCAGCGGCGGGTTATAGACGAACATGAACGGCACGATGAAGCCTGCCAGGGCCAATCGCACCGACTGCCAGCCTGTCTTCATGGGACTGCCCCCCGACAGGCCTGCCGCCGCGAAGGAGGCGAGGGCCACCGGCGGGGTCAGGTTGGCGAACATGGCGAAGTAGAAGCAGAACATATGGGCCGCAATGACCGGCTGACCCAGCTCCACCAGGGCGGGGGCCGCGATGGTGGCGGTGATCAGGTAGGAGGGGATGGACGGAAGGCCCATGCCCAGGATCATGCAGGTGACCATGGTGAACAGGAGCGTCAGCATCAGGCTCTGTTTGCCGATGCTGATGATGGCGTGGGCCACGTTCAGCGCGAAGCCGGTCTGGCCGCAGACGCCCACGATGATGCCCACGCAGGCGCAGGCCATGGCCACGGAGACCGTGGACTTGGCGCCCTGGACGAAGGCGTCGCAGATGTCCTTGAAGCTCATGCGGCTCACGGGCCGAAGCTGGGCCACCACGATGGTGACGATGATGGTCCAGAAGGCGCCGCGGATGACGGTGACGCCGCTGAAGATCAGCATGTACAGCAGGAACAGGATGGGGATCAACAGGTGTCCCCGCTCCTTCATGACGTCCTTCACCTTGGGCATCTGATCCTTGGGCAGGCCGTTGAGGTGATCCTTGGTGGCCCGCATCTGGACCTGGATGATGATGCCCAGATAGTAGATGAGAGCCGGGATCACGGCGGCCTTGATGATGACGCCGTACTTCACGCCCAGAGTCTCCGCCATGACGAAGGCCGCCGCGCCCATGATGGGCGGCAGCAGCTGCCCGCCCACGGAGGCCGTGGCCTCTACGGACCCGGCGAACTCCTTGGAGTAGCCCGTCTTCTTCATGAGGGGGATGGTGAAAGTGCCGGTGGTCACCACGTTAGCCACCGCGGAGCCGTTGATGGAGCCCAAAAAGCCGGAGGCCAGGACCGCCACCTTGGCGGGACCGCCCTTGGTGTGGCCGGCGATGGCGTTGGCGATATCGTTGAAGAACTGGCCCATGCCGCACTTGTTCATGACCTCACCGAAGATGATGAACAGGACGATATAGGTGGCCGACACCTTGATGGACGTGCCGTAGATGCCGCCGGTGTCCGTGGTCAGATAGGTGACGATCCGATGCCAGTTGTAGCCCCGGTGCCGGAAGATGCCCGGCAGAGAACGGCCGTAGAGGGCATACAGGAGGAAGATGATGGACAGGATCGGCAATGCCCAGCCGGAAAGCCTGCGGGAGGCGATCAGCACCAGGACGATGAGGAGGGTGCCCATGATGATGTCGATCTGCTCGCCCTTGAATCCGGTGGAAATAAACACCGGATAGCGGATAAACACGAAGATGGGTATGGAGAGGGACAGGGCGATGAAGATCCAGTCGTACCAGGCGATCTTCTTGCGGCTGGACTTCTTGAATTCCGGGTAGAGGGCGAAGCCCAGGATCAAAATAAGACCCACGTGGATGGCGTGGTGCTTGATGTTCACCATCTGCAGAGCCGGGATGCCGGAGGCGTAGGCCAGATGATACAGGGTGAACAGGAGGCAGATGACGTATATCACGTTCTTCAGCCACTTCTTTTCAAAGGTGCGGGTCCGGGATTCCTTTTCGAATTTCTCCATGACCTCCGCGCCTTTGGCGGCGTCCAGCGGCGCAGCCTCCTGAGAAAGCTGGTCCGCCGGGGCCGTTACAGTTTTGTTCTCAATGTCGGACACCTGTAAGATACCCCCTTACTGTGATGATTTCCCCCCGTATCCTGCTGGCGTCCGGCAGGCTCCGGAAGTCGAAGACCTCCTCTCCGTTGATCTGGAGGCCCTTCATGTAGGTCGAGGACGTGATCCATGAGAAATAGGGAAAGACGCTGTTGATCTCCTCCATCCACACGAGCCCGTTTTCGATGTGCGTCGGCACGTCCATCTCCGCCGGTATCCCGGCGCCATAGCCCGCCACGGCGATGGCGTCCAGGTTGAACTGGTCGTCCGCCCGAACGGTGTAGTACTCGTACCAGGGGATATGCTCGAAGGAGTGCTCGATCTCCAGCCGGAGCTTGTCGCCGGCGTGGATGGGGGCGGAGAAGACTACCGTCTCCCGCTTGCGGTCGTACAGCTGGAACGCCTTGCCGGCGGGGGCGAAAAACCCGAACCAGACGAAGGCGCCCAGCAGAACCAGGGCCGGGATGAGGACCCATAGGCCGCGTTTCTTCTTGCTCATTGCACGTTCCACACTAAATCAAAGCCGCGGAAGGCAGTATGCGCCTTCCGCGTCGCTTTAGATCAGTCTCTTAGCCAAGATAGCCGTTGTCCTTCCAGAACTGCGCGGCACCGTCGTGCAGCGGGAGCTGGATGTCGCCCACGCCGAAGGTGATGTCGATGTTCTTGTTGGCGGCGTTGTGGGAGGCCTTGATGGTATCGATATTCTGGAAGATGCCCACCAGCATGTCGTAGACCATCTCATCGGGCAGATCCTTGCGGACCAGCATGATGTTGTACACGAAGACGCCTTCCACGTCCTCCTTGTTGTTGTAGGTATCCGCGGGGATGACGGTCTTGGAGTAGTAGGGATACTCGCTGATCAGCTTCTCGCGGCCCTCGCCGTCGATAGGCACTATGACCATGTCATAGTTGCCGTGCTCCAGCTCCGTGACCGTGGCGTTGGGGATACCGGAGGTCACGAACACGGCGTCACACTGGCCGTTCTTCATGTTGTCGATGGCTTCGCCGTAGGGAAGATAGAAGGGGGTGATGTCGTCATAGGTGATGCCATAGGCGTTGAGGATCATGCGGGCGTTGATCTCCACGCCGGAGTTGGGGGCGCCTACGCCCACGCGCTTGCCCTTGAGGTCGTTGACGCTCTTGATGCCGGTGTTGGCGGTGGTGACCAGCTGCACGTAGTTGGGCCAGAGGCGCATGAGGGCTCTGAGGTCAGAGGCGGCTTCCTTGCCCTCGTAGGCACCGGTGGCGGTGAAGGCCTGCATGACGGCATCCTGCATGGCGATGGCGATCTCGCAGTCACCGTCCAGGATGAGCTGGATGTTCGCACCGGAGGCGTTGGTGGCCTCGGCGGAGGTATCGTAACCGTAGTCCTTCAAAGCGGTGGCGAAAGCGCCGCCGATGGGATAGTAGATGCCGGAGGTGGGGCCGGTGCCGACGGTGACGAACTCGCTCCCACGATCGAACTTTTCGGCCTTCTCCTTCAGCGACTCATCGTCGGCCAGGGCGGGGACCGCGACCAGGACCATGCACAGGACCAGCAGGATGGCAATCAGCTTTTTCATAGTGACTCTCCTTGTTTTGTTATTTTGTTGCGCCTGTCGTTGGGCAACAATATGAAATTATTGTAAGGCAAAGGTGAAATATTTGCAAGATATTTCCTTCACTTTTTTAGAGTTTTCCAAAAATATGCCGAAAAACAAGCTTTTATATGCAGGATTCGCTTCATTTCGATTCTTTTCGTGCATGGCGTCCTTCATTTTGAAGGAAATAGGCCCTCTTTTCGAAAAAGTGGTTGACAACGGGTTTTTGACCTGTTATACTGCCTCCTATGTTGTTTGTATATCATATATTGTTTCGGGTCAGCCCGAGACGGACAAGCACAGAGGCGTGCCCCACAGGGCACAGGAACGATGAACGCAGGAGCGTCCGTCTGTAGGGGAAACTCCCCTCGGACGGACGCCTTCTCCTTTTGGATAAGGAAGCGGAAAGGAGTATAAAATGAAGCACATCTTCGTGACCGGCGGCGTGGTCTCGGGCCTCGGCAAGGGCATCACAGCGGCCTCCCTGGGGCGGCTGCTGAAGTGTCGCGGCTATAAGGTGGCGTCCCAGAAGCTGGACCCCTACATCAACGTGGACCCGGGCACCATGTCTCCCTATCAGCACGGGGAGGTCTACGTCACCGAGGACGGAGCGGAGACCGATCTCGATTTAGGGCACTACGAGCGCTTTATCGACGAGGATCTGAACCGCTACTCCAATTTGACCACCGGCAAGGTGTACTCCAACGTCCTCAAGCGGGAGCGCCAGGGCGGGTACCTCGGCAAGACTGTCCAGACCATCCCCCATATCACCGACGAGATCAAGCGCTTCATCTACCGGGTGGGGGAGCACAGCGACGCGGACATCGTCATCACGGAGATCGGCGGCACCATCGGCGACATCGAAAGCCAGCCCTTCTTGGAGGCCATCCGCCAGGTGGGCCGGGAAGTGGGCCGGGGGAACGCCCTGTACATCCACGTGACGCTGGTGCCCTATCTGAAGGCCAGCGGCGAACACAAGTCCAAGCCCACCCAGCACTCCGTCAAGGAGCTCCAGGGCATGGGCATCTTCCCGGACATCATCGTGCTTCGGACCGACGAGCCCATCACGGACGAGAGCATCTTCGACAAGATCGCCAACTTCTGCAACGTGGACCGGGAGGCGGTCATCGAAAATCTGACCCTGCCCGTGCTCTACGAGGCCCCCCTATATTTGGAACAGGCGCATTTCTCCGAGATCGTCTGTCAAAAACTGGATCTGCCCGCCCGGGATATCGACCTCTCCTCCTGGCAGGCGATGGTGGACCGCATCCATGCCTCCCATGAGGAGGTGACCATCGCCCTGGTGGGCAAGTATACCCAGCTCCACGACGCCTATCTCTCCATCGTGGAGGCCCTGCACCACGCCGGGTA
>JBGVAK010000175.1:0-2610 GCA_045224495.1 Christensenellales bacterium
GAAGAACGGGCTGTTCCGGGATGTGCCGGATGAGCTGTGGAACGACTGGCACTGGCAGGTCAAGAACCGGGTGGAGACCCTGGAGGATCTGAAGAAGTACGTGAACCTCACCGCCGAGGAGGAGGAGGGCGTGCGCCGGACCCTGGGCATGCTCCGCATGGCCATCACCCCTTACTATCTGTCCCTCATCGACCTTAACGATAAATACGATCCCATCCGCCGCCAGGCCATCCCCACGGCCTACGAGTTGGAGGCGGCCCCCTACGAGGCGGCGGATCCCCTCCACGAGGACACGGATTCCCCGGTGAAGGGCCTGACCCACCGGTATCCGGACCGGGTCCTGTTCCTGGTGACGGACCAGTGCTCCATGTATTGCCGCCACTGCACCCGCCGGCGCTTTGCCGGGCAGACGGACTGCGCCGTGCCCATGGAGCAGATCAAAAAGTGCATCGAGTACATCCGGCAGCACGAGGAGGTCCGGGACGTGCTCCTTTCCGGCGGCGACGCCCTGATGCTGGGCGACGGGCTCCTGGAGCAGATCATCGCGGAGATCCGCGCCATCGAGCACGTGGAGATCATCCGCATCGGCACCCGCACCCCCGTGGTCTGCCCCCAGCGGATCACGCCGGAGCTATGCGCCATGTTGAAGAAGTACCACCCCATCTGGGTCAATACCCACTTCAACCACCCCAACGAGATCACCCCCGAGGCGGCGGCGGCCTGCGCTCGCCTGGCGGACGCAGGCATCCCCCTGGGGAACCAGAGCGTGCTCCTCGCCGGCGTCAACGACTGCGTCCACGTCATGAAGAAGCTGGTGAACGAGCTCGTGTACATCCGGGTCCGGCCCTACTACATCTACGCCTGCGACCCCTCCCTGGGCCTCAGTCACTTCCGCACCCCGGTCAGCAAGGGCATCGAGATCATGGAGGGCCTTCGGGGCCATACCAGCGGCCTGTGCGTGCCCACCTTCGTGGTGGATGCCCCGGGCGGCGGCGGCAAGACCCCGGTGATGCCCACCTACCTCATCTCCCAGAAGCCCGGCAAGATCGTCCTTCGAAACTTCGAGGGGGTCATCACCACCTACTCCGAGCCCACCCACTACGAGGAGAACTGCCACTGCCCGGTCTGCACCGGCAAGCGGAAGGAGAGCAAGGTGGGCGTGGCAGGATTGGAGCAGGGCATGGAGCAGAAGTACATGACGCCCAAGGGCCTGTTGCGGGAGGAACGGACAAAGTAATGGCATCCAAGCTGAATCTGGATCAACATAAGGTGGACCGGGCCAGGACCGCCGCCCGTCAGGTGGCGCTGGACACCCAGGCCTTCATCGATCGGCACACCACGGTCACCGTGGAGCGGGCGGTCTGTCGGCTCCTGCTCATCGACGGGGTCAACGAGGTGGGCGTGCCCCTGCCCAACGTGGTGGTGGATCACCTCCTTGAAAAGGGGCTCCTGCCCTACGGGGCGGCCTACTCCCTGGGCAACGCCATGGCCGAGACGGGCATGACGCCCCAAGAGATCGCGGAGGCGGTGGACAAAGGGGAGCTGGACCTCTCGAAGGTGGCGCCCCATACCGAGGCGGAGATCCGCGCCGCCATCGAGCCCACGGCCAGGGCCAGCGTAGAGCGCATCCGCCGGAACGTAGAGCAGCGGGACGCGTATCTTGCTGAGTACGGCGACAAGGAGGGCCCCTACCTCTACGTCATCGTGGCCACGGGCAACATCTACGAGGACATCGTCCAGGCCAAGGCCGCCGCCCGGCAGGGGGCGGACGTGATCGCGGTCATCCGTACCACGGGCCAGAGCCTCCTCGATTACGTGCCCTACGGGGCCACCACCGAGGGCTTCGGCGGCACCTACGCCACCCAGGAGAACTTCCGGCTCATGCGGGCCGCTCTCGACGAGGTGGGGGCGGAGGAGCATCGCTACATCCGCCTCTGCAACTATTGCTCGGGCCTCTGCATGCCGGAGATCGCCGCCATGGGGGCCTTGGAGCGCCTGGACGTCATGCTCAACGACGCCCTCTACGGCATCCTCTTCCGCGACATCAACATGCAGCGGACGCTGATCGACCAGAGCTTTTCCCGCCGGATCAACGCCTTCGCCGGCGTCATCATCAACACGGGCGAGGACAACTACCTCACCACGGCGGACGCGGTGGAGGAGGCCCACACGGTCCTGGCGAGCCAGTTCCTCAACGAGCAGTTCGCCCTGTGCGCGGGGCTTCCCGAGGAGCAGCAAGGCCTTGGGCACGCCTTCGAGATCGACCCCGCTCGGGAGAACGGCTTCCTCTACGAGCTGGCCCAGGCCCAGATGGCCCGGGAGATCTTCCCCAAGGCGCCGCTCAAGTACATGCCGCCCACCAAGTTCATGACGGGCAACATCTTCCGGGGCCACGTGCAGGATGCCCTCTTCAACATGGTCACCATCCTGACGGGGCAGAAGATCCACCTGCTCGGCATGATGACCGAGGCCATCCACACCCCCTTCATGTCGGATCGAGCCCTTTCCATCGAGAACGCCCGGTACGTGTTCAACACCATGAAGGACCTGGGGGAGGAGATGACCTTCAAGCCCGACGGCATCATGGCCCACCGGGCGGACGAGGTGCTG
>JBGVAK010000176.1:0-2020 GCA_045224495.1 Christensenellales bacterium
TTCCCAATTCTCAATTCGTCAAGCTGAAATATGACCTCAGAAGATGAGATTCAGTATGAAAATTTCCACCATGGCCGCGATGCCGATGATCAGGGTCATCAACGTCTGAGTCTTGTAGCCCTCCTCGGGAGTCATGTCACCGAAGTTGGTGACCACCCAGAAGTAGGAGTCGTTGGCATGGGACACGGTCATGGCACCGGCGCCGATGGCCATGACCACCAGGGAGATCTCCACCGGCGTGGCGAAGCCGAGGATCCCCAACAGGGGCGCCACGATGCCCGCCGTGGTGGTGATGGCCACCGTGGAGGAGCCCTGAGCGGACTTGAGGATGGCCGCCAGCAGGAACGGGAAGAAGATGCCCATGGTTTGCAGGACGTTGGCGTGCTCCGTGATGAAGTTCACCATGTCGGAGGAGGAGATGACCTTGCCCAGGACGCCGCCCGCCGCGGTGACGAAGAGGATGGGTCCTACGGTCTTCAGGGTGTCGTTGGTCAGGTTGTAGAAGTCAGCCTTCTTGCCCGCGGTAAACAGCTGGATGATGGCCAGGATCGCGCCAACGGCAAGGGCCATGATGGGGGTGCCCAGGAAGGTGCAGAGGGTGGCGACGGCGCCTTCCCACTTGGCCATGGCGGAAATAGAAGACAAGGCCATGAGCAGGATGGGGACGATGAGGGGCGCGATGGCGTTGAAGCCGCCGGGCAGCTGACCGAACTCAGCTTTCAGCTCCTCATAGGTCTTGACCACTTCGCCCTTGTCGGCGATCTCGTCGGCACTCTTGATCTTCTTGCCGATGATCTTCGCATAAATGAGGCCGGCGATCAGGGGCAGGATGGAGCAGAGAAGGCCCATACCGATGACCAGCAGGAGCGACTCGCCCACGCCCAGGGTCTGTGCGGCGGCGATGGGGCCCGGCGTGGGGGGAATGAACACGTGGGCGATGTAGAGACCGCAGGAAAGGCACACGGTCATGGTGACGCTGGAGACGCCGGTGCGCTTCACGAGGGCCTTGCGGATGGGGTTCAGGATGACGAAACCGGAGTCGCAGAACACGGGGATGGAGACCACCCAGCCCATGAGCTCGATGGCCAGCTCAGGGTGCTTTTCACCCACCAGGGAGATCACCATGTCGGCCAGCTTCAGGGCCGCGCCGGTCTTTTCCAGGACCGCGCCGATGAAGGCGCCCAGGATGATGACGATACCGATGGAAGAGAAGGTGCCCGAGAAGCCTGCGCCGATGACGCCGGGGATCTGGGCGAGGGGGATGCCGGCCACGATGGCCAGCACCAGAGAGATGCCCATGATCGCCAGGAAGGGATGGACCTTCAGCTTGGAGATCAACAGGATCATGGCCACGATGGCCACGACGAAGGCGATGATCAATGCTACGCCTGTCATAAGATGAGATTCCTCCTTGTTTTTTATGTGCCGTTTTCAAACGGCAAAATTGTTGCAGGATGTTGGAGCTTTCTGTCAATCGACGGTGTAGGCTCTGCCTCGAGAAACGGAGAAGCCCCGTTCGCCGTCGACGACGGGCACCTCCACGATGTCCGCGTGGGAGATGTGGATGTGCGGCTGGCTTTTGAGGGCCACGTAGCACCGTCTGAGGCTGGCCACGGGCCCCTGGACCTCCATCTCCACTCGACCGTCTGGAAGGTTTTCGACCCAGCCGGTGAGCTTCATGTCCCTGCACAGATACAGGGCAGTATACCGAAGGCCCACATGCTGGACGGTGCCGGAGAGGTACAGATGCCAGCGGCTTTTCTTTTTGGACGCGGTCGATTCCATAGGGGAAAGAGGACGCGGATGGCCGCGCCCCCGGCCATATCACAGGCTGTTCTCGTCGCTCATGAGATCACGGATGACCTTCTCCCGAACCAGGTTGACCGTGGTCTCCCGGACCTTCTGCCGAAGCGGCAGCACGGAACGGGGGCTAACGGACAGCTCGTCGATGCCGATGGAGAGGAAGGTCTCCGTGAGAGCCAGATCCGCGCCCAGCTCGCCGCAGATGCCCACCCAGATG
>JBGVAK010000177.1:0-3673 GCA_045224495.1 Christensenellales bacterium
CCCTGACGGAGGCCTCCTGCACCGAGGCGGGCTCTGAGGTCCGCACCTGCAACGTCTGCGGCATAGAGGAGACCCGTCCCGTGGACGTCCTGGGCCATCTGCCGGAAGCCCTGCCCGCCCAGGCGCCCACCTGCACGGAGGAAGGCCTCACCGAGGGCGTCGTCTGCGCCCGCTGCCAGGCCGTGCTCCAGGCTCAGGAACCCGTGCCCGCCATCGGCCACGACTGGGACGAGGGCGCGGTCACCACGGAGCCCGTCCTGTTCGTGCCCGGCGTCCGGACCTTCACCTGCCAGAACGATCCCAGCCACACCTATACGGAGGAGATCGACCCCGCCGAGAAACTTTTCGGCACCCTGCGGGACGGCACCGTGACCTTCGACCTGGCCAGCAATAACCCGCTGATCATCGTGGAGGACCCCGTGGACGGTTCCATCACCCGGTACAGCGACGAGGCCCACACCATGCACGTGACCGCTGCCGGCGGCACGGGGGAATACACCTATGCGTGGCATTCTCAGGCCCAGGAGGTGGGCCAGAAGGAGGAGAACAACGCCCTGCTCAAGTGGTTCCTGGGCCTGTTCGGCATGTCGCCGGAGGAGGTGGACGAAGCCCTTTCCGCCCCCCTCTCCGACACCGACACCTACAGCGCCTCCACCGGCGATATGGAGTACTGGTGCGTGGTCACGGACAGCGCGGGCGACAGCGCCGTCTCCGATCGGGCGAAGGTGAGCTATAAGCTCCGCATCGCCCAACAGCCGAACAACGCCAACATCCAGGGCAAGGACACGGTGTGGCTCAGCTGCCAGGCGGCGGACGGCTCCGGGGAGTACCACTATCAGTGGTTCTATAACGACGAGCGGGATATCCCCGCCTATCTCCACGACGAGTGCGAGGTGGCGGAGATCGGCACCTACGTCTGCCTGGTCACCGACACGGTCACCGGCGAAACCATAGAGTCCGAACCCTGCGAGGTCTATTCGGAAGAGCCCTTCACCCTGGTATCCATCGGTGTGTCCAGCAAGGAGCTGTGGCCGGAGGAGGTCGGCAGCCTTTCCGCCGTCTTCAAGGGCGGCGTCGGCCCCTATGAGGTTTGGTGGGATAAGGACGGGGAGGCCATCCCCACCTCGGAGGGCTCGAGCCTGAACAGGCTCACTGCCTTCTACGCCCAGTCCACCGGCGCGGGCAAGTACACCGTCCACGGCGTGGACGCCATGGGCGAGACGGCGACGAGCTTCACCGTCCGGCGCGACCGGCAGCTCACCATCACCAAGCAGCCGGAGGGCGGCGAGCTGCCCCCGGACGGGTGCCTGCCCCTTTCCGTCCAGGTAGAGGGCGGCGTAAGCCCCTATCATTACGTCCTGTACCGCAACAACGCGAGCTATATGGGCGGCGACACGGACACCCTGACCGCCTGGCACACCGGCGCCTACTTCATCCGTATCGAGGACAGCCTGGGCCATTGGATCGTTTCCGACACGGTCCGCGTGACGGACATGGCCCTCCGCATCAAGCGTCAGACCAAGTCGGCCTCCCTCTCCACCCCGGGGGAGACCGTCCAGCTGGAGGTGGAGGCGGAGGGCGGCAAGGCTCCCTATTCCTATATCTGGAACTACGTGCGGGGAGACCATTGGTACACCGTCGGCGGCGATTCTCCCACCACCTACGCGGCGCAGCCGGGCAAGTACATCTGCTCCGTCACGGACGCTGAGCATCACGAGGTCGGCTCCGAGTGGATCCAGGTCTCCTATACCGGCAAAGCCCCCTGGATCATCGTGCAGCCCGTGGGCGGGTATCTGAGCCGAAGCGGCGGCTCCATCCGCCTCACCTGCGAAGCCATCTCCGGCATCGGCGGCGAGCTGAAGTACGACTGGTACGAGATCAACGACAAGTACAACTACGAGGTGCCGATCGCCTCCGATACCCAGAGCATCGACGTGAGTCGGGCCCGCCGCTACTATTGCCGGGTCACGGACCTGGACGCCCACCGCATCACGGAGAGCGACATCGTGGCCGTCATCGCGCCCATGGAGATCACCAAGTGCGAGCGGGTGAAAGGCTCCGACGTAAGAAACGGACCGCTCAGCGACTGGACGTTTACATACAAGTTCTATTTCACCGGCGGCATCGGACCTTTCACCGTCCGCATCTATGAGGTATGGGAGCACTTCGACAACGGGAAGGCGGTGCTCTATAAGACCTTCATCGTGGACGATCCGGCGGAATTGAACCCCTTCACCATTGAACTCAACTCGTACCAAACGTTCGACGTGCTGGGTTCGAAGGAGCCCCGGTATAAGTACGGTACCTACTACATCATCGTGACCGATTTCGCCGGACAAGAGTGCCGGTCCCCTACCGTGCATTACTACAATCACTGACGAGCCAAGGGATGTGAAAGGAGATACGATCATGAAAAAAGCATTCGCCCTGTTGCTGGCGCTGATATTGCTGCTGACGCCCCTGGCCGCCTGGGCTGAGGGGGACCCCACGCCGCCCCCGCTGCCGGAGGAGCCGGCGTATGAACCCTTGCCCGAGGAATATCTGCCCCTTTCCCAGCGGGTGCTGGGGGATTGGTACGCGGATTACGCGGGCCTTCTCATCTCCCTGACCCTGGGGGAGGACGGGAGCTATGCCCTCCTTGCCCCCGGCATCGAGGCCCAGACCGGCCAATGGGAGGCCAGGGACGGCCAGCTGTTCCTGGACGGCGGCGAGGAGGCCGCCATCACCCCCCTGAACGGCGTGCTGCGCTTTGAAGGGCTGGACCTGCTGTTCACCCGGGAGCAGCCCCTCACCTATGTTCCCGCTGATGTCGCCGAAGCTGCAGAGGGCGACTTCGACGGCTTCTGGAAGGTCCGGTTCGTGGCCGTGGGCGAGGGGACGGCCCTGGCTCAGGCCCTGCACGAGGACACCTTCGTCTACATCGAGGGCACCAACGTGGCCCTGGGCGGGGAGCGCTTCGGCGACGTGATCCGGGTGTTCACCCCCGCGGACAAGGCCCTGACCCTCACCGAGGGGGAATCCACGATCTCCCTCCAGCTCCAGCAGGACGGCTTCCTGCGCCTCACCATCGCCGGCCCCGAGCCCGCCACCCTCTACCTCATGCCCGCCCCCATCCCCGGGCAGGCGCCCGCTCAGGAACCGTAACGAACCGTTTCCCATTTCAGTATGAAATAAGAAGGAGGACACTATGAGAACAGGCAAGCGCATCCTATCCCTGCTGTTGTTGGCGCTGCTGCTGGCGGTCCTGCCGTCCGCGACTCACGCCGCGCCGCCCAAGGGCGACACCCACGTGCACAACTGGTCTGTCACCAGTTCCACCGCCCCCACCTGCACGGCGGCGGGCTCTACCACCTGGACCTGCTCCCTCTGCGGACAGACCTATACGGAGGCCACCCCCGCCCTGGGCCATAGCTGGAGTGGGACCATCTCCACGCCCCCCACCTGCACCGCAGAGGGTGTCAAAACCTATTCCTGCACCCGCTGCGGCCTCACGGCCGCGGAGACCCTGCCCAAGATCGACCACGACCCCGTGGACGTCCCCGCCCTGGCCCCCACCTGCACGGAGGAGGGCCACACCGAGGGACAAAGCTGCTCCATGTGCGGCCTGGTCATGAGCGGGCAGGAGCCCATCCCCGCCCTGGGCCATAGCTGGTCCGATTGGGCCACCCTGACG
>JBGVAK010000178.1:0-18708 GCA_045224495.1 Christensenellales bacterium
GTTGATGTCCGAGGTGCAGTTGTTGCAGTGGACCATGGCCACGGGGAGGCCGTCCGGCGTGGTGACCATGTCGATCTCCCGGTGGACCCCCAGGGGCTTGTCCGTGACGATCATGGCGAAGTCGCTGGTGCCGGCACTGACGTTGCCCGTCCGCACCCGGACGGAGTTGGTGGCCGCCATGCCGGTGCCCGCGTCCCCCTCGCAGGGGGCCACGGGGATGCCCGCTTGGAGGGCGCCCGTGGGGTCCAGGAACCTTGCCCCGGCCTCGGTCAGGGCGCCGCCGCTCTCTCCGGCGGGCAGGACTCGGGGCAGGATGGTCCTCAGGTCCATGCCGGTCAACGCGTGGAACTTCTGAAGCATGCCCTCGTCATAGTCCAGCGTCTTGCTGTCGATGGGGAACATGCCGCTGGCCTCGCCCACGCCCATGACCTTCTCGCCCGTGAGCTGCCAGTGGATGTACCCGGCCAGGGTGGTGAGGAACGCGATATCCTTCACGTGAGCTTCGCCGTTCAGCATGGCCTGATAGAGGTGGGCGATGCTCCACCGCTGGGGGATGTTGAAGCCGAACAGGGCGGTCAGTTTCTCCGCCGCCTGGCCGGTGATGGTGTTGCGCCAGGTGCGGAACTCGGCCAGCTGGTTTCCCTCCTTGTCGAAGGGCAGGTAGCCGTGCATCATGGCGGATATGCCCAGGGCGCCTACGGTGGTCAATTCGACACCGTACTTGGCTCTCACATCGGCTTTCAGGTTGGCGAAGCAGGTCCGCAGGCCCTCATGGACCAGGTCCATGGGGTAGGTCCAGATGCCGTCCTTCAACTGGTTTTCCCACTCGAAGTCGCCGGAGGCCACAGGACGGTGCTTTTCATCGATCAGCACCGCCTTGATGCGGGTGCTGCCCAGCTCGATGCCCAGGACAGTTTTTGAAAGATCCATACGCCCTCCTTATTTGAGCTTCCAGATCAGGTCCTTGACCAGCAGTTCCTCTTCCAGCTTCTCGGGGGTGGTGTCCTTGGTGATGTGGACGAACTCGATGTCCATCATCCGGGCCCAATCCCGGAGCATCTCAGGGGACACGTCGTAGGAGAGCACCGTGTGATGGGCGCCGCCCGCCGTGATCCAGCACTCCACGCCCGTGGTGAGGTCGGGCATGGCCCGCCACATGACCCGGGCCACCGGCAGGTTGGGCATGGGCAGGATGGGCTTCACGCACTGGATGTCCTGCACGATGAGCCGGAACCGGCCGCCCATGTCGATGAGGGTCGCCACCAGGGCGGGACCGGCCTTGCCCTCGAACACCAGCCGGGCGGGATCCTTCTCGTTCATGCCGATGCCCAGAGGATGGGTCTCGATCCGGGGCTTGCCCGCCGCCAGGGAGGGGCAGACCTCCAGCATGTGGGCGCCCAGGGAATACTCCTGTCCCTCCACGAGATGATAGGTGTAGTCCTCCATAAAGGCGGAGGCGCCGTTGCCACCCTCGCCCATGGCCTTCAGGATGGCGGTCAGAGCGCTGATCTTCCAGTCGCCCTCGGCGCCGAAGCCGTAGCCCAGGGCCATCAGGTGCTGGCTGGCGAGGCCGGGGAGCTGCTCCATGCCGTACAGGTCCTGGAAGGTGTTGG
Organism: Christensenellales bacterium; assembly: GCA_045224495.1. Lineage (GTDB taxonomy): Bacteria > Bacillota > Clostridia > Christensenellales > CAG-138 > RUG472. Next base: position 1,614 of record JBGVAK010000178.1, read on the forward strand.
AGAAGGCCTTGCAGCCCTCCCGATCCATCATCCGGCGGAGGGCGATCTCCTCCTTCGCCTGATAGCGGATGGCGGCCATATCGTCGGTGGCCACGTCGTAGGCGGCCTCATATTCCTTCACCAGGGCGTCGATCTCAGCTTCGGTGACGGCGTTTATCTCCTTCACGAGATCGCCCACGGCCCAGGTGTTCACCTGCCAACCCAGCTGGATCTGAGCCTCCACCTTGTCGCCCTCGGTGACGGCCACCTCCCGCATGTTGTCCCCGAAGCGCATGACCTTCATGTCCTTACTGACGGCCACGCCCACGGCGGCCTTCATCCAGTCGCCGATGCGCTTGTGCACGTCCGGGTCCTGCCAGTAGCCGGCGATGACCTTCCGGGGCTTGCGGAGCCGCGCGCCGATGAAGCCGTGCTCCCGGTCCCCGTGGGCGGCCTGGTTCAGGTTCATGAAGTCCATGTCGATCTCCTCGTTGGGGATCTCCTTATTGTACTGGGTGGCGAAGTGGCACCAGGGCTTGTTCAGGTCCCTGAGGCCGTCGATCCACATCTTGGAGGGGGAGAAGGTGTGGCACCAGGTGACGATGCCCGCGCACTCGTCCCGGAAGTTAGCCTCCTTGGCGATGTCCTTGATCTCCTTGTTGGTCTTGGCGGTCACCTTGTACACCAGGGGATAGGGCAGCACCTTGCTGAGCTCTGCCGCCATCTCCTTGGCGCGATTCTCCACGGTCACCAACACATCCGGTCCATACAGGAACTGGGACCCCACGACGAACCAAAATTCACGCTTCATATTATTTTCCTCCCGTCTGTCATTTCTTTCCGTTTTTCTTATTTTTCCGCATCAGGACCACGCTCTGCAGCAGGATGAAGAAGCACAGCATCGCACCGGTGGTGATGCTCTGCCACCAGGGATCGCGCAGACCGGAGGTGGTCACGATGGATTTGATGGTATTAAGCGTCAGTACGCCAAAGAAGGTGCCGATCACGTTGCCCACGCCGCCGGTGAGCAGCGTTCCGCCGATGATGGAGGAGGCGATGGCGTTCATCTCCGCGGCGGTGGCGTTGGTGGCGTTGCCCGCACCGGTGTGCATCATGAAAACGAAGCCGGCGATGCCGCTGAGCAGGCCGCTGAGCAGGTGTGCCATAAAGCGCGAATGGCGCACGTTCACGCCCAGCATGAGGGCGCTCTGCTGGTTGCCGCCCACCGCATAGAAGCTGCGGCCCAGCTTGGTCTTACGCAGCAGCAGGAACACCAGCACCACGATGATCAGGGCCACGACCACGCCGATCTCCATTTTAGCCGGGATCAGCACACCCTTTTTGTTGACTGAACCCAGCCAGGGGATCTCGATGCGCTTCTGCAGGATGTCCATCAGATTCTGGGGGGCTTTCTGCGGATCGACGCTGACGATGGTGATCATGCCGCGGGCGAAGAACATGCCCGCCAGCGTGATGATGAAGGGCTGGATCTGCAGATGGGCGATCAAAAAGCCCTGCACCGTGCCGAAGGCGAGGCCGATCAGCAGCGCCGTGATCAGGGCGAACACGATGCGCCAGCTCTCGGAAAAGCCCAGAGACGTGATGAGACCGTTGTAGAGACCCAGTTCGCCGTTGAGGATCATGACGCCCACCATGGCGACCAGGGCCGTCACGCCGCCCACCGAGATATCGATGCTGCCGGTGATCATGACGATGGTCAGCCCGCAGGCGACGATGATGAGGAAGGCGTTGTCGTTCAGTATATCAAAGATCATCTGGGGCTTTTTGAAGCCGCCGCCCCAGATCAGCATGGCCGCCACGTACATGCACACGAAGATGCAGATGGTGATGGTCATCAGCAGCTGGGTATCCGTGATAGGTTCCCTGCGGCGGACGGGGGCGTTGTTCTTCGGGTTAGCCATGTTACGCCGCCTCCTTCCGTACGCCGATCTCCGGCTTGCTGGTCAGCTTTTTCCAGAACCGGCTGGCCCACTCCTTCACCACCGAGGATCCCATGACCACCAGCAGGACGATGACCACGGCCTTATAGGCCTTCACGTCCGTGGAGGGGACCTTCATGGCGTAGAGGGTGATGGTCAGCGTCTGGATGGCGTAGGCGCCCAGGACGGAGCCCAGCATCTTGAACTTGCCGCCGCCCAGGCTGTTGCCGCCGATGGCCACAGCCAGGATGGCGTCCATCTCGATGTTGATGAGCAGGGTCTCGTGGTTGATGAGCCCCAGTCGGCTCACGCCGATCATACCGGCCACCGAACAGCAGGCGCCCAGCAGGATGAAGGCGAGGAGCTTGATGCCCACGGAGTTGATGCCGTTGAGCCGGGCTGCGCTCTGGTTGATGCCCACCGTCTGGATGTAGAGCCCCAGGGTGGTGAAGCGGAACAGCAGGGAGAAGAGGATGCCCATGAGGACGACGATCAAAATCGGCGTTGGGACAGGGACGCCGGGGATAAAGCTGCCCAGAGCGTTGATGATGGGGCTGGTCACCGTAGGCGTCGCACCGCCGTTGATCCAGTAGGCGATGCTGCGTCCGCAGGTGAAGAGGATCAGCGTGGCGATCATGGGCTGGATCTTAAAGAAGGAAACCAGGGAGCCGTTGAACGCACCGAAGATCATGGCCACCGCGCAGCAGACGAGGAACGCGCCGAGCACCGTCAGGATGGTGATGTCGCCGCCGCCTTTGAGGACCTTGACGAAGACGCTGCCCGCGATGGCGGCGAGAGCGCCCACCGAGATATCCTGTCCGCCGGAGGCCGCGGTCACCAGCGTCATGCCCATGGAGAGGATGACCAGCTCCGACGCGCCGTTGAGGATCGAAATGAGGTTTCCCTGCAGAACGGGGTCGCCGTTGTTGTTGGTGGAGAGGCCCACGGAGAAGAAGCTGGGATCGCGGAACAGATTGAAGACCACCAGCAGCAAAATGGCGATCAGGGGGATCAAAAGCTGAGAATAATTGGCAAGGAAGCGTTTCTGTTTCATGTTAGTCATTTCCTCCCGCAATGGTGTGCATGACGCGCTCCTGGGTCAGCTCCTCGCCGGTGAGCTCACCCACGGTGTTCCGATCCCGCATGACGATCAGGCGGGAGCAGGTGCGCAGCATCTCCTCGATCTCAGAGGAGATGAAGGTGATGCTCATCCCCTCCTCGGAGAGCTTCAGCACCAGCTTCTGGATCTCTGTCTTGGTGCCCACGTCGATGCCGCGGGTGGGCTCGTCCAGGATCAGATACTGGGGGTGCGTCAGGAGCCACCGCGCCACGATCACCTTCTGTTGATTGCCGCCGGAGAGGGATTTGATCGGCGTATCCGAGGAGGCGGTCTTGATGTTGAGGGCCTTGATGTATTCATCGGCGAAGGCCTCCGCTTTCGCGCGGGAGATGGGGTGCCCCATGCCCCGGATGACCTGCAGGGCCAGGATGATGTTGTCCCGCACGGACAGCTCCGCGATGATGCCGTCCCGCTTGCGGTCCTCCGGAAGATACCCGATACCCTGCTTCATGGCGTCCAGGGGCTTAGAAATCTTCGTGTGTTTGCCGTTCACCTGGACGGAGCCGCCCGTGACCGGATCAGCCCCGAAAATGGCGCGGACGCTTTCGCTGCGGCCGGAACCCAATAGACCGGTGAAGCCGTTGACCTCGCCCTTGGCGATGTGGAAGTCGAAGGGACGGCTTTCGGTGCTGGAGAGGCCTTTCGCCTCGTAGAATGTTTCCCGGTGGGCGTCGGCGGGGGAGCCGTTCCTTTTGATGACTGCCAGGTCCTCGATATCCTTGCCGATCATCTTTTCCACCAGCTGCACCTGCGGCAGCTCCTTGACCTGGTATTCGCCCACCAGCTCGCCGTTGCGCAGGACCGTGATCTGGTCGCTGACCGCATAGACCTGCTCCAAAAAGTGCGTGACGAAGATGATGCCCACGCCCCGGGCCTTCAGGTCCCGCATCAGGCGGAAGAGCATCTCGACCTCCTTGTCGTCCAGAGAGGAGGTGGGCTCGTCCAGGATGAGGACCTTGCATTCGGTGTCCACGGCCCGGGCGATAGCCACCATCTGCTGGACGGCCAGCGAGCAGCTGCCCAGCTGCTGCTTGGGCCTCGCAGGGATGCTGAGACTATCCAACAGCTCTCCGGCCCGCTTCTCCATGGCCTTCCAATTCACGCCCCGGCCCTGGCTGCGGCCGATGAACATGTTTTCAGCCACCGTGAGATTGGGACAGAGGGTGATCTCCTGATACACGGTGCTGATCCCAAAGCTTTGGGCCTCCTGGGGAGAGTGGATGACGACGGGACCGTCTACGCCGTCGATGCGGATCTCGCCTTTATCCATGGGGTAAACGCCGGTCAGGACCTTGATCAACGTGGATTTTCCCGCGCCGTTTTCCCCCATCAGCGCGTGGATCGTGCCTTTGCGCAGGGTGAAATCCACATGGTCCAGGGCCTTGACGCCCGGAAAGTACTTGCAGATCCCGCGCATGGTCATGACAATATCGTCTTGCATTGGCTCAGCTCCTTCTTTTGAAAATGCGCGGTGTGGACCGCGGATCTCTCCACTCATGTTCCACACCGCGCCGGTTGTTTGCGTTGGATTTAGCTGTATGATTCGGGATTATTCGCCCAGACCGTAGGTGTTGATATCCTCTTCGGTGATCTCACGGGCGTCGAAGCCCTTCTCCACAGAGATGATCTGCTTGGCATCGTTCAGACCCTCGATCTGACCGCCGGCCTCCAGGACCTTGATCATGTCGCTGATGACCTCAGCCTGGAAGGGGGAGCACTGACCGTCGTAGTTCCAGTTGCCGGCCAGCAGCTCGCGAAGGGCCCACTTGTTGCAGTCGAAGCCCATGACGACCACGTCCTTGTCCACGCCGTGGGTGATGCCAGCCTCGTCGAGAGCGGCCACAGCGCCCTTGGCCATGCCGTCGTTCTCAGCGTAGATGACGTTGAACTTTTCACCGGAGTTGATGACAGCCTCGGTGATCTTCTTGGCCTCGGCCTCGTCCCAGGTGGCGGTCTGCTGGACAACCTTCTTCATGGTGCCGGCGGCAAACTGCTCGTCGAGAGCACCGGTACGGCCCAGCTGAGCATCGCTGCCCATGGCGCCCTGGATGTGGATGACGTTGTACTCGGGGAGGTTCTGCGCGAGCAGCCAGTTGACGGCGGTCTTGCCTTCCTCAGCCATGTCGGAGACGACGGCGGCCTCGAAGAGGTCCTTATCGCAGTCGATCATGCGGTCAAAGAGGAAAACGACGATGCCGGCATCCTTGGCATCCTTCAGGACGGCGTCCCAACCGGTGGTCTCCGCGGCGGAGATCAGCAGGTAATCCACACCGTCGGTGATGAACTGACGGGCGGCGGCGAGCTGCTCATCGTTCTTGAGGCTGTAGAAGAACTTGGCGTCGTAGCCGTTCTCCTCGGTGAAGACGCTCGCGAAATTATTGACGTTGGCTTCACGATAGCCGGACTCAGAGGGAGGATTGTTGACGATACCGACCTTGATCAGATCATCCGCATGGGCGACGCTGAACACGCCGAAGACCATCACCATGGCAAGGAGCAGAACAATCAGTTTACGCATAGCTATTTTACCTCTTTCTTTTATTTTTGTCCGAATTTGTTCGGACCTTTCGCTTGTAATGATACAGCCTTTGTCAGAGAAAGTCAATAGTTATACAAAAAAACAGTATATTTTTGTGCCCGGATGCAAAATTTTTTATGAAAAGCGTCCTGTGCCTCAATACAAATCGATCCTTTTGTGCGGTTTCGTTCCATGCGGCGCAAAAAACAAGAGGGGCGTTTTCATAAAACAGGCTTTGTTTTTTCGATATGGAGCTATATTATTAACGGAAAATTCATAAGACTGCAGGAATTGTCATATGATATCAAAATTTGTATTGAAATTTCGATGCAAGCCAGGTATAATACAGACAAGTTTAGAACGGTTGTTACGAACGAAGGATCGGACAGGACCGATGCGGTTTCGCCGACGGGAAGGAGCCAGCGTATGAATCCAAAGTATCAGGTCGTGGCAGAAGCACTCCGGCAGGGGATACTGGACGGAACGTACCAGAAGACCCTGCCCACAGAGCTGGCGCTGTGCGCTCAGTTTCAGGTGAGCCGGCAGACGGTGCGTCAGGCGCTGTCGCTGCTGGAGGCGGAACAGCTCATCGATCGCATACAGGGCAGCGGTTCCCACATCCGTCAGCAGCAGGAGAGCACGCCAAGGCCCCATCGCTCCATCGCCGTGGTGACGACCTACATCAGCGACTATATCTTTCCCAGCATCCTGCGCGAGATCGAAGCTGTCTGCTCGGAGAACGACAGCACCCCGCTGTTGTTCGCGACGCAAAACCAGTTCGCCAACGAGCGCAAGATCCTGACGACGCTGCTGGAGATGGAGCAGCTGGACGGTGTGCTCGTAGAGGGAACGAAGACCGGCCTTCCAAATCCCAATATCAAGCTCTACCAGAAGCTGATGGAGAAGGGGGTCCCGCTGGTGTTCATGCACGGCAACTACGGGGAGCTGCCGGACACCCTGTACGTTTTGGACGACAATGCGGCGGGCAGCCGGATGCTGGTGGAATACCTGTATGGGAAGGGGCACAGGAAGATCGCCGGCATCTTCAAATACGACGATCTGCAGGGTCGGCAGCGCTTCACGGGCTACAGCGACGCCATGCAGGCCCTGGGATTGCCGCTGGAGGACAAAAACATCCTCTGGTACAGCACCGACCAGAAGGACCGCTTCCTGCGGGAGGGGGTCGACGAGAAGCGCGTGAGCGAGCTCTTTGCCGGCTGCAGCGCCGTCATCTGCTACAACGACGAGATCGCTCTGCGCGTGGTTTCCTATTTGAATAAGATCGGCCTTTCCGTCCCGGGCGACGTAGCCGTGGTCAGCTTCGACAACAGCCAGTACAGCGAACTTTCCGTTCCGCGCATCACGTCCCTGTCCCACGAGCCTTTCAACGTGGGCCGGATGGTCGCAGAGCTCCTCTTCCGCTATCTCAGCGGCGAGCAGTGCGCCTCCGCGCTGGCCCCCTGGACCCTGATAGAGAAGGAGAGCAGCTGAAGCGCGCCCATACAAACAGCCTTCGCCCTGAAGACAGATGCCGACACGTATTCATCAAAACACAAGAGGGCGTTTTCAGACCATCCTATGTCTGAAAGCGCCCTGATTTTTACGCTTTTTGCGGTTGCTGCTTCTCCCGCGGCGATGATACGGCCCCACGGCGGGGATCCATATAAATGCGTTTTAGGACACGTGGCGGAAGGTCGGACGGCCGGCTGATACATCTTGTGTTGTTTCGTTCAACCTAACGCAAGCGTTGCTTTTTCCTCCGGGTGTGGTATCATATGTATATCCCATCCTGTGTATGGGGCAAAGGAACCAGAGAAGGGGGAAAGAAAGATGGCATCTGTTTTACTGGAGGTCTGCTGCGGCAGTGCGGACGACGTGATCCAGGCGAAGCTGGGCGGCGGGGATCGGGTGGAGCTCTGCAGCGATCTTTTTCACGGGGGTCTCACGCCGACCGTGGGCTCTTTGCGCGTGGCCAAGCGGGAGACCGGGATGCCCATCATAGCCATGATCCGGCCCAGGGAGGGCGGCTTTTGCTACAGCGAGGCGGAGTTCGCCGTCTGCCTGGAGGACGGCAGGGCCCTGCTGGAGGCCGGCGCGGACGGCCTGGTTTTCGGCTTTCTCCGGGAGGACGGACGCGTGGACGGGGAGCGGACGCGGCGTCTCACGGAGCTGGCCCGGGCCGCCGGGAAGGACGCCGTCTTTCACCGGGCCATCGACGTGGTCCCCGATTGGAGAGAGGCGCTGGACCTGCTGGCGGAGTTGGGGGTGACCCGGGTGCTCACCAGCGGCCAGGAACCGGACGTTTCCCTGGGCACTGAGACGGTCCGGGAGATGATCCGCTACGCCGCCGGACGCATTGAGGTCATGCCCGGGGCGGGGATCACGCTCCGGAACGCGCCGCGGATCGTCGCCGAAACGGGCGCCGACCAGATCCATGTGGCCGCCTACCGCACCGTCTTTGACCGTTCGGTGGAGAACAACCGGGCTATCTTTTACGGCGGGTGCCTCTATCCGCCGGAGGATAGGTTTTCCCTGATCGACCGGGAGATCATCGGCGGCATCGCCAAGACGCTTTGAGAGGAGACCCCATGGAAGCGATACTCCGGCGATTTTCCCTGCAGGGCCGCCCGCTGACCTGTGAGCGCTTCGGCCAGGGACACATCAACCAAACTTATCTCGTGACCACCGACAGCGACCGGCGCTATATCCTGCAGCGCATCAGTCGCGCCGCGTTCAACGACATTCCCGCCCTGATGCGCAACATCGCCGCAGTGACCGGCTTCCTGGCCGCCCGCAGCAGCGATCCAAGGCAGACCCTGCACCTGATCCCCGCCCGGGACGGCGGGGACTGGGTCAGAGACGGGGCGGGCGAGGCCTGGCGCGTCTACGACTATGTGGAGGACAGCGTCTGCCTGCAGGTCCCCGAGAGCCCGGAGGACTTCTATGAGAGCGCCGTCGCCTTCGGCAGCTTTCAGAGGATGCTGGCGGATTTTCCCGCCGAGACCCTCCATGAGACGATCCCCAACTTCCACAACACCCCGGATCGCTACCGCATATTCCGGGAGAAGCTGGCCGCCGATCCCATGGGGCGGGCATCTCAGGTACAGCGGGAGATCGATTTCGTTCTCGCCCGGGAGGAGGAGGCCGCCGTCCTGCAACGGATGCGGGAGACGGGCGAGCTGCCCCTTAGGGTGACCCATAACGACACCAAGCTCAACAACGTCCTGTTCGATGAAAAGACCCGCAAGGCCCTGTGCGTGATCGACCTCGATACGGTGATGCCCGGCCTGGTGGCCTTCGATTTCGGCGATTCCATCCGCTTCGGGGCGTCCACGGGACCGGAGGACGAACGGGATCTCAGTCGGATCAGCCTAAACCTATCCCTGTATCGACGCTTCACGGAGGGCTTTATCCCGGCCTGCGGCGTGCTCACGCCGCGCGAGATCGAAACGCTGCCCCTGGGCGCGAAGATCATGACCCTGGAATGCGGACTGCGGTTCCTCACCGACTACCTGGACGGCGACCATTATTTCGGCATTTCCCGCCGGTCGCACAATCTGGACAGGGCACGGACCCAATTCAAGCTGGTGGAGGATACGGAGCGACACTGGCCCGAGATCTGCGGCATCATAGAGGACTGCCGCCCCTGAGGACAGACATAAAAACGGCTGTTGCAAAAGCAACAGCCGTTTTTTTCGTTAAAAGGGAGGATCAGCCCTTGACGCCGCCGGAGGTGAGCCCCGCGGTCAGGTGTTTCTCGATGGACATGAACAGGATCACCACGGGGATCGTGGCCAGGAGCGAGGCGGCGAAGAGGTACTGCCACTCGATCATGTTGAAGGAGGAGAACTGGGTGATGCCCACCGTGATGGGGCGGTTGGCGTTGGTGGAGATGAGCACGGTGGAGATGGTGTACTCGTTCCATGCGTTGATGAACACGAAGATCAGCGCCGTCACGATGCCGGGCGCGGCCATGGGGATCAGCACTCGGGTCAAGGCGCCCAGGGTGCCGCAGCCGTCGATCAGCGCGGCCTGCTCCATCTCCGGAGAGATGGACACAAAGGTGCCCCGTAGGAGCCACACGGCAAAGGCCTGGTTGAAAGCGGCGTTGATGAGCATGAGGCCCAGGATGCTGTCGTTCAGATGCAGCGTGTTCATCAGCTGGGAGATGCCGATCAGCAGCACCACCGGGGAGAACATCTGGCTCATGATCACGAAGCCCAGGAAAGCCTTCTTGCCCGCAAAGCGCATGCGCGCCATGGCGTAGGCCGCGGGGATGCCGCAGAGCATGGCCAGGGCCGTGGCCCCGCCGGCCACCAGCAGAGAGTTGAGCAGATACCGCGGCACGCCCCGGTGGATGATGTCCGTGAGATTGCTCCATAGCCATTTGACCGGGAACATGTGCAAAAAGTACATGTTCAGCGTCTCGGCGTTGGAGCGGAAGGCGGTGATGAACATCACATAATAGGGATAGAGCGTCACGATGCAAACGATGACGACAAACACATAAAGGCAGCCCCGGGCCAGCGCGTTTTTGACCGCGCCCCGGCGGATCTGCACCGCAGCGAGGAGCGACACGAAGAGGGCCGGCATCAGCACCCAGATCAGGCCGGAATGCCGGATCTGCAGCCCCGCCAGAGCATCCCCGATCCCATCGCCCATCTTTCCGTCAAAGAGGAATCGGTCCAATTTGGCAAAGAACGCATCCTTGCCCTCGGTGAGACGCTCCGCGTTGAATAGGCCGATCTGACGGTTGAAGGCGTAATTGTTCATCAGGATGAACACCGGGACCAGCAGCAGGGCCAGCAGCAGGCAGACCGCGGCCGCGGAGCGCAGATAGGCGGAGCGGCGGTCCAGATACCGGTGTATCACATCCATGCTTTTGCAGCAGCCCAGGAGCACGGCCAGAAAGGCGAGGGCCATCAGCAGCAGGATCGCCGCTGCCGCAGTGGCCGAGGGCAGGCCGGAGCCCAAAAACCCCAGCATGCTCTTGCCGAAGCTTTCGTTGATGGTAAAGATGATCAGCGAGGTCTTGTTGCCCTTGCTGTTCACGCGCTCCACCACGTCCTCTCCGATCTGGACGTCGAAGCCCTGCTCGCGGTATTTTTCCGCTGCTTCCTCCACCTCTGCCCTGACGGCGAGGTACTTTTCGTCCCCCACGAAGGTATTGGGGGATTTTTTGGTGTAGACGCTGATGCTGAAGCGGTAGAGGGGCAGACTCATGAGGATCAGGGCGAGGACGAGCCCTATGATCATCAGCACGAGCGCCCGGCGATTGGAGGAGGCGATGTCGGGATGTTTCATTGCTCGTCCTCCTTTCGCATGACGGTCATCATATACACCCCCGCGCATGCGCACAGGATCAAAAAGCCGATCACCGACAGAGCCGTGGCCGGTCCCTTCCTCCGGTCATAGAAGGAGAGCATGTATAGATAGGTGATCATGGTGTCCGTCTTGTTGGCCGGCGCACCTTTCGTCATGGTGTAAATGATGGGGAAGGAATTGAAAACGTAGATGATATTCAAAACGGTGCTCACGGTCAGGGAGGGCCTGACCATGGGGATCGTGATCTTCCACAGCTTGTCCCAGAAGCCCGCGCCGTCCACGGTGGCGGCCTCGTAGAGGGAACCGTCGATGGACTGGAGCCCCGAGAGCACACAGAAGGCGACAAAGGGAACGGTGACGAAAATACCCACGCCACATTCCCAGATGAACTCGATCTGATAGCTGGCGCGCCAGTTGATCGCTTGTTGGATGATGCCCAGGTTCAGCAGCACGTTGTTGAGATTGCCGTATTCGTATTTGATGATGTAGTTCCAGACGGAGGCCTGGATGACCAGGGAGGTGGCCCAGGGGAAGACCAGGATGGCACGGGCGATCTTGCGCCCGCGGAACTTCTGGTTGAGCACCATGGCGATGATAAAGCCCAGGACCGTGGACAGTCCAACCACTGAGATCACCCAGATAAAGGTGTTGATCATCACCGTTTTGAAGGCGGGGAGCTGCACTGCCTCTTTAAAGTTTTTGAAACCGACGAATCCCCCGACCACCCCCGCCTTGGAGATATCGCTGAAGGACAGCTTGAAGACGATGAGGATCGGGAAGACCACGAAGATCGAGATCAGGAGGATGCTGGGCAGCAGCCAAATATAGGGCTCCCATTTCCTCCGATTGAGCGGGGAATCCAAGGATCGTACCTCCTTGCTTTCGGGTCCGGCGCATGGCGTCGAAGGGGAAAATGAAAGGGGAGCCGGCTGAAACCAGCCGGCTCCGCAAAACAAGCGATCAGTGTACGAGCGCGGCCTGGAGGGCATCGAGCTCGGCTTGGATGTCAGCGCCGGTCAGCGCAGCCTGCTCAGCCGCGATGACGCCCTGCTTGACCTGGTCCCACTCAGCCTTGGCGGCGGGATAGAACTGGCAGGTGCCGAGAACGTCGAGCCAGGCGGCGAAGCTGGGATCGGAGGCGACCAGAGCCTCGACGGCAGAGTTGACGGCAGGCAGGAAGCCCTCCATGCTGACCCAGCCTACGTAGTTCTCCGGATCATAGAAGAACTTGAGGAACTTACCGATGGCCTCGTTCCGAGCGGCCTGATCGGGAGCGGATTCGTCCTTGAAGGCCATGACGCGGTCCATGACGCCCACGGAGGAGCCGGTCTTGCCCTCGTTGGCGGGAATGCCGGCGGTGGCCATATTGATGTTGCCGCCCTTGTCAGCCACATAGGTGGGGAGCTGGTTGGGGGCGATGACCATGGCCATCTTGCCGGCAGCGAACATATCCTGCAGGTCGTAACGGGTCTGGGTGGCGGGGTTGGGGTTGGTGTAGCCCTTCTCGATCAGACCGAGGGCGAACTTGATGCCCTCCGCATTCTCCGCGCTGTTGACAGCCCAGTTGCCTTCGGCGTCCACGAAGCCGCCGCCGTTGCCCCAGGTGTAGTACGCGAAGGCGGCCTGGCCTTCGTCGGTGGTCATGTCGATGCCCCAGGGATAGACCTCACCGTTGTAGAAGTCGACGATGGCCTGGCAGGCGTCCTCGAGCTCAGCCCAGGTGGTGGGGACCTCGATGCCCACTTCGTTGAACATGTCCACATTGTAGAACATGGCGCGGGCGGAGGCCAGATCCGGCACGGCCCACACGGTGTCATCGATCACGGACTGGGCGATGAACTGGGGGAAGAAGTCGTTGAACAGATCCTCCGGGCAGTAGTCCTTGACGGGCATCAGCAAACCTTCGTTGGCGTAGTTGGCGAAGACGTCGATGTTCAAAATGTCGGGGGCATTGTGGTTGGCAATACGGGTATCGACTTCGGTATAGACATCGTTCCAGGAGACCACGTCCAAATTCAGCTTGATCCCGGGGTTCTCGGCCTCGAACTTCTCGACGAAGTTGGTGCCGTTCATGCCTTTTCCCAGGAACCATTCCTGCGTGTTGGGACCGTACTGGCAGATGATGACGTCGAGAGTGATCTCTTCGCCCTCAGCAGAGACGGGCTTGGCGACGGCGGTGAGTCCCAGGACCATCAGCAGCGCCAACGCGATAGACAGTAGCTTCTTCATGTGTTTCCTCCTATAATAGTATGATGTGGATGCGCCAAAACAACGCACCGAGGGCATATACCCTGTATCAAAATAATACATTCTCCTGCCCCCCTTTGTCAATATGAAAGGTGGCTCGAGGGGGCCTTTGCAGAAAAAAGGGTAACAGGACGGGGATGGCAAAAAAGACCTGTCATTTCGAGCTTCTCGACGAAGGATCTCTGAACGCAAGCATGAAAGGGTAGCCATTCGCAAGCCTCTATTCTTAGATCCTTGCCGCAAAACGATTTGACAGGGACCGCAGCACTCAAGTATACTCTTTGACGAGAACAGGAAACGGGAGGATGGATCATGCGGATCCTTGTGTATGGCGCCGGGGTGATCGGCGCCAATCTGGCAGCGGACCTGGTTGCTTCCGGGAGGGATGTCACCCTGCTGGCGAGAGGGGCATGGGCGGATACTTTGGAGAAGGACGGCTTGACCGTCAAATCGGCTTTCTTCCCGAAAAAGAGGACTTGGCGCATCCACGTCATCCGTGAATTGGCCGGCGATGACACCTATGACATGATCTTTGTGGTCATGCGATACACCCAGCTGGACAGCGTCATTCCGGTCCTGTTGAACAACGTGTCGAAGAACATCGCCCTGATCGGCAACGATCCCTGCGCCCCGGTCTATCGGGAAAAGCTCAGGGGCAAGAACGTGCTGTTTGGGTTCTATATGGCGGCCGGCCACCGGGAATGGGACCGGGTCGTATCCTTCTCCCTGAAAAAGATCACCATCGGTCAGCTGCGGGACGATCCCGGCAACGAAGATTTGATCCGCAGCATTTTCGACGGGACGAAGATCAGGGCCTTCTATGAGCCCAACATGGAGGATTATCTCCTGTGCCACGCCGCCTTCGTAATGCCCATCGGCTTTGCCTGCTATCACTGCGACGGGGATCTAAAGAGGATCAGCCGGGACAAAGCCTATCTCAACCGGATCATCGACGCCAACATCGAGGGGTATCAGGCCATCGAGGACAGCGGGCACGAGATCCTGCCTGCCTCCGACAAGGATTATCACAGTGAAAAATACCGGAAGCTGTGCTATCGTGTCTACAAGATCATGTGTTCCACCGTCATCGGGAAAGTCTGCGCGTCCGACCACGCCATGAACGCCGTGGAGGAGATGGCGGCGGTGAGCGAAGGGCTGAAGCTCTTTTTCGACGAACATCGGGCCAGCTATCCCACCTATCAGGCGCTGGAAGCGGACGCCCGGAAGCATCTGAAAGGTTGAACAGCGGACGGATAAAGCGGATGCTCCGCTCCATGAACACCGGCCATGGTCGTCGGGATCGTGGTGCTGATGCTTTAGTGATTCACATTTCTAAAAAGGATATATGCTGCTGACCGTTTTATTGTCGATCGTGTTTTGCGCGGCGATCACCTTGATGCTGATAGCCGCCGTGGCCTCTGTTCAGGATGTAAAGTTCTTCTCCTCTGCACCGAAGGAAGCGCGGGACGACATGCTTCTTCCCCGTAAGAAGGAACTATTCTACGGGGCCAAAGTCAATCTGTAATCGGTCAGTAGTATTGTCCATCCGAAACGCAGCACCTCTTTTCTTTCCATAAACATATCCCCATCTCAAACACCACCGGGGGAATTGCTTTGTGATTTATCGGGACTTTCAGCCGCGTTGGAAAGCATCGCCCAGGTTGACATTGAAATAGCCCATCACTATAATATTTACATGCCGCTTTGCAAGCGAGGAGGGAAAACCCTTGAAGAGTAAGAGCGTTGACAAGAAGACCTTTCTGGTTTATCTGATTCTTCTTTATGTCGGGATCGTGCTGACGCGGTTTCTGCTGGCTTTGGCGACCTCCTCTTTTCCGACGGTGGGAATTGACGAGTATTTATATTATAGTTTGGGCAGATCCATTGCAACAGAAGGGAAACTCCTTTTTCGCGGACAAAGCGCAGACTATGCTTATCTTCTATACCCGCTTACGCTTTCACCTGTTTATTTACTGTTTCAGGAAGGAGCGAACTTTTATAGACTGCTGCAGTTATGGAACATCTTACTGATGTCCGCATCTGTTTTTCCGTTATTCTTTTTGAGCAAAGAATTGCTTGGATCGGAAAAGAAAGCATTTCTTCCGGCAGCCCTTTCTATGCTCCTGCCCGATTTTATTCTCGGCGAACTGATCTTTAGCGAGGCAATCATCTATCCGTTGTTCTTCACGCTGATGTACTGCGCGTACAGGTATATAGAAAAAGATAAAAAGAGTTGCATTCTGTGGGTTGGTTTCCTCGGAGGCCTTTTGTATTCGACGAAACCCGGAGCCGTTGTACCGGCAGCGGTCTTCCTCGTAATGACGGTTGTTCTGGCAATCGTCAAGAAGAAAGGAAAAGACGCGCTTTTAGCGTTCTGTTCTGCCTTGATTATGGTAGCGACGGCAGGGGCTTTCTGGATCCTGGCTGAATTTGCATTCGGGTATGAGGGATCGATCTTCTCCATTTATGAAGCACAGTTGGACGGTTCAATCATAAAAAATAAAGGGATGTTCTTCAAGTCGCTGGTTCTCTATCTATACTATTTCATCCTTGCCTGCGGGATGATCGGATTCATCTATCCGTTCACGTTATGGAAAAAATGGAAGCCGGAGAAAAAGCTGTATTGGTGGTTCATGATTGTCGCATTAGCAGTGATGATCATCGGATCAGCTTGGGCAGTAGAACAAGTGACATCGCTGAATAACGTCCATCTTCGGTATACGGCTATGTATATACCGCTGTTTTTACTGTTCTGTTTCATACCGATCGAGCCGGAAAAGAAAACAAAAAAGGGTTTCGTGCAGAGCAAGAAAAGCATTGCTTTTTGGATCGTTCTCGGGTTTGTAGTTGTATGTACAGTGGCATTGGGCGTAAAGTCGAAAGCTCAAACTACTATAGCGCATCCAATGATAACGCTGTCTGTTTTGAACGACAGCATTCTGCCTGTTTCCAAACAATTGATCGGCAACATCGTGGTTGTTTGCTTGAGTATTGTTTTTGCGGTCTTGTTTATCACAGGTTCAGGGAAGGACCATCTCAGGAAGACATGCATTGCAGGTCTGACGGTCTTTATGGTAATCAACGGAATTCTTGGGTACAAGCTTTTCCGGGAAGCGTCATATTATCCAAAACTTGCCAGAGACGGCAGGGAGGTGCACGCGCTGACGCAGGGAGATAATTACGTTTTTCTGTTGTATGAGGAAGGTATCGCGGATATCGGTGTCGATGTGAATACGAAGAGCAATAACGACATCGTGTACACCTCTGATTTCATAAACTGCCTTCAGGAAAACAATGGCGTATATGTGCCGTATACTCCGGCATCAATGCGCGGAATCAAATCTGCCAAAGAAACGAAGGACGTTGAAACGCTTGTCGTGGATTACGACAGTTATTCATATATGAAGTTCAGTAAACACTCGACTGCAGAATCTCCTTTTGAAAGAAAAACTGTATTCGTAGTCCGATTCACGCTCGGTGATCGTATTGTGGACAGCACTCTCAGCAATCTGACCCAGAAAACACTCGTGCCGGATAAACCGGGCATCATCCTTTTGTATGATGAGACACAGTACGGCCACCCAATTACGATCAAACTGGAGATCGAGAGTAAAATTACACAGACCATGACCATCAACTCTACGAGGGAGATTTATTCTGTAGATCTTTCCCCGGGCAAAGCGTGGTATGAGGTAACGTTTAGCCGCGCGGAGGATGCATTTAATTTCAAGGTGACGGATGCTTCCATACGAGTATATGGATATGAGATTCTGAATGACGGGACAGCAAAGTAAAAACGTAATGAGCATACGTGTCCTTATGATTCCACGAAGCGATTATATGATAACGCGAACGAATTGAGAAAGATGAAAGTCGAGCATACCGAAAACGTTCTGCGGAGATACTCTTCAAAGGGCTCTCGCTTGATTAGACATTTAGTCCCTACCCACAGAACAAAAGGACAAT
>JBGVAK010000179.1:0-3104 GCA_045224495.1 Christensenellales bacterium
GCCACCTTGCCGTTGATGCTGATGCGGCCCGCACCGGCCGCCTCGTTGGCCACGGTCCGCCGCTTGATGATGCGGGAGACCTTCAGGAATTTGTCTAAGCGCATAGGGTTTTTTCCTTTTTGTTTTTTGTTTGCGACTTTTTCTCTTTAGACAAAGAGAAAAAGTCGCGCAAAAAGAGAAACTTAAGAAGAAAAGGGGAACTGTATCGAAGGCAATACTTCTTCTTAAAGTTCTTTTGGTCTTACCTTTTCTTGCAAGAAAAGGTAAGGAAGCTTTCAATCCATTCCTTAACTAAATTATCATACTACGAAAACGCTTTGGATACAATAGGAAGAAATGGTATACCGGAGGTACAGGAATGATCACCTATTTCGTATTGAAGGACGAGGGCGGCAAGAGCGCGGGCTGTGTGCGGCTAGAGGGCGGCAAGGCCCGCAGCTCCTGCCCCTGCACCCTGCTGTTGGAGGACGGCACGGCCTTGCCCCTGGGCGCCGAGGAAACAGCCCTGCCCGCCAAGGCCCTGGGGGCGGCGGTGCTTCGGGGGGATGCTCTCTGTGCCTGGGGCGCTGTGCCGGGGGAGAAGCTCACCGGCGCGGAGCTCATGTATCGATTGAAAAAGACGCCGCAGGAATCGGAGCCGGAGCCTGAGACCGAGCCAACGCCTGAACCGGAACTGGAGCCTGAACCGGAGCCGGAGCCCGAATCGGAACCGGAGCCTGAGCCGGAGCCGGCACCGGAGCCGGAGCCGGAGCCCGCTCCGGACCCTGCCGACACCGCCGCCCGCGCCGCTGACTTCGGCCTCCTGGTCCAGCATGCGGGGGAGGTCTACGACAGCATCCTGGACCCGCCCCTGCCGGAGCCGGCGGAGGAGAAACCGGCAACGGAAACGAGTAAAACCGACTGGTTTTCCGAAACGGAGGAATTGTTGTCGAAATGGGATCGTTAGGGACGTATCGCGTGGCGGCGGGATGATTCACTCGTCGATGTACTCGAAGACCTTGCGCAGGGCCAGGGGAGAGTCGGTATGGACGGAGGGATCGTACTCCCCCAGGCCGAAGTGCTTGGCGTCGCAGGTGTGGTCATAGTAGACGCCCCAAAAGAACCCGGCCCGATAGAAGGCCAGCTCGTAGAGGAGGTAATTCTGGATGATGGTGGGCACCCGCTCGTAGGCCGTGCCCCAGTTGCCGATGTAGGTGAAGTCGTAGTAGCGGTAGCCGTTTTTCTCACGGATGCCGTTGTAGATGAGATTCTCGCTGATCTCCTGGCAGAAGGTGACCCAGTTGTCCGGCACCGCGTCGTTGAGACCGATGCTGCCGTTCAAATCCACCGCGAGGCCCAGCACGTGAGGACTCAGGAAGGGAGTGTACTCCTCCTCCCGGGCGGTATAGGGGCCGGAATAGGAGGCTACCAGGCGGGCGAGGCGCAGGATGCCGGAATCCCACTTGCCGCCCACATGGACGTAGGTGTTGCGCAGGTAGGAGATGGCCCTTTTGAAGGGCTTCGCAGCGGCCTTGTTCACCTTCCAGGGGCCGTCGAAGGGGGTGTTGACCTCCACGATGTTTCGGGAGACCCAGCGGTTGTCGATCTGCAGCTGGCCGAAGGTGCCCGTCCGGTAGGTGAAGGGCAGGACGCCCTTGCCCAGGTACGCCTCCGCTGTGTAGTAGGTGCCCCTTAGGTCGTTGGGGATCAGGGTGTGGAGGGCGGTGGTCCGTTCCACGGTGAAGGGAGAGGTGTACAGGACCACCTCCCCGGCTATGGCGTTGGCGGCCTTCAGGGTGAACACGTATTTGCCCGGCTTCAGGGAGGCGAAGTTCGCCCG
Organism: Christensenellales bacterium; assembly: GCA_045224495.1. Taxonomy (GTDB): domain Bacteria; phylum Bacillota; class Clostridia; order Christensenellales; family CAG-138; genus RUG472. Next base: position 1,820 of record JBGVAK010000179.1, read on the forward strand.
GGCGGACAGGCTTTCGTCCTCGAAGGGGTAGGTCCTGTCCCACAGGGGATAGGCGGTGGCGTCCTCGTCCTCGGGGTCGATCTCCGTCTCCACGGACAGGAGGAGGTCGCCCTTCTGGTCGCTGACGGTCACGGAAACGCTGCTCAGGGGCACTGCCGACGTCACCGTGCCGCCGAAGACGAAGTCTCGCTTCTCCTTTAGGGGATAGGCTTTGCAGGGCAGGGGCAGGCCCTCCTCCGGCACCAGCTCGATGGAGGGGTCCAGCGGCGCGTCGCCCTCGCCCTCCGCCGCCAGCACGGGCAGGGGAAGGAGCAGCAGGAGTATGAGCAATAGGGAAAGACAGCGCTTCATAGTAAAATATATCATATCATAGAGAAGGACCCCGGGCAACGCGATGGCCCGGGGTTTTTTGTGAGAAATCGGTAAACAAGTGCTCCGTGCGCCAGGAGACACACGACGAATATGAACGATTTATCGGACGCAAGCAGCGCTCTCTGGGTATATGGTTTGTTCGCCGGAAGGGAAGGGAGGCAGCGAAGGTGAGCAGGCGGATGAGTGCCAAGCGGATGGAGGAGGCCGTGAGGGCGTATTTTGCCCAATGCGACGGGACCAGGGAACGGGTCCCGCAAAAGGGAGGCGGGTTCTCAGAGAGACAGACCCCCTACACTCTCTACGGCCTCAGCAAGGCGGTATCGCTTTCTCCTCAGGAGGTCCTGTCGGCGGCCCATGGCCGGAACGACGCGGCGGGGGCGATCCTGCTCAACGGGCTCATCCAGGTGGCTGGGTACATACAGGAGAAGGCGCTCCTGGGGGAGCTCAGCGCCACGATGGCCCAGGCAGCCATCAAGGAGCTGGGCCTCACGGAGGAAGCCGTGGAGCCCCTGCAGGTCGTTCTGGACGAGGAAGCGGAGGCGTACAGCCGATGAAGACCCTGCGCCTTTTGGGCAAGCCCAATCCCAAGCAGCGGGCCTTCTTTCTCTCCACGGTCCCCCACACTGCCTACGGAGGCGCTCGGGGCGGCGGCAAGAGCTGGGCCATGCGCCGGAAACTGGTGCTGCTGGCCCTCCGGTACCCGGGCTTGCAGGAGCTTCTTTTGCGGCGGACCTTGCCGGAGCTCCAGGAGAACCACGTGCGGCCTCTGATGGCGGAGCTATCCGGGGCGGTGAAGTACAATCAGACCCAGCGCTGCTTCCTGTTCCCCAACGGGTCCAGGATCAAGCTGGGCTACTGCGACCAGGAGAAGGACGTGTACCAGTACCAGGGGCAGGAATACGACGTGATCGGC
>JBGVAK010000180.1:0-7587 GCA_045224495.1 Christensenellales bacterium
CCACTGGAAGCCCAGCCAGCGGATGTCCTGCTCGATGGCGTCCACGTACTCCGTCCCCTCCTTGGTGGGGTTGGTGTCGTCGTAGCGCAGGTTGCAGGTGCCGCCGTACTTCTCCGCCATGGAAAAGTCGATGGTCAACGCCTTGGCATGGCCGATGTGCAGATACCCGTTGGGTTCCGGGGGGAACCGGGTCTTGACGCGGGGCTCCTTGTCCGGGTACAGTTCCCGAAATTTGCTGAGGTCCGCCTCGATGGCTTCCTCGATGAAGTTTTTGATCTTCGGTGCTTCTTCCATTGTTTTGCTCCTTGGGTCAGATTCTCAAACGCCGGGGCCCTTCCGCCCCATTGAATAGCATATTATACACCCATCGAGCCGTCTTCGCAAGTGCGCCGGGACAGGTTTTCCGCGCCAAAACGGCCTCCCCGAGGGAAGGCCGTTTTCTCTTTCTTTTTCCCGTATCCTCATCTTCTTTCGATACGGATCTTTTCTCCGCATCGGGCAAGGATGCTCACAGCGCCCAGAGGAGCACGGCGATGACGGCGGTGCCCAGGAGCATCAACGCGAAGCTCAGCTTCCAGCGGCCGTTTTTGTTGAAGCCGTACATATCCCGCCAGGTTTTTGCTACCATCACCCGGTGGAAGTAGAGGATGCCGTAGAGGAGCACCGGCAATATCCCCAGGGGGATGATCCAGGCGCTGAGCCCCCGACGCTCGAAGCAGAGGAAGGAGAGGATAGCTAAGAGGGGCGTCAGAAGGTGCATGACGAGCTCCGGCCCGTCCCAGAGGCCGTGGACGGTGCCCAAAGAGGGCCAGAGAAACACCAGCACCGTCAGGAAGGTCACCGTCACAGCGACGGTGCCCATGTATTTGAAGGCGGTGGCCCACGGGGGCATGGCGCCAAAGAGCTCGCACAGGAGCAGGATCATGGCCGTCAGAGCGCAAAAGAGGTTGGAAAGGACCGTGAAGAACCGGAAGGACTCCGGCAGCTTCTCCTTGGGCGTGCGCCGGACCAGGGCCCGCAAGGCTAAGACGGTGCTGAATACGATGGCTTCGTTGATGACGGCAGACGGGACCATGGCTTGCCTCCTGCAATGATTCGTTGATCAGATCATACCATATCCCGCCCCCGTTTACAAGCAAGCCAAGGCCAGTCAAAGCCAACGGAGCGTTCTAGCGGCTCTGTTCATTCTCCCAGCCAGTCCTTAAGATACGCCGCCTTTCTTTCGGCGAACCCCGCCCGGCCGGAGACGGGATGCTCCAAGAGGTCCAGGACCGTGCCCGCCAGGATCTTGGGCGGACAGAGGCAGGCGTTCTCCTCGTCCGTGACGGCGAAGTCGTCCCCGTGGAACCGGCCCGAGACGCCGGTGAAGCCGAATTGGACCGTGGGCAGCAGGGCGGAAAGGTCCCCCACGTCCCCGGAAGCGCCGGAGATGAGGTTTTCCCGGATATCCTCCTCCCGGCAGAGCAGGAGCATGTTCTGTTTGACCAAGGCGTTGATCTCCCGGCTTTGCACCAGGGGCAAAAACCCCGAGCGGCGGGTGACCTGGGTGTCCATGTCCATGGCCTCGCCGCACTTTTTCAGGCAATTCTCCACCAGGTCCGCCGCGGAGAAGAGGGCTTGTTGCGTATTCGCCCGGACATAGGTCTCCACCACGGCCCGATCCGGCACGATGTTCACGGTCCCCGCGGCCTCCGAGATCACAGGCTGCACGTTGACCCCGTCCTCCGGATCGAACCGGTCCTTCAAAAAGGCGATACCCGTTTGTGCCAGCAGGGCCGCGTGCAGGGCGTTCTTCCCGGCGAAGGGGGCCGCCCCCGCATGGGCGCCGACGCCATTGTAAGCGGCCTTGAGGATCACGAAGCCCTTCAGGGTGGAGCCCACATCGAACCGACAGTCCGGCTCCCCGGAGGCGTGGCAGGAGAGGATACAATCCACGTCGTCGAAGACGCCCCGGGCGATCATGTCCTGCTTGCCGGAGGGGTATTTGACCAGGCCCTTTTGGATCAGGTCCTGCCGGTAGTCGAAGTCGATCATCTCCTCCGCAGGGGTGAAGATCACCTTCACCGTGCCCTTTAAAGGCTCGTCCTTCATGGCTTCGATGAGGGCCAACGCCGCGGAGGTCTGGAGGCTGTGGCCGCAGGAGTGGATGCGGCCCTCTCCCGCCTTCTTGGGCAGGCCGTCCATGTCCGCCAGCACCGCCACCACGGGCGCGCCCTGGCCCAGGGTGACCATGAGGCCCGTATAGCTCACGGACTCATAGGCTACGCCCCAGGCGTCCAGCCAGTCCCGTATGAGGCGGCCCGTCTCGAACTCCCGATACCCCAGCTCCGGGGTGTCGAAGAGCCGACGGCTCCGGTCCAGTATGGCGGCCCGGTTAGCTTCGATCCTATGGAAAACGCTCTGTTTTTGCTCGTTCATTCCCATGTCAGGCACGTGCCCGCCCCCACTTCCTCGATGCGCATTTCGTTCCCCATGGCCACCTTCACGCTGAGAGCCGTGCAGTGGCAGGGGTAGAGGTACGGGATGTCCTCCTTCTTCAGATACGCGATGATGGCCCGGGACCGCTCGTCCAGGTGCCTAAGGTGAAAGCCGCCGATGACGCCCAGGACCCGGTCCTTCCCGGTGACTCGCTTCGCCTGCTCGATGATGTTGCCGATGCCGCTGTGGGAGCAGCCGGTGATCACGTAGACCCCGTCTTTGCCCCGGTAGGCGAGGGCGGTGTCGTCCGGGTTCTTGTCCGGCCCGTCCTCCCCATCCCGCACCGCCTGGTCCTCCATGTAAGGGTAGACGCGGGGTATCTCACCAAGATAAAATATGTTCTCCGTCAGGGCCACGGGCTCCGCGCTGAGCTGCAGGTCGAAGTGCCGCTCCAGCTTCGCCCGGGGATAGGGGCAGCTGATGATGAGGCCCTTGGACACCACCCGCCGGAACAGGGCCGGGTGGGCCACCAGTTTGGGGCGGGGCCCCTCGGTGAAGAAGAATTCGAGGCCTTTAGTATGGTCGTCGTGGCAGTGGGAGAGGACGACCCCGTCCACGTCCCGCCAGCTAAGGCCCAAAGCCTCCGCGTTCCGGGCGAAGACGCCGAAGTAGCCCGTGTCCAGCAAAAACCGCTTGCCCCCGTCCTCAATGAAGCAGGAGAACCCCGGCTCGCCCAGCAGGTACTGATCGATGAGGGTATTGTTGTCAGATAAGATGGTCAGCTTCATATCTTTATACAAAGATCGCCCCGGAGGTCCGGGGCGATACAGTCCGTTTACGCGTTCAGCAGGAAGGCGTGGTAAGCCTTGACCGCCTCATAGAGGTCCGCCTTGGAGATGATCTCCCAGGGGGCGTGCATGGAGAGGACCGCCACGCCGCTATCGATGACGTTCATGCCGTAGAGGGCGCAGATGTAGGCGATGGTGCCGCCGCCGCCCTGGTCCACCTTGCCCAGCTCCGCGGTCTGGAAGCAGACCTTGTTGTCGTCCATGATAGCCCTAAGCTTGCCCATATACTCGGCGTTGGCGTCGTTGCTGCCGCCCTTGCCCCGGGAGCCGGTGTATTTGTTGAAGCACACGCCCCGCCCAAGATACGCGGCGTTCTTCTTCTCGAACATGCCCGCGTAGGAGGGGTCGTAGCCCGCGCTCACGTCGCAGGAGAGCATACGGCTACGGGTCAGGCACCGGCGGAGCTTCAGCTCGCAATAGTCCCCGGTCTTCGCCATGATCTCCGCCACGGCGTTCTCAAAGTACCGGGCCCGCATGCCCGTGGCGCCCACGCTGCCGATCTCCTCCTTGTCGGCGAGGACGCAGCAGCAGGTGTATTTCGGCGTGTCGACGATTTTCAGCATGGCCGCGATCTGGGCGTAGGCGCAGACCCGATCGTCGTGACCGTAGCCCAGGACCATGCTTCTATCGAGGCCGAAGTCCCGGCTCCTGCCCGCGGGGACCACCTCGATCTCGGCAGAGAGGAAGTCCTCCTCCTCCATGCCGTACTTCTCCTTCAAAATGCCCAAAATGGCCGCCTTCACAGGCTCCTTCTCCGCCCCCTTCAGGGGCTTACCGCCCACGATCACGTCCAGGGCCTCGCCCTCGATGACCACGCTGGCCTTCTTGTCCATCTGGGTAGCGGAAAGGTGGATGAGCAAATCGGAGATGCCCACCACAGGGTCGTCCTCGTCCTCGCCGATGACCACGTCCACCACGGTGCCGTCCTTCTTGGCCACCACGCCGTGGAGAGCCAGGGGCAGCGTGACCCACTGATACTTCTTGATGCCGCCGTAGTAGTGGGTGTCCAGATACGCTATATCCGTGTCCTCGTACAGGGGGTTCTGCTTCAGGTCCATGCGGGGGCTGTCGATATGGGCGCCCACGATGTTGATGCCCTGTTCGAGAGGCTCCGTGCCCAGGATGTAGAGCTGGATGGCCTTGCCCATGGTGTTCACGTACACCCGGTCCCCGGCCTTCAGGCTGTCGACCTTCTCGAGGTCCACGTACCCGGCCTGCTCCGCCAGGCGGATGGCCTCCTTCACGCACTCCCGCTCGGTCTTGCCCCTGTCCAAGAAGGCCCGGTAGGCCTTGCCCAGGTCCATGACCTTCTTCTCTTCCCGCTTCTTATAGGTGGTCCACGCGTTGATCCGTTCCATACCTTCCTCCTTATCTTTCATTCCTCCCCAGTATACGCTAGGGTCGTGGAAAAGTAAAGGCACGGGGGTGGAATTCTTTCCGATCCTGGTGTATGATACAAAAAAGTAACGGAGGCAAGCATATGGTAAAGGCTATCTTATGGGACGTGGACGGGACGCTGCTGGACTTCGCCGCGGCGGAGAAGGCGGCCATCCAAAAGCTGTTCGCGGAGTTTTGTCTTGGGCCCTGCTCGGATGGCACGGTGGCCCGGTATTCTTCCATCAGCGGCGGATATTGGAAGCGGCTCGAGCGGGGCGAGATCACCAAGGCGGAGGTGCTGGTGGGCCGGTTTCGGGACTTCTTCTCGGAGCTGGGGATAGACACGGCCTTGGCGGAGCTCTTCAACGCCCGGTATCAGGTATCCCTGGGGGACACGGTGGCTTACCGGGACGACAGCTTGGAGATCGTCAAGGCCCTCCACGGTCGGGTGAAGCAGTACGTGGTGTCCAACGGCACCGTCATCGCCCAGACCAAGAAGCTGCAGCGGTCCCACCTGGGGGAATGGATGGACGGCGTCTTCCTCTCCGAAGAGCTGGGGGCCGAAAAGCCCAGTCCCGCCTTCTTCGACCAGGTCTTCGCTGCCCTGCCGGACCTCAACAAGGAGGACATGCTGATCGTGGGCGACTCCCTGACCAGCGACATGGCGGGGGGCATCGCCGCGGGCATCCCCACCTGCTGGTACAACCCCTTCCGCCACCCCCGGCCGACGGATATGGCCATGGATCACGAGATACAGGACCTGCACCAGGTATTTGAGCTGATATAAGCGATCCACACCCTTCAGGCTGCCAAGATGGGCAGCAGAGCATTTGCGGCTTCGGATAAAAGAAATGGCGCCATGAGGCGCCATTTTTCAATGTATATTTGCCGCAAACAGTTCAAGTCTCAGCCAGCTACCTCTACTCCTTCTATCCGCACCGCGAAGGGCCCGGTGTAGTCCATGGTGTCGTAGCGCTCGGTGGAGAAGCGGAGGTTCCCCTGCTTCTCGGAAAGGTTCCCGTTGATGGAGCCGCCGGTGAGGATCTTCACGCCCTCGTCGGTGTAGAGGTAGGCGAGGCGGATCTCGCCGCCGAAATGGCCCGTGAAGGGATCCATCTCAAAGCCCGAGAAGGACACCGGGCAGAGACACCCCTTCTGCAGCTCCTGCAGGGGCACGGTGCCGTTCTTTAGGCCCACCCGCTCGTAGTTGCCCGTGGGCTCCATGCCCAAATACTGGCAGAAGCGTAACGCGCCGTAGAGGGTCTTGAGCTCCCCGTTCTCCAGGAGGGGCCGCGCCGCCATGGGGATGCCCTCCAGGGAGTAGGGGGCCTGGGGCAGCAACGTCAGGTTCAGTCGCTCGCCCTGGACGTCCTCCCCCTGGACCGGCTTGCCCTTTTCCCAGTCGGAGTACTGGGCGTAGACCAGGGCGGCGTTGGCCCGACCCAGGTAGTATTCCATCAGGCTCCTGACCTCCTCGCCGGACAGGACCACCGAGTAGGTCCCGGCCTTGGGGCTCTCCTGGGCGGCCGCCCGATCCCGGACCGCGGCGATGGCCTTCCTCGCCTTCTCGGTGAGGGCCTCGGTGTTCAGGTCCGGATACTCGAACTGGAAGAACTGCTCCACGTCCTGGGGGGTCTTGCACTGGGTCACGAATTCGCCCTTCACCAGATACTGGCGGTAGGAGACGTCCGTGCCCGAGCTGTTGAGGAAGGTCACCTGCTTTTCGACGGCGAAGACCTCCGCACTGTTGATCCAGGCGTCCTGGTCCGTGTCCGCCGCGAACAGAGCCTTGGCCATGAGCATGGCATTGTCCTCCAGGGGCCTGTCGGCCAGAGTGGAAGGCATGTCCACAGGCGGTTCTTTCTTGCCTGCGTACAGCTCGTAGTAGGGGTTCTTCACGAACTGGGCGGCGAAGGCAGCTCCCTTCAGCCGGTCCTTGATCTCGTCCATGCCCATGCCCTCGAAGATCTGAGTCAGGGAACGGCCCCGGTACTGCTTGCCGTCGGCCTCGAAGTCCCGGTAGACTGTGACGCTGCAGCGATTCGCGCTCTTGATCCGGCGCATGTCCAGGGTCTTACGAATGAAGAACAGCTCCGCGGAGCGCTCCTCCTCCAGGGTGATATCGTATACGGGGATGTCCAGCTCCCGCAGGGCCTGCAAAATCATGTCACGCATACTCTTTCCTCCTTATCCCAAGCGGATGCGGGCCTTGATGCAGGGACCGCCGTCTCTGACCTTCACCCATTCTTTCCATCCTTTGCCGCACATGCCAGCGCCTTCCAGGGCAAAGTCCTTGGAGACCATGGTGATGGACTTTAAGAGGTCCGGCACGTAGCCCGTGAGCACGATGGGGGAGAAGACCCGGCCCGTGAGCTTGCCGTCCTTGATCTCCCTGGCCACGTTCACCATGCACTGGATGCCCCAGTTCTTGGGATCCTCCATGCCGCTGGTGGGATTGTCCAGCAAAAAGCCGTCCTTCACGGAAGCGATCATGTCTTCAAAGGTGTCCGCGCCCGGTTCGAAGTAGGTGTTGGTCATGCGGGTGTAGGCCTTGCGCTCGAAGCTCTCCCGGCGGCCGTTGCCCGTGGGGACGGTGCCCAGGTGCATGGCGCTCTGGGCGTCGGAGATGCCCCGCTTCAAAATGCCCGTCGCGATGATGACGGTGTCGTGGGCCAGGACGCCCTCGTCGTCGAAGAAGTAGGAGCCCGTGTCCAGCTGCACGGCGGCGCCGTCGTGCATGGTGATCAGGGGGGAAGCTACGTATTCACCTATGAACTGCTTCGCCTGGGCTCGATCCTTCACGAACATATCCATCTCCACCCCATGGCCGAAGGCCTCGTGGACGATCATGCCCGTGACGGCGGGGGTGCACACGCACTCGTATTCGCCGGGGACCATGGGCTCGCTGTCAATGAGCTCCAAAGCGCCCCGCACGGCCTCGTCC
>JBGVAK010000181.1:0-19957 GCA_045224495.1 Christensenellales bacterium
GATGGCGTTGAACAGCTTCTTCTGCTTGGCGTCCTCGATCTCCAGCCCCTCCATGAGGCCGTCCAGATAGGCGACTTTTTCGGAAATACGGCTCATATGCTCCTCCTTGATCCTTTTGGTGTTACTATAACTCAGATGCGCTCCATGTATTCGCCGGTACGGGTGTCCACACGGATCTTGTCGCCCTGGTTCACGAACAGGGGCACGGCGATGTGGTAGCCGGTCTCCAGGACCGCGGGCTTGGTGGTGCCGGTGGCGGTGTCGCCCTTGAAGCCGGGCTCGGTCTCGGTGACCTCCAGGACCACGAAGTTGGGGGCCTGAACGGCGAAGGGGGAACCCTTGTAGGAGCGGACGGTGACGGTGTCGTTCTCCTTGATGAAGTCGATGGCATCCTCCACCTGCTCATGGTTCAGGGGGATGAGATCAAAGGTCTCGCTGTCCATGAAGTAGTAGAGATCGCCGTCGGAGTAGGAATAGGTCATCTCCTTGGTCTCGATGCGGGCCTCGGGATACTTGTCGGTGGGGCTGAAGGTGCGCTCCAGCACCGCGCCAGTCATGGCGTTCTTGAGCCGAGTGCGGACGAAGGCCGCGCCCTTGCCGGGCTTCACATGCTGAAAGTCCACGACGGACCAAACGTTGCCGTCGATCTCGACCGTAGTGCCCTTACGAAAATCGCCTGCCATTACCATAGTTTTCTTTTCCTCCCTGTGATTTCTGGTTTGGTTCTATATGTATGGTCAATCCACGCTGAGAAGCTCTTTCGTAGAGCTGACCAGGTCGATCTTTCCCGTTTTGGTGACGACGCAGCAGTCCTCGATGCGCACGCCCAGCCGGCCTTCGATGTAGATGCCCGGCTCCACCGTGATGGTCATGCCCTCTTCCAAGGTCCACTCGCTGGCCGTGGAAGCGTTGGGCGCCTCGTGGATCATGAGGCCGAAGCCGTGGCCCAGGCTATGGCCGAAGGTCTCGCCGTAACCCTTGGAAGCGATGTAGTCCCGGGCGATGGCGTCCAGCTCCTTGCCGGTGATGCCCGTCTTCAGGGCGTCGAGAGCCTTCTGCTGGGCCGTGCGGACGATGTCGTAGATCTTCTTGGCGAAGTCGTCCACCTCCCCGACGGCGAAGGTCCGGGTCATGTCGCTGTGGTAGCCGTTGTACACGCAGCCGTAGTCCAGGACGACGAGATCGCCCTTCTGGAGGCGACGATCGCCGGGGATGGCGTGGCACATGGCGCCGTTGGGGCCGGAGCCCACGATGGTGTCGAAGGAGGGGCACTCGCTCCCCAGCTTGGCGTTGATGTAATCGAGCTCCGCCGCCACTTCCTTCTCGGTCATGCCGCTGCCGATGCGGCCCAGAAGGATCTTGAACCCCTCGTCCGCCATGTTCTGGGCCTTCTGGAGGCTGGCGATCTCATCCGCCGTCTTCACGAGGCGGGGCTTGTTCATCTCCTCGGAGAAGGGGACGAACTCATACTCCAGGGCCTTGTACTTCTCGAAGGTGGACACGGTCATGGTCTGGTTCTCGAAGGCCACGCGCTTGGCGCCGTCCTCCTTCAACAGCCTGTCCACCGTGGGGAGCAGGGCGCCGCGGCCCACCTCCACCACGTCGAAGTCCGGGCTCTGTTCCCGAGCCTGGATGGTGTACCGAAAATCCGTCAGCAGCGAAGCGCGGTCCATGGTGACGACCAGGGCCGCCTCGTCGCTGGTGAAGCCGGAATAGTACCGAATGGCCGTGAGGCCGGTGATCAGCGCCCCGTCCAGCCGGTTGTCGCTCATGAGTTTGCGTAGCTTTTCAACACGCTCTTTCATACGTTCATTACTGTCCTCTCTACAAAGTCCTACCCAATATGTCATTGTATTATAGCATGATGCGCTGCATATCACAAGTCTTTTTTTCAAAGGAGCTCCCTTGCTTCCAGCAGGGCCAGACGGAGCTTGAGCACCGCCTTCTTCTCGATCCGTGAGATGTAGGACCGGGAAATGCCGATCCTGTCGGCCACCTGCTGCTGGGTCATGGGCGTCGCCCCGTCCAGGCCGCACCGAAGGGACAGGACCAGCTTCTCCCGCTTCTTGAGGGCCCGATCCATAAGGGTGCGCAGCCGCTCCCCCTCCAGGTTCCTGCGGACCTCCTCGAAGATCTCCTCCCCGTCCGTGCCCACCAGATCCAGGACCGTCCGCTCGTTCCCCTCCCTGTCCCGGCCCAGGGGCTCCTCCATGGACACCTCCCCCACCAGCTTCTTTTCCGTGCGCAGGCTCATGCGGATCTCGTTTTCGATACAGCGGGAGGCGTAGCTCGACAAACTTCCCTTGTCCGGGGCGAAGGAATCCACCGCTTTGATAAGGCCGATGGTGCCGATGGAGATGAGGTCGTCCAGCTCCCGGCGCCTGGACAGCTTCCCCCGGGCGGCGTACTTATTGGCGATATGGGCGCAAAGGCGAAGATTGTGCATTATGAGTTTATCCCGGGCGCTTTCGCTCCCTGCCAGCAGCTCTGCCACTGCCTGCCGCTCCTCCGCTGCGCTGAGGGGCTTCGGAAAGGAAGCGCTCTTGACGAACCCAGCGAAGAACAGGCCCCGGAACAGCTCCAGCAAAAACATCAGCATAGCTTCACCCCCTATGGGATCAGGCTATGCCGCTTTGGGACGAATCATGCCGTTTTTGAGGCTCATTATCCGGAACTCAACGTATTATTGATTTTAAAACAATATATTGATTATTGCTTTTCAGCCGTTTCTCCGATACACTGTAAACACGCCGGTGAACGCAGAAAAAAGGAGAAATGATATGATACAATTGGGAGAAAGGATAAAGGAGCTCCGTCATCGGGACGGAAGGACCCAGGAGGCCCTGGCCAACGAGCTGGGCGTGACCCCCCAGGCGGTCTCCCGCTGGGAGAAGGAGCTCTGCTACCCCGATATGGGCATGATCCCCTCCATCGCCAACTATTTCGGAGTCTCCATCGACGAGCTCTTCGGCTACGACAACGAACGCTCGAAGAAGGTGGACGCCCTGTACGAGTGCATCCAGGGGATGATACGGGAGAACAACGGCGTGGACGTGAGCATGGACCGGTGCATCGCCCTGGCCCGGGAGGGGCTCATCGAGTTCCCCGGCAACGAAAAGCTGACGCTGGCCCTGGCCTCCGCCCTCTACACCGCAGGATACGTGCGCCACGGGGAGCTCCACTTGACCGACGCGGACGGATACGGCATCTATGACACCGCCCGGCACCGGACCTATGCCGAGTGGCAGGAGGCCGTGAAGCTGTACGAGAAGCTGCTGCCCGCCTTGACCGACGGCAAACTCCGGCGGCAGGCGGTGATCGAGCTCAGCCAGCTCTACAAGAACCTGGGCGAAGGGGAAAAGGCTCTATCTCTCGCCGAGGACGCCCCCGATCTCTACGGGGCCGCCCCCTTTTTGCGGATCAACGCCTTCGATGGCCGGGATGCCGTCGCCGCCTGCGGAGAGGCGCTGCTGGAGACGGTGCGCACCAGCGGGGAGCTGATGGTGCGCATCCTGCTGAACGATAGGAATATCCCGCCGCAAACTGCGGCTGCCCTGCTGCAAAACGGGGCGGAGCTGTTCCGCCTGGTGTGCACGGACGGCGATTACGGTCTGAACCACAGTTTCCTGGCCTGCATCCATATGCTCCGGGCCTACTATCTGTGGCAAAGCGGGGCTCGGGACGAGGCTTTTTCAGCTCTCGATCTGGCCCTGGACCACGCCCAACGCGCCGACGAGCGTCCCATAGTCCCCTATTCCTCTCCCCTGCTCCGCCACGTCCGGATGCCCGTTATGGCCAACCCCCTCGAAGCTCACTTTTGCAGAGAGCTGCCGGAGCTGTGGCCCTGGTGGGACGTGCCGGACCGGGAAAAGGTCAAAGCCCAGATCTCCGCCGATCCCCGCTGGGCGGCGTGGGTGAAACGGACGCAGCAATACATCGAAGAATAAAAAAGAGGCAGGGTTCGTCCCTGCCTCTTATTTGTACCGCTTCATTCCCAGAACGGGGAATACTTCACCACGTTGGACCGATGCTCCTGGTAGGTCCGGCTGAAGACCAGGCTGTTGGTCTGCTTGGGGTTCATGTTGCAGAAGTAGAGGTATCCCTCCCTCAGATACTCCTCCGACGGGTACAGGGCTGCCTGGATGGCGGTGCGGCCCGGGTTGCAGATGGGCCCCACGGGCAAGCCCTTGTTCCGATAGGTGTTGTAAGGGGACACGGTGGAGAGCTCGTCCTCCGTGAAGGTGTATTTCTTCACCCCCAGGGTGTAGGAGAGAGTGGCGCAGGATTCGAGGGGCATGCCCTGTCTAAGCCGGTTGTGAAACACGGCGGAAACCCGGGCGAAGTCCTCCTCGGCGGCGGCCTCCTTCTCGATCATGGACGCCAGGGTCAACACCTGGTCCGTGGTCAGGTTCAGAGCCCGGGCCCGGTCCGCGTCCTCCTCGGAGAAGACCACGGCGAACCGGTTCAGCATCTTCTTGAGGATGTCCGCAGCGGCGGCGTCCTCGTAGATCTCATAGGTGTCGGGGAACAGATACCCTTCGAGGGCGTAGCGCCGGTCGGAGGGATTGAGCAACGGATCGAGGTACGCCACCGACAGCAGCGTCCCGTCCTTGCAGAGGGCCAAAAACTCCTCCTGATCCTCCAATATGCCCGCCTCGAAGAGGGCCTGGGCGATCTGATCGGCGGTGAAGCCCTCGGGGATGGTGAAGCGGGTGACCCGCCGCGCCTCGTTCCCGGCGCAGAGGATGTTCACGATCTCGGGGATGGTCATGTTCCGGGACAGGACGTAGGTCCCCGCCTTCAGGGAGTTGGCCCGGCCCGTAAAGTCCACGTATACCTTGAAGGAGGCGGTGCTGACGATGAGCCCCGGCTCGTCCTGGCCCCGGGCGTGATAGAGGAGGGAGGCGATGCGGGAGGCGGAGGCGCCGTTGGGGATCACCACCTCGATGGGGGTGTTGTCGTCCTCGTCCACAGGATAGACGAAGTGACTCAAAACGTAGCGAAGGGCGCCGATCATGGCGAGGGCCACCAGGCCCAGGCTGAGCAGGGTCGCCGCTATGGGCCGGAGGATCCGCCATACCTTTTCCCGGCGCGCCGTGACCGGGTCCTTCCATTGCGTCATGTCAGTTGCTCCACTCCGTAAAATCCACGCCCACAAGCCGGGCGATGGTGTCGTAGGTGTTCGTCAGCAGCCGGTTCAGCCCGTACTCCGCCAGCAAATAGTCCGCAGCGTCCGGGGAGAACTGCAAGAGCTCCGCCAGCTTCTTGAGCTCCTCCTCCTCGGCGCCGCCCTGGCCGCCGGCCAGCTTGCGGGCCTGGACGGTCATCTGCAGCTTATGGAACCGCTTTAGCAGGCCCGCGGTCTGCTCGTCCGCCAGGACCTTCTCCTTGGCGGCCGCGTAGGCCTCGTATTCCCGGCTGCGGCGGATCTCGGCCGCCAGCTCCTTCGACATCTCCTCAATCACGGCTCTCGCCCTCGATGACGATGGGGATGATGAGGGGCGTCCGCTTGGTGCGGCTCTTGAAGAAGGACTTCAGCTTGCTCTTGATGTTGGTCTTGATATCCCCGTAGTTGGCCTTGTCCTCGTTCTCGAAGCGCTGGACCTCGGAAGCGATGGTCTGGGCCGCTTCGGTCATGAGCTCGTCGGACTCCTTCATATAGACGAAACCGCGGGAGATGAGCTCCACGGGCGCGATCTGTCTGCCGGTGCTCTTGTCCACGGAGATGACCGCCACCACCAGGCCCTGGCTGGAAAGCTCCCGACGGTCCCGGATCACCGCGTCCTCGATGCTCTTGCTGCCGTCCACCATGACGGAGCCGGAGGGCACCTCGCCGGCCTTGACCGCCGTCTTCTTCGTAAAGGACACCACTTCGCCGATGTTCATGACGAAGATGTTCTCCTCCGGGATGCCCATATCGAGGGCCAGGCGGCCGTGGGTCATGAGGTGCCGGAACTCGCCGTGGGCGGGGATGAAGAACTTGGGCTTGGTGATATGGAGCATCATCTTCAGCTCCTCCCGGCAGGCGTGACCGGACACGTGCACATCCGCCATGCGGTCGTAGACCACGTAGGCCCCCTTCTCGAAGAGGCCGTCGATGACCCTGCCCACCCCCACCTCGTTGCCGGGGATGGCGGAGGCGGAGATGATGACCGTGTCGCCGAAGCCGATGTTGATCTTGTGGGAGGCGTTGGCCATGCGGTACAGGCCGCTCATGGGCTCCCCCTGGCTGCCGGTGGTGATGATGCAGACCTTGTCGTCGTGGAACTTGCCAAGGTCGTCCACCTTCACGATCCGATCCTGGGGGATGTGCATATAGCCCAGGTTCTGGGCGTAGGTGACGATCTGTTCCATGCTCTTGCCCGCGAAGCAGATGACCCGATCGTGCTCGATGGCCACGTCCGCCACCTGCTGGAGGCGGTAGACGTTGCTGGCGAAGGAGGCCACGATGATGCGCCCTTTAGCCAGGTCGAAGTAGTGCTCGAAGGTCTTGCCGATCTCCTTCTCGGACTGGGTGTACCCCGCCCGCTCCACGTTGGTGGAGTCGGACAGGAGGCACAGAACCCCCTTGCTGCCGTAGTACGCGAGACGATTGATGTCGATGGGCTGACCGTCCAGGGGAGTCAGGTCGATCTTGAAGTCGCCCGTATGGAGGATGACGCCCAGCGGCGTGGTGATGGCCAGGGCCACCGCTCCGGGGATAGAGTGGCTGGTTTTGATGAACTCCACCTTGAAGCAGCCCAGCTCCACCGTGTCGCCGGGCTTCACCACGTGGAGGTCGCCGGGGGTATGCATCTCCTGCAGTTTATGCTCGATAAGCGCCACGGTCAGATCCGTACCGTAGACGGGGGCGTCGAACTTCTGCAGGGCGTAGGGCACGGCGCCGATATGGTCCTCGTGGCCGTGGGTGATGACGAAGCCCCTGAGCTTCTCCCGGTTCTCCTCCAGATAGGTCATGTCCGGTATCACCACGTCGATGCCCGGCATGTCGTCGTCGGGGAACGCCAATCCGCAGTCGATGACCACGATGTCCTCCCCGTACTCCAGGAGGGTCATATTCTTTCCGATCTCGCCCATGCCCCCCAGGGGAATGAGCTTCAATTTCGTTTCTTTCTTTTTCATGTCACTTTCCTATGTATCGAGCTCCCTCCCACGAGTGAGTCGTCTGTTGTATTCTTATATGCCCGGGGACAGGAGGTCTTTCTTCTCCCGGACGGTGACCAGGGCCCGCTCCGACAGGAACAGGTTCTTCTGCTGCTTGCCCTTGAAACGACGGCCCGCAGGGGCCATGATGCCGAAGGTCACGTTCATGGGCTGGAAGTCGTGGCCCACATACTCCGCGACGTAGTGACCCAGGGCGCCGATGGCGGTCTGGTCCGTGAAATCCACGGGCATTTTGCCCAAAAGCTTTTCATGGAGGGCCAGGGCAGCTAGAAGGCCGCTCGAAGCGCTCTCCACGTACCCCTCCACGCCGGCCATCTGCCCGGCGAAGCACAGCAGGGGGTTGGTTTTCAAAGAGTAATCCCAGTGCAGGAGGCCCGGGGACGGCAAAAAGCTGTTGCGGTGCATGACCCCGTAGCGCACGAACTCGGCGTGCTCCAGGCCCGGGATCAGACCGAAGACCCGCTTCTGCTCGGGGAACTTCAAATTGGTCTGGAAGCCCACGATGTTGTAGAGGCGGCCGTCCCTGTCGTCCTGCCGAAGCTGGACCACGGCGAAGGGCATCTTCCCGTCCACCTCCAATCCCACGGGCTTCAAGGGTCCGTAGGCTAAGGTCATCTCGCCCCGCTTGGCCATGACCTCCACCGGCATGCAGCCTTCGAAGACCCGGGGGGTCTCGAAGGAATGGAGCTCCGCCGTCTCCGCCTCGATGAGGGCGTGGTAGAAGGCGAAGTACTCCTCCTTGGTCATGGGGCAGTTCAGATAGTCCTCCCCCCGGCCGTAGCGGGAGGCGGCGAAGACCTTGGAAAAGTCCAGGCTGTCCCGGGTGACGATGGGCGCCGCCGCGTCATAGAAGTGCAGGGGCTGCCCCACCAGCGCCGAGATGCGCTCATAGAGGGCGCCGGAGGTCAGGGGGCCCGTAGCGATGATGCAGGGACCTTCGGAGATGTCCGTGACCTCCCCGGGGACGTAGGTGAGGTTGGGCAAATCCAGGAGTTTCCTGGTTACCAGCTCAGTGAACCCCTCCCGGTCCACGGCCAAGGCGCCGCCGGCGGGGACCCGGGTGGCATCGGCGCAGGAGAGGATCAGGGAGTCCAGAGTCCGCATCTCCTCCTTGAGGAGGCCCACGGCGTTCTCCAACCGATCGGACCTGAGGGAGTTGGAACAGACCAGCTCCGCGAAGCTGTCGCGCCGATGGGCGGGGGAACGCTTCTCCGGCTTCATCTCCCGCAATGTGACGGCATGGCCGCGACGGCAGAGCTGCCACGCAGCCTCCGCGCCCGCGAGGCCCGCGCCCACTACGGTGATTTCAGCCATGGTTTTGGTCCTTTCTGAATCGAGGTAGTTATTGAAAGCACCACCTTTTCTTGGAAGAAAAGGTGACCAAAAGAACTTTAAGAAACAGTATTGCTTATCCGCGAAGCCTATACTTATCTTCTATGCTTCTCTTTTTGGGCACCTTTTTCTCTTCTCATGAAGAGAAAAAGGTGCAAATCAATCATTCCTTATCTTTTTTCCCCCGTTGGATATACCCGCAGTTCCGGTCCGCGCAGGCGATGAAGGGGCCGTTCTGGCCCATGCGCTGGACCAGGATGCCGCCGCACTTGGGGCACTTGCCCGGCACGGGCTTATCCCAGCTGACGAAGTCGCAGGCCGGGTAGTTGGCACAGCCGTAGAAGACCTTGCCCTTCTTGGTGTGTCGCTTGAGGATGTCCCCGCCGCACTTGGGGCATGGGACGTCCAGCTTCTCCACCAGGGGCTTGGTGTTCCGGCACTCCGGGAAGTTGGGGCAAGCCAGGAACTTGCCGAAGCGGCCGGTCTTGATGACCATCATGGCGCCGCACTTGTCGCAGGGCACGTCGGACACGGGGTCGGGCAGTTTCACCTTGTCGATGTTGGCGCCGGCGGCCTCCAGATCCTTTTCAAAGGGCGTGTAGAAGTCGGACACCACCTGCTGCCAGGGGACCTCCCCCTCCTCCACCTGATCGAGCTTCTCCTCCATGCCGGCGGTGAACGCCACGTCCACGATGCCCTTGAAGTTCTCCTTCATGAGCCGGGTCACCACGAACCCCAGTTCCGTGGGCTGCAGCACCTTCTTCTCCCGCAGGACGTACCCCCGATCCACGATGGTGGAGATGGTGGGCGCATAGGTGGAGGGGCGGCCGATGCCCTTCTCCTCCAGGGTCTTCACCAGCGTGGCCTCGGTGTACCGGGCGGGGGGCTGGGTGAACTTCTGCTCCGGGGTGATGGCCTTGGGCGTGAAGCTGTCCCCTGTATGGATGGGCGGCAGCTGGACCTCCTTCTCCCCCTGGTCGTCCCGGCCCTCGGTGTAGATGACCGTGAAGCCCGCGAACAGGGTCCTGACCCCGGCGGAGCGGAAGGTGACGCCGTTCACGTCGAAGGTGGCGGTGGTGGTCTCCAAAACGGCCTCGCTCATTTGGCTGGAGAGGAAGCGCTCGTAGATGAGCTTATAGAGCTTGTACTGCTCGGCGCTGAGGCTGGCTTTCAGCTCCTTGGGGCTGTTTTTGAGGTCCGTAGGCCGGATGGCCTCGTGGGCGTCCTGGGCGTTGCTGCGACCCCGGTACACGTTGGGCTGACTGGGCACGTACTCCGGCCCGTAGTTCGCTTCGATGTATTCGAGGGCCGCTCCCTGGGCCTCCTTGCTGATGCGTACGGAGTCGGTACGGATGTAGGAGATGAGTCCCACGGGCCCCTTCTTGCCGATGTCCACGCCCTCGTACAGCTGCTGAGCTACCTGCATGGTCCGCTTGGCGGTGAAGTTGAGCTTCCTGGACGCTTCCTGCTGCAGGCTCGACGTGGTAAACGGCGGCGCCGCATGACGCTTCTTCTCGCCGGTCTTCACGTCCACGGTGACGAAGTCCTTCCCGTCGATGCGCTGTAAGACTTTATTCGTCTCCGCCTCGGTATGCAGCTCCTTCACGTCGCCCCAGTTGGTGAACTTGGCCTCGAAGGGCTTCTTCCCCTGGAGCTGGGCGGTGATGGTCCAGTACTCCTTGGGGACGAACTCGTTGATCTCCTCCTCCCGATCGCAGATGATGCGGGTGGCCACGGACTGGACCCGTCCCGCGGACAGGCCCTTCCTGACCTTAGCCCAGAGGATGGGGCTGATCTTATAGCCCACCAGACGGTCCAGGACCCGTCTCGCCTGCTGGGCGTCCACCAGGTCCATGTTGATGGGCCGGGCCTTCTTGAAGGAGCCCTTGACGGCGGCGGCGGTGATCTCGTTGAACTCGATCCGGCACTTGCTCTTCTCGTCCAGCTTCAGCACCTCCGCAAGATGCCAGGAGATGGCTTCGCCCTCCCGGTCAGGGTCGGTAGCCAGGAACACTTTATCGGCCTTCTTCGCTTCCTTGCGGATGGTCTCCAAAATTTCCTTGCGGCCCCGGAGGGCGATATAGGAGGGCTCGAAGCCGTGCTCCACGTCCACGCCCAGCTTGGACTTGGGCAGGTCGCGGATGTGGCCCTGGCTGGCCACCACCTTATACTTGCTCCCTAAAAACTTTTCGATGGTCTTCGCCTTGGCAGGCGACTCCACGATCACCAATGATTCGGCCATGGTCTTTTCCTTCTTTTAGTACACGATGTTGGTTTGCAGGGTGTCCAGCGCGTAGACGCTCCCCGGCAGTTGCTTTATTATTCCCGAAAAAGTCAGTCCTGTCAAGGTGGGAATGAGTTCGTCCACCCGCCCGGCGCAGCTCTCCAGCAGCTCGTCCTCGTTTTTTTCGCCGGCAGAGAGGGCTTTCACGATCTGCTGCTCCAGGGGCGAAAGGTCCTGGAAGGACACGGACTGCACCTCGTCCCCCAGGCCGCCCTCGCCGAACTCCTGCAGGATATCGGCAACGGAGGTGACCAGCTTCGCTTCGCCCCGGCGGATCATGCCGTTGGTGCCCGAGCTCATGAGGTCCGTGATCCGGCCCGGTACGGCGAACACCTCCCGGCCCTGTTCGAGAGCCAGCCGCGCCGTGATGGACGCGCCGCTCCGCTCCCCCGCTTCCACCACCAGCACGCCCAGGGAAAGGCCGCTGATGACCCGGTTGCGGAATGGGAAGTTTTGTCCGAGGGGCGGAGTCTTGGGCAAGAACTCCGTGAGCAGGCACCCCCGCTCCGCGATGGCCCCGTACAGCTTCTCGTTGCCCTTAGGGTAGATGACGTCGATGCCGCAGCCCAACACCGCCACGGTGGGGTCCTGCGCCCCCTCCACAGAGAGAGCGCCCAAAGCGGCGTAGCCGTCGATGCCGGTGGCAAGGCCGGAAACGATGGTGGCCCCCGATCTCACCAGTTCCCGGGAGAACTTCTTAGCCACGTCCTTGCCGTAGTCCGTGCAGCGGCGGGTGCCCACCACGGCGATGGGCAGCTGCATGTCCTCGTTCAGGGTGCCCTTATAGAAGAGCACCGTGGGCGGGTCGTGGATCTCCTTCAGCAGGGCCGGGTACAGGTAGCTGGACGAAGTGACCACGTTCACCTCGTTCTTGTCCAGCCACCGGATGTACCGGTCCATGAACCCGTCGGCGGCGGCCTCCTGCAAGCGCTTCAAGCTCTCCTCGGACAGCATGGAAAGGCGCTCCAAACGCCCCTTCTGCACGTCCTCGAAGGCCTCCTCCAGGTAATAGTATTCCTCCCGCACGGCCGAAAACTGCCGATATCGGGTGCCGGTGGCGTAATGGAGCCACAGCTCCAATCGGTCGGTGGGGTCGATCATAGGTCATTCTCTCCCAGTATGGACAAGCTCCGGTAGCGGATGGCTTCGCTCAGGTGTTTCTCCTGTATCTCTTTCGATCCGTCCAGATCCGCGATGGTCCGCGCCACCTTCCGCAGGCGCTGATAGGCCCGGGCCGACAGGTCCATGCGCCGGAAGGCCCGCTCCATAAGGACCTGACAGCGGCTGTCCAGGGCACAGAAGGCCTCGATCTCCTGAACGGTCATGCGGGCGTTGGTCCGGGTGCTGTCGCCGAAGCGGTCGTACTGCCGCTGCCGGGCGGCCACCACCCGCTGGCGGATGCTTTGGGAGGACTCCCCCTTGGCCTTGCCGGTCAAGTCCTCGAAGGGCACGTCGTTCATCTCGATGAACAGATCGATGCGGTCGAGAAGGGGCCCCGAGATGCGCCGGGCGTAGCGATGGATCTGGCTGGGGGTGCAGGTGCAGGCCTTGGTCCGGGAGCCCCGGTTGCCGCAGGGACAGGGGTTCATGGCCGCCACCAGCATGAAGGAGGCGGGATAGGTACAGCTCGTTCGGGCTCTGGATACCGTGACGATGCCGTCCTCCAGGGGCTGGCGCAAGCTCTCCAGCACGTCCCGATGAAACTCCGGGAACTCATCGAGGAACAGGACGCCCATATGGGCGAGACTGATCTCCCCCGGCAGGGCGTTGGCCCCGCCGCCGGTGATGGCCGCCGCCGAGGCCCCGTGATGGGGGGACCGGAAGGGGCGGGTGGCCACCAGGCCCCGGTAGCCCGCCACGGAATGGATCTTGGTCACCTCCATGCACTCCGCCAAGGTCATGGGCGGCAATATGGAGGGCATGGCCCGGGCCAGCATGGTCTTGCCGGAACCCGGGGTGCCGGACAGGAGCAGGTTGTGGCCGCCCGCCGCAGCGATCTCGGCAGCCCGCTTGGCAGCCGCCTGGCCCTTGATGTCGGAAAAATCCCAGGGATAGGCCGCCTCCTCGGGCACGAAAATCGTGGGCGGCTGGGGCTCCATGCCCCCTTCGCCCCGCAAAAAGTACACCAGCTGTTTGAGGTCGTCCACAGGGAAGATCCGGACCCCGTCCACGCAGGCGGCCTCGGCAGCGTTGTCCCGGGGCACGAAGAAGACGGTCTCCCCCGCCTCCCGGGCGGAGATGACCATGGGCAGGACCCCGTTCACGGCCCGTACGTCGCCGCTCAGGGCCAGCTCTCCCAAATACACGGCTCGGGTCAGGGGCGCCTGCTTCAGGCTCCCCTGGGCGCACAGAAGGGCGAGGGCGATGGGCAGATCGTAGACGCTGCCCTCCTTGCGCACGTCCGCCGGCGCCAGGCTCACCGTCACATGCAGGTCGCTGGGGAAGTCGAAGCCCGCGTTCTTCATGGCGGAGCGGACCCGCTCCTTGGACTCCTTCACGGCGGCGTCGGGCAGACCCACGGTCTCGTAGGCGTGAAGTCCGCCGGAGATATAGGCCTCCACCTTAACAGGAAAGCCATTGAGGCCCGACAAACCGAAGCTGTTCACCTGGGATAGCATAAGCGCCTCCTTATCAGACCCAACCGTAATAGAGCACCGACGCCGGCAGCACGTTCTCCAAGAAGCCCGCGTAACCGTAGCTGGTGGGCAGGCCGGAAATGGCGGGATACAACAGGATGAAGTACACCACCGCCAGGCCCAGCCAGGCCCACTTGAGCCAGGATATCCGCCGATTTTCCTTCTCCAGCAGGAACACGAGGTACACTGTGGACAGGAGGATGAAGGGCACCGTGGCGAAGAAATGGTAGAGGAACACGCACCGAGTCACCAGCACCCAGGGGCCGTAATTGGCAAGGACGCCTACGAAGAGGATGGGGTGCACCGCGTTGCGCTTCACCTTGCCCAGGACCCATTCGAGGAACAGACACACCGTGCCCACAGCGCTGACCCACCAGACGGCGGGGTTGCCGGTGCTGGCGATGTTGGAGATCTTCTCCCCGTTGCCGGACACGTAGAACCAGACGCTCTTGAAGGTTAAGGGCCACTGGTACCAGGTGCTCTGGCACATATGGGTGGCGGTGAGGCCGCTGTGGTAGTTATATATGTCCTTCTGGTTCTTGAGCAGGGTCCCCCACATGTCCCTCAGACCGTAGCTCTCCCGAAGGGAGGCCTCGTACCGGTAGTAGGGCAGGTACGACGCGAAGTAGATGAGCCCCGGCACCAACAGGAACCAGAGGCAGCACCAGCCGGCTGTGGCCCACAGCTTCCGCCAGAATGCCCGCCGCTTTTCGTTGGCTCCCTCATCGTGGCCCTTATAGGCTTCAAAGAGGGCGCAGAGAAGGTGGTAGAAGAGCACCACAGCGAGGCCCGCCCCCGCGTAGCATCCGATCCACTTGCTGCTGCACCCGAGGCCGAAGGCCACGCCCGACAAGGCCAGGGGTTTCAGCTTGTCCTTCCAAGGGGTCGTGAAGTAGTCCTGCCGCACGTACTCGTACATGAAGAAGAACATGAGCAGGATGAAGAACAGCCCATACACGTCGATGGTGGCGATGCGGGTCTGGGTAAAGTGCATACAGTCGAAGGCCCACAGGCCCGCCGTCACGAAGGCGTAGTCCGTGCGCTTGAAGATGCGCTTGGCGAAGACGTACAGCAGCGGGATCATCCCCACGCCGAACAGGGTGCCCATGATCCGCCAGCCGAAGGGCTTCATGCCGAAGATCAATATGCCCAGGGCGATGATGAGCTTGCCGAGGGGCGGGTGGGTCCACTCGTAGATGGGCAGGTTATGGATGTTCTCGTAAGCCGTGCGGGCGTGGTAGATCTCGTCGAAGATCATGCCGTTGAAGTAGCTGGGGGCTTCGGGGACCGTGTCCTGCTCGTCCACCAGATTTAGGGCGGTCTGATTGTCGCCGAAAACCTCCAGCACCGTCACAGGCAGCAGCTCCCCGTCCTGGAAGAAGGCGATCTCGTTCATGGCCACGGCCCGGTCCTCCACGGATACCCGGAGATACCGGGTGGTGAAGGATAGAGACGCTTCATGCCACTTGAACATGTCCCCCTGATCCAGAGTATAGGTGTCCTCCGAGCCGTCGTCAGCGGTGAAGCGGAGGGTGCCCTGGGACACGTTGCCGTTGAACCAGGCCTTGTCCACGGTCACCGTCTTTCCAAAGTCCAGGGTGAAGCCATCCCCCACGGCGCCTTCGTAGACGGTGGTGGGAAAGCTGAGGGTGCCCAGGTTCAACAGGGCGATGAGGGCATAGACCAGGGTCAAGGCCGTGAGCAGGAGCTTGTCCAGCTTCACCAGCCGCTCGTTCTGACCCTTCTCAAAGAGGCTCAGTATCTCGAATTTGGGAGAGGCGTTCGTATTCATTTCTGCAGGCCCTCCTCAATGAACGTATAGAACTTGGAGGGACCCTCGCCCTCCTCCCGGATCAAATAGCCTGTCAGCTTCTCCCGTAGGCCATGGAGCATATCCGCTACCACGTATCCGAAGTACAGGCATACCAAGACCTCCACCCCGGACCAGAACCGCAGCACCGTGTTGTGCTCCCGGCCGCCGCGGATGACGCTCATGGCCTCGTTGCTGACCACGTACTGGGCCATCATCTCGTTGAGGAAGGTGGTCACGGTAAAGAGCAGCGCAACGAGCAGCAGCCGACGGTCCTTATAGTAGGCGTAGGCGAAGAGGAGCATCACCAATACGGGCACTACGTACCGCTCGTGCATGTAGTGGCCGAAGGTGAAGATGAGAGCCATGGTCAGGGACGCCGCCAGGAACAGGAAGCCCTTGTCCCCGTCCAGGGAGCGGCCTTGCCGCCGCTCGGCCTGATGCCGGCGCAGGACGGTCAAAAAACCGCAGAGGATGGCAAGGCAGATGGCCACGGTGCCGAACTGCTTATAGGTCAGCAGATTTGGCAGGATGTACTCCCCGGCCCGCTTCCAGTTGGCGCCGCAGAAGGCGAAGTAGTTGTAGGCTTCCACGGTGGCGTAGTCGTAGTGGCCGGAGGCAGTCATGAACCGGCCCACGAACCACAGCAAGCTCTGGTCCCCCTTGAAAGGCAGGGAGATGAGGAGCATCACCGCCACGGCGGACAGGGCCGAAAGGACCGTGTCGCGCAGGTCTGCCCAGCCCTCCTTCTCTCCCCAGCGGATGAGGAACAGGTGGGCCACGGCGTACATGGGCCCGAACATGAGGGCCTGCCACTTGGTCATGACCGCGAGACCGAAGACCGCCCCGGAGAGGATCCGGTTCCTATCGAAGGCGCCGGACCTGCCCTTGAGGAGCAGGAGGAAGCTCAACACCAGCCATAGGGTCAAAATGGAGTCGATCTGGCCCCAGGCCCCCGTGAGGAACAGCAACGCCGGGTTCAAAAACACCAATCCGCCCAGGATGAGGGCGCCGGAGTTGTTGATCCGCTGCCTGCGGGCGAAGGCCATGAGGAGCAGGGCCAGAGCCAGATCCGCCGCCACCGCCGGGAGCATATACAGGAAGATGCCCAGGACCGTGCCCGTGTCCACCCGCAGCAGGTTCAGCAGAGCAGAATACCCGCCCAGGAACAGCATGTAGCCCGGGGGATAGTCGTACCAGTCGTGGCCCGCCGCCCAGTAGAACTGCTTCGTGCCGTTGCGGGCGATATCCTGGCCCCAGCCGATGAAGCAGCCCATATCGCTGTCGTGGCCCCGATACAGGGCGCAGAGGATCAGCCGCAGGAGCAGCCCCACCAGAACGATGAACGCAAAGCCCGCCCAATAGGCCTTGTTGGGCAAGGTCTTGCCGGTCAGCAGCCGCCGATTCCGGTAGACCCCGAAGATCAGCAGCACGCCGGAGAGCACCGCGGCCCAGACGATGACGGCGAAGAAGGACTTGTAGTGCTCCTCGTCCCGGAAGGCGTCGTCGTCCTCCTCGTCGGAGGAGCCGCCCCAGGCCTCCAGCACCTGGTACCGGCCCTCGTCCGCCCCGCCGGAGCGCAGGGAAACATCCTTGAACCGGGCCGTACCGCGGCTCGCTTCGGAGTAGCCGCCCAGCCGCAGAGCCAGGATGACCTCGGTCTGGCCCGGCTTGGTCTCAAAATACAATTTGGTCTCGGTGAAGTCGTTGTCGCCTGTCAATCCCTGGGTGTAGACGCAGGACCTGTCCAGGCTGTAGTTGTCGATGGACAATGAGGCGCCCCGGCCCTCCGCCACGGCCTCCGTGGCGATATAGCCGGTCAGCACGTAGCGGCTGCCCTCCTCCACGGTGATCTTCTTGCAGAGGCGCAGGTCGTCCGCGATGTCGGAGGACAGGGTGATCACGCCGGATTCGTCCCCATAGGCCCGGTACTGGTCCTCATAGGAGTTCACGTACCAGCCCTCGGGCAGGCCCCTGGGCTCGCTCTTCAGGTCGTAGACCGCGGAGACGGGCTCTCCCCCGCCGCCGCCTTTGGTCTTCTTAAAATATATGCCCGCCACCACGATCACGGCCACAGCCAGCACCGCTACGATGGCGCTCAGAACCTTCTTCTGCACGATCTATCCTCCGATCCCTATGCAGGGATATACTTTCTCATATGTATGATAGCACAAAGAGTTTGCTAAATGCAATCCATTGTCAAAAAGGGTTCACAATGTGCCGGGATACGACAAAACCCGGTACAGCAAGCGGCGCCTCTTCCCTGTGGGAAAAGGCGCCTGTGCCGAACAGGACCGTCAGAACGCGTCGGGCAGGTGGACGATGCGCAGGGGCTTCGTGTAGACCTCGACGACGTCGAAGCGGGTGTGGGCGTCAGAGTCGCCCAGCTGTTTCAGATACCCCTGGGCGGCCCGGGTGAGAAAGAGTTGCTTGCGGCGATCCACGGCGTCCCGGGGGAGGCCGTAGTCCGTGGAGGAACGTGTCTTGACCTCCACGAACAGGAGGATGCCCGTGCGCCGCTCCCGGGCCACGATGTCGATCTCGTAGCGGCCGTAACGGTAGTTGCGCGCCAGTATGCGGCAGCCGTGAAAAAAGAGATACCAGGCGGCCAGCCGTTCCCCTCGTTTGCCCGTGTTCATGGGACGAAATGGCCGATGAAGCTGCGGCGGTGGAGGGGACAGGGGCCGTACTGCTTCAGGGCGGCGATATGCTCCGCCGTGCCGTAGCCCTTGTTGCGGGCGAAGCCGTACTGGGGGTAGAGGGCGTCTTGCTCGATCATGTACCGATCCCGGGCCACCTTAGCGAGGATCGACGCCGCACCGATGGAGTACGTGAGGGCGTCCCCGTGAATGAGCGGATGCTGCCGGGCTGGGATGTCGAGGCCCTGCAGGGCGTCGATGAGCACGTCGGTCACGGGCAGGCCGATCTTACGAAAGGCCTCCGCAAAGCCCCGTTTGGTGGCTTCCAGGATGTTGATCTCGTCGATGACCTCCGGCCCCACCCAGGCGGTCGAATGGGCCAGGGCCGTGGAGAGGATCTGCTCGTAGATGGCCTCGCGGCGCTTCTCGGACAGCTTCTTGGAGTCGTTGACAAACGGGAGCAAAGGCTCCGAGGGCATGACCACGCAGCCCACCACCACTGGGCCCGCCAGGGGTCCCCGGCCCACCTCGTCCATGCCGGCCAATACGACGCCCGGCTGGTCCCAGTAGATCCTATCGATTTTGGAGAGCTCCGCAAGGCGCAGGAGCTCCTTTTCGGTCACTTTCATGGCGTTTCCTTTCTGTTGTTCCTTTTTCTTTTCAGTGAAAAGAAAAAGGAACCGAAAAAGAAAAGCACAAGAGGAAAAATAAATTTCGCATGAAAAAGTCTTATCTTCCTTAAGTTTCTCTTTTTGCGCCGCTTTTTCCTCTTTGTCTAAAGAGAAAAAGCGGCAAACAAACCCCTCAATCCTCCGGCACCGGGTCCAACGTGACCCGGGCGATCTTCCCGCCGCGGAACTCGTCGAGGACCATGCGGGCGGCCCGCTCGGTATCCAGAACGCCGCCGGGCAGCAGGAAGCCGCGGCTCCTTGCCACCGCCTCCAGGAGCTCCCCTTCGGGGGTGTCGGCAGTGACCTTCTTATACCGGTCCATAAGGGCCTGGGGGACCAGCTCCCGGAGGCGCGCCAACAGCTTTTGGGCCAGCTCCTCCCCGTCCAGGATGTCGTCGTTGATGGAGCCGAGAAAGGCCAGGGACAGGGCCTTCTCCTGATCCTCCAGCTTGGGCCAGAGGAGGCCGGGGCTGTCCATGAGCTCCAGATACGCGTTGACCTTCACCCACTGCTTCGACCGGGTGACCCCGGGGGTATCGCCGGTCTTCGTACGGTTCTCCCCGGCAATGCGGTTGATAAAGGTGGATTTGCCCACGTTGGGGATGCCCACCACCATGACGCGGACGGTCTTTTTGACCCCCTTCTCCTCCATGCGGCGTACTTTGTCGGCCACGGCCCGCTCCATGAGGGACACGGCCTGCTTCTTCCTGGCGGCGCCGGTGGAGACGATGGGCGCGGCCAAAAAACCCCGACCCTTGTAATACTCCACGAAGCGGCGGGTCATGCTTTCGTCGGCAAGATCCGCCTTATTGAGGAGAATCAGCCGAGCCTTGCCGGCGAACAGGGCGTCGAAGTCCGGGTTTCGGGAGGCCTCGGGGGCCCGGGCGTCCACGATCTCTGCCACCGCGTCCACCAGTTTCAAATTTTCCTGGAGCATCCGCTTGGCCTTCGCCATGTGCCCCGGGTACCATTGGATGAGCATATTACTCCTTTTCATGCTGCGGTGACACCTCATCCACCGCAAGCGGTCCCCCTTCCCCTCCAGGGGAAGGCTTTTTTCGAAGAAAAAAGCCCCGCAAGCGGGGCGTTTTTTTGTCTTATTTGGTGACGATGCGCTCGCGGATCTTGGCAGCCTTGCCGGAACGCTCGCGGAGGTAGTAGAGCTTCGCGCGGCGGACGACGCCGTGACGGACCACCTCGATGCGGCCGATGCGGGGGCTGTGATAGGGGAAGGTACGCTCCACGCCCACGCCGTAGGAGATACGGCGGACGGTGAAGGACTTGCGGATGCCGCCGCCCTCCATCTTGATGACGATGCCTTCGAAGTTCTGCAGACGCTCGTGGGTGCCTTCCACGACCTTCACGTACACCCGGACCTGATCGCCGATCTCCAGCTCAGGCAGGTCGGTACGCAGCTGTTC
>JBGVAK010000182.1:0-6083 GCA_045224495.1 Christensenellales bacterium
GATGTAGTCCGCGAACAGGGTCTCCCGCTGCCGGATCTCGTTGGCCATGTGGGAGATGATGACCCCGTTGCCGAGACACGCGAAGGGATCCCGGGTGAAATAGAGGTTGGGCATGGACTCGGCGTAGAAGGGGAAGTCCTCCTGGGCGTAATCCACCAAATGGTACCTGGTGAGCTTGGGGATCTGGCTCTTGCGCACGCCGCCGGCCATGGCGTCGAACAGCTTGTCCGTGGGCAGGGCCAAGAGGTACTCCTTCACGGCCTCTTGCATGTAGGAACCGTAGAGGTGGGCCTCCCGCACGTAGTCGTTCACCAGCTCCTCCCGGACGCCGCCCCGGTTCACCGCCGCGCACAGCAGGTCCTTGAGATACACCACGTTCACCCCGCACTGCCGCAGGATGCAGGCGAAGGAATCGTGCTCCTGCTGGGCGTAGACGAGATAGGGGATGTCGTCGAAGAGCTGATGGGACAGGTAGTCAGGCATGAGGTTTTCCAACTCCACGCCGGGGCGGTGCAGCAGCACGGTCTGCAGTTTGCCGACTTCGGAACGAACGCTGATGGGGGATTCCATGTGGGGAGTTTCTCCTTTTCAATTAGTTTGCCCGGGTCAAATAGGATCGCTTTTATGCATCTATAGTATCAGCAAAATGACCGGAATTCAACCGAAAATCAAAAATGGAAGAATATTCACGAAACTGCATAATCATAACAATATGCAATGGATTGCAGGCCCCCTTTCGCCTGTTCTGCAGCCGCTTGTACAAGCCCGGAGGATACTTTCATGCAATGACGAAGGGCCATGTGCGGGAAAACCGGATGGATACAACCAATGGTTGATTTTCAACCAAACGGTTGCATATGGCGTTTTGCGGCGGGATAAGGTATACTCAGGACGAACCGGTTCAAAGGATATGAAAACGAGGAGAAAAACATGGATATCGGTGTGAAGATCAAACTGCTGCGGAAGGAAAAGCGGGTGACCCAGGAGGAACTGGCGGAGTATCTGCATATCTCCGCCCAAGCGGTCAGCAAATGGGAGACAGGGGCGTCCAGTCCCGATATCGACATGCTGCCCAAGCTGGCCATCTTTTTCGGGACCTCCCTGGATCATCTGCTGGATTTCGACCAAAGCCAGGTGGACGCGGCGGTGACGGCCCTGGTGGCAGAGTGCGGGAAGCAGAGCGGGGGAGACCCGGCGAAGGGGGAAGCTTTTTTGCGCAAGGCCTTGGAGAAATACCCCAACAACGACCTGCTGCTGACCTGCCTGCTGGAGTTTTTGCAGGAGCAAAACGGCGACGGTGCCCGGAGTCCGGAGATCATCGAGATCGGAGAGCGCATCCTGGCCTGCACCCGGGACGACGAGCTGCGCATCGACGTGCTGCGGATCCTGGCGGAGACCTACCACGCCATGGGGGAGCAGGCCATGGCGGAATACTATCTCGCGAAGATCCCGGCCCTGCATTTCTTTTTCTACGAGATCGCGGCGGCCGTCAAGGTCGGGCCTGAGCGCCTGGAGAACGTTCAAAAGGCGGAGGATATTTGCATCGACAAGCTCATCTGCATGCTGGCTATCCGTAAGGAGGAGGCGGCTGACGAGAAGGCGAAGGCCGAGATCGACCGGCAGGCCCAAGAGATGCTGACCTTCTTCAAAGGATATCCCATGTACCGGACCATGGCCGAGCTTATGGAGCAGGGCTGGAACGACGGTACGCTAATGGCCATCTATCAGTAAGAATCGGTACAAAAAAGAGGCCGCCATAAGGTGGCCTCTTTGTCGTATCGAGGTTGTGTTCACTCCCCCAGGAGCGTCAGCTGCTCGGCGAAGCTCATGTCCAGCATGCGCTTGCTGATGCGCTGGTCGAAGAGGGTGGACATGGGGGCCTTGTCGTGGATGATCTTCACGGCCTGGGCGAACATGGGGGCGGCGGAGATGATCCGGATCTTGGGGTGCTTGCGGGCCTCGGGGCACTCCACCGTGTCCGTGGTGACGATGAACTCGTAGGGGCTGTCGTCGAAGCGGTTCAAAGCCTTCTCATTCATGCAGTTGTGGGACAGGGCGCCGAAGATGCGCTTGGCTCCCTTCTCCTTGAGGCCCCGGGCGATGTCGATCATGGTGCCGCCGGAGATGGAGAAGTCGTCCACCACCAGGCAGTTCTTGTTCTCCACTTCGCCGATAACCTCCAGCACCTTGGCGTTCTCCGTGTGGTCGGTTCGGGTCTTGTCGCCGATGGCCACGGGGCAGCCCAGCTGGTTGGCGAAGTCCCTGGCCCGCTTGGCGGAGCCGGCGTCAGGAGAGACCACTACGAGATCGTCGTCCACGATACCGGTGCGGCGCACGTACTCGGTCAGCAGGGGCTCGGCGTGGAGGTGATCCACCGGCTTATTGAAGAAGCCCTGGATCTGGGCGGCGTGCAGGTCCATGAAGATGACCCGATCCACGCCCGCAGCCTCGATGCAGTCCGCACAGACCCGAGCCCGGATGGACACCCGCGGCTCGTCCATCTTGTCGCCCTTGGCGTAGGAGAAGTAGGGGATGATGGCGGTGACGGAGTTGGCGGAGGAGCGCTTGAAGGCGTCGATCCAGAAGAGGAGCTCCGTGAATTCGTCGTTGGGGCGGCGGGCGATGGGCTGGACCAGGAACACGTCCTTGTCCCGGATGGACTCGTTGACGCGTACAAACAGGTTGCCCTCGGAGAACATGATGGTTTCGGAGTCGCCCAACTGGGCGCCCAGGTACGCGCACATGCGCTTGGCAAAGGGACGGCCGGTCTGGCCGGCATAGATTCGGATGATGCCTGATCCGTTGAACATAGATCCCTCCCTGAAAAATATGCAAATGTCGTGGAACCGCGTACAGTATACCACAGCCATCTGCCAGTGGCAACCTCAAACCTGCAATTATTCCTGCAATTTCCAAAAGAATCGACGGGGGAGGCTGTGCCTTCGCCTCGATTTGGACCGGGAGGGCGATCCACGGTTCGTCCGTTTCAAAAGACGGGCTGTTGACCAAAGAAGCAGAAAAGGGTACAATGTCTCTGTATGGACCAACGGGAACGACAAAAAAAGAAGCGCCGGCGGCCGCTGCCCTTGCGGGGCACCCGGCTGGGGCCTTTGCTGCAGGTGATGCTGACCATCCTTCTGCTGGGAGGAGGTTTCTATGCTTTTGTCCGCTTCGGCCTGCCTATGCTGCGGCAGGCGTCGGAGCAGCCGGTGGACCTGAGCTGCCTGGGCTTCGCCACGCCCGCGCCCAGCCCGTCCCCCAGCCCTTCGCCGACGCCCGGTCCCACGCCCGTTCCGGGCACGGAGCGGACCATCTACGGCGTGGATCTTTCCCGGGTCCAGCATGAGATCTTGATCCCCGAATACCAGTACGCCAGCGACTTCTCCGTGGTGGGCGACACCATCCTTTTCGTGGTGGGCAACTACACCCCCGACGGCACCGCCGCCTTCACCCGGGTCATCCTCTACGACACCCGGACCCAGCACGCCACCTATCTGCCCCTGCCCCTAAGCTACAAGTCCATCCGCCACCCCCAGATGAACGAGCAGTGGATCGTGTACCTGGACGCCCTTGCTTCCGGCGGCGGCCAGATCCGCGCCTACGATCGGCGGACGAAGGAGAGCCGCATATTGAAGACCGTCCACCTGGGCCTGCCCGTCCTGGCCCTGTGGGAGAACACCGCCTTCTGGGTGGAGCGCACGGGTACCAGCCGGGACAAGCTCTTCGGCTGCGACCTCACCACCGGCGAAAGCGTGACGCTGGAGCTGTTCGAGAATACAGATGCGGGCATCTCGGCCGTGTCCGCGGCTGACGGGAAGCTCTACTACGTCAGCGGAGCCGGGACCCTCAGGACCCTGGATCTGAAGACCGGCGAGAGGACGGAGGAGCACTTCGGCGTCACCGTCCACGACCCCAAGAGCGACGGGAAGATCGTGGTCTTCCTCACCGGCTACCACGGGGAGGACAGCACCCTGGTCTACGTGGACGAGAAGGGGGAACTGACCACCGTGGCAGAGGGCGTTACCAACTTTGCCCTGGCCGACGGGGCCATCGTCTACGGGGAGCTGGACAGGACTTACGTCTACTTCCTGGATGACGGGGCCACCTTCAACCTGACCCGGCCCAGCGAGAGCGCCATGTTCCTGGGGGCTGGCGGCGACTTCGCCATCTGGATGGACGTGACCTGGCGGGATCGGGACATCATCGAATACATGCACCTGAACGATTTTTCGGCGGAAGCCACAACGGAGGAAGGATGAAGCAAAAGAGCGTCTTTGTCTGCGGAGAATGCGGCTACGAGACCCCGCGCTGGATGGGCCGTTGCCCCCAGTGCGGCAGCTGGAACACCATCGTGGAGGAGGAGCGGGTGAGTTTGAAGGCGCCCGCCGCCCCCAGCAAGGCCGTGCCCTTGAAGGAGGTCTCCGCGCTGGCGGGGCAGCGCACCTCTACGGGCATCGGGGAGCTGGACCGGGTGCTGGGCGGCGGCCTCACCTCGGGCATGACCGTGCTCATCGGCGGCAGCCCCGGCATCGGCAAGTCCACGCTCCTGCTGCAGTGTGCCGACCATCTCTCCCAGGTGGGCCCCGTGCTCTACGCCTCCGGGGAGGAGAGCCGCCACCAGATACGCCTCAGGGCGGATCGGCTGGGTCTTGGCGGCGAGGTGCTGCTGCTGTGTGAGAACGCCGTGGAATCCATCCTTTCCGAGGCCCAGAGCCGGAAGGTATCCTTCCTCATCGTGGACTCCATCCAGACCATGTACACCGAGGACGCGCCCTCGTCCCCGGGCAGTGTCACCCAGATTAGGGGTTCTGCGGCCAAGTTCACCCGCTTTGCTAAGGAAACGGGCACCCCCGTGTTCCTGGTGGGCCACGTGACCAAGGAGGGGGCCCTGGCCGGGCCCAAGGTGCTGGAGCATATCGTGGACACGGTGCTGTATTTTGAAGGCGACCGGCAGGAGGGCTTGCGGCTCCTGCGCTCCGAAAAGAACCGGTTCGGCTCCACCAACGAGCTGGGGGTTTTCGAGATGACGGACAGGGGCATGCAACCCGTGCCGGATCCCAGCGGCCTGTTTTTGTCGGCGGCCCGGACGGCCCCGGGTTGCGCGGTGGGCTGCGTGTTGGAGGGGTCAAGGCCCCTGCTGGCCGAGGTCCAGGCACTGCTGTGCCCGTCGGTCTACGGGTCCCCCCGCCGGACCGCCGTGGGCATGGACGTGCCCCGGTTCAATATGCTTTTGGCCGTGCTGGAGCGCCGGGCGGGCCTGCGGCTGTCCGACAAGGACGCCTATCTTTCCGTGGCGGGGAGCCTTAGGCTTCAGGACCGGGGGGCGGATCTCGCCGCCGTGCTGTGCGTGGCCTCCGCCTGCTGCGACAAGCCCGTGCCGGCCCACACCGCGGCCATCGGCGAGGTGGGGCTCACCGGGGACATCCGGCCCGTGGGCCAGATGGCTGCCCGGCTGAAGGAGTGCCTGCGTCTCGGCTACGCCAGCGTCATCGTGTCCGAGGGCACCAAAGCGGACCTGCCGGGGCTGAAGCTCATTCATGTGAAAAACGTTTTGGAAGCGTCGTCGCTGATTGCTTATCCTAAGGAATGAATGAAAGCTTCGCAACCTTTTCTTGAAAGAAAAGGTTGCACCAAAAGAACTTAAAAAGGGGTATGGCTATCGTACATATAGCCATATCCCTTCTTAAGTTTCTCTTTTTCCGCCGCTTTTTCTCCTTTGTCCAAAGAGAAAAAGCGGCAAAAAGAAAAATCTACAACCCCAACGGCTCTCGTATCAGAACAACTTCCATCTCGATCCCGCGCATCTTCCGATAATGCACCACCAGGGCGTTGCAGATGCGGTCTTTGGCGGAGCAGTCGTAGCAGCGGTCGCCCTTGAGGGCGCAGGGGTTGCTGAACCCGTGCCGGGCCGAGTTCCGGGGCGCGGCCACGTTCCGGGCCCGGTAGACGGCCTCGTCCAGGGTGGGGCAGAGCTTGTTCAGGCTCACCACGAAATACACCTTCTCGTGGCCGAACAGGGACCCGGCTACCCGGTTCCCCGTGCCGTCGATGTTCACCAGCTCCCCGGTCTCGCTCATGGCGTT
>JBGVAK010000183.1:0-19204 GCA_045224495.1 Christensenellales bacterium
GGCCGTGGGCAGCCGCACCAAGGTGAAGGTGGTCAAGAACAAGGTGGCCCCGCCCTTCCGCACGGCGGAGTTCGACATGCTCTACGGTGAGGGCATCTCCAGGGAGGGCAGCATCATCGACCAGGCCGTCAATCGGAAGATCATGTCCAAGTCCGGCGCCTGGTTCAACTACGGCGATATGCGCATCGCCCAGGGCCGGGACAACGCCCGCCAGTTCCTGAAGGACAATCCGGAGCTCTGCGACGAGATCGAAGCGAAGATCCGCGCCCAGGTGGAGGAGGAGAAGCAGAAGGCCCAGGCTGAGGCCGAGTTGCGCCGGGCCGCCCGCAAGGCCGCCCTGGATGCCCTGAAGGCTGAGATGCCTCAGGCATGAACGAAGACGGACCTGCGCTCTGCTGGATGCAGGGCGCATTTTTATAGGCGCATGAAAAGTCAGGATTACACCGTCTCGAGAAACGGGTACAACGTGAGCTGCAAGCTGTATTACGAGGACAAAAAGGCCGTCCCCGGCGTGGTCGTCTTCGGCCACGGGTTCGGCGGGCACAAGGACAACAAGGCGGCGGCGCGGTTCGCCGAGCGGGCCCTCGATAAGCTAAAGCTATGCACCGTGACCTTCAACTGGCCCTGCCACGGGGACGACGTGCGCAAGAAGCTGCGGCTGAAGGACTGCGACGGGTACCTGACCGCGGTGCTGGAGGACGCGCGGGAGCGATTCCACGATCCCCGGCTCTATGGGTACGCCACCAGTTTCGGCGGGTTCCTGTTCCTCAAGTACCTGGCGGAGCACGGCAGTCCCTTTCGGCGGCTGGCGCTGCGGTGTCCGTCCGTGGACCACTATCGCGTCCAGACGGAGCGGATCCTCTCCCCCGAGGACAGGGAGAAGCTCCAAAAGGGCAAGGAGGTCTTGGCGGGCTTCGATAGGAAGGTGGCCATCGACAGGACGTACCTGGAGGAGATACGGGCGGTGGACCTTGTTCACACCGATTTTACGGCGTATATGGACGACGTGATCCTGCTCCAGGGCACCAGGGACGAGATCGTGCCCTTCGACACGGTCCGGGCTTTCGCCGACGAGCAGCTCATGGAGTTCGTGCCCATCGAGAACGCCGACCACCGCTTCCAGGACCCCCGAGCCATGGACGAGGCGATCAAGGTGATTTTGGAGTTTTTTCAGAGGAATTGAATAGAAGCAAATGTTCCTTTTCTTGAAAGAAAAGGAACCCAAAAGAACTTAAGAAGGAGTATTGCTTTCCCTGCGAAAGACATACTCCTTCTTGCATTTCTCTTTTTGCGCCGCTTTTTCTCTTTAGCCTAAAGAGAAAAAGCGGCAAAAGACCTACTTTCCCTTCGGCTTTAGCTTCGTGCGGCGGCCGTCGGGGGTCTGGATGTAGGTGTTCTCGAGCTGCGCGCGCAGGCTCTCTCGGAAGGCGGCCACGTACTCCTTCCGAAGGGCGTCCCGCTCAGCGAGCTCCGCCTCCGTCAGAGGCGCGCCGCTCTTGTACTTCTTCGCCAGCTCGTTGAGCCGGAGGATCCTCTCGTCAGTCATAGGGCGTACATCATTTGCCCATGGCCGTCTTGAACTCTTCCCAGGCGCTGTTGTAGAGCTCGATATCCGTGCCCAGGTCGTGGTAGACGTTACAGCGGGAGAGGGTCTCGTCCGTGGGATTGAAGGTCTCGTTCTTTGCCAGCTCCTCGTCCATCCGGTCCATGGCGCCCTGGTTGGGGGTGGAGTAGTAGATGAACTCCGTGTTCCGGGCGGCCAGGTTGGCGTCATTGAGGAAGTTGATGAAGGCGTGGGCCGCCTCCACGTTCTTGGCGGTCTTGGGGATGACCACGTTGTCGAACCAGACGTTGCTGCCCTCCTGAGGGATGACGTAATCGAGGTCCGGGTTCTCCTCCATGCAGAGGATGGCGTCGCCGGCGTAGATCACCGCCAGAGCCGCCTTGTTGTTGATCATGGAGGCGCGGATGTTGTCCGTGCCCAGGCCCTTCAGGAGGGGGATCTGCTTGATCAGCTCCTCCTTGGCCGCATTGATCTCGTCAGGGTTGGTGCTGTTCATGTCGTAGCCGAGGCGCAGGAGCGACACGGCCATGGCGTCGCGGACGGAGTCGTACTGCCAGATCTTCTCGGCGTACTTCTCGTCCCACAGGATGTTCCAGCTGTTCACCTCTCCCTCCACCATCTTGGTGTTGTAGAGGATGCCCACGGTGCCCCACATATAGGGCAGGGAGTACTTGTTGCCGGGATCGAAGGTGTCGGTCACCTCGTACATGCGGGGGGCGATGTTCTTGGCGTTGGGGATCTTGCTCATGTCGAGGGGCAGCAGCAGATCGTCCTTGATGAGCTTCTCGATGATATAGTCCGAAGGGAAGCACATATCGTAGGGGTTGTCCGCGCCCCTAAGCTTGATGAGCATCTCCTCGTTGCTGGTCATCTCGGTATAGTTCACCTTGACGCCGGTCTCCTTTTCGAAGAGGCTGATGAGCTCGGGGTCGATGTACTCGCCCCAGTTGAGCACGTTCAGTTCCCCGCCGATGGTGTCGTACTGATCCCCGTCAGCGAAGCTGTAATCCGCCGCTTCCTCTTCCTCTTCCTTCGCCGCCTCCTTCTTAGCGCAGGCGACTAAGGACAGCACCATGAGGGCGCACAGCAGGATCGCAAGCCATTTCTTCATTTCATTTTCCTCCCTTATCCTTCAGTTTTACCTTCTTGTTCTGTATCTCATACTCCCGCTCCTTGGCGATGCGCCTCAAATTCACGATGAGCAGCAGCGTCACCAGCGGAATGAAGATGACCGTAGCGAGGGCCGGGTTCACACCCTTGGCGCCTCGAGCTGCGGAATAGATGTAGACGGACAGGACGCTCTTGAGGTCCGACACGAAGTAGCTGACCACGAAGTCGTCCAAGCTCATGGTCAGCGCCATGACGAAGCCCGAGGTGATGCCCGGCATGATGTCCGGGATCACGGCCTTGAAGAGGGCCTGCATGGGCGAACACCCCAGGTCCATAGCCGCCTCATAGAGGAGGTCGGAGCTCTGCCGGAGCCGGGGCATGACCGAGAAGATCACGTAGGGGATGCTGAAGGAGATATGGGCGATGAGGAGCTTGGTCATGTCCCCCACCTGCTTCAAGCTCAGCTTCACCAGGATCGTGTTCACGAAGGCGAAGAGCATCATGAACGTGATGCCGGTGACCAGATCCGGATTCACCATGGGCAGCTGGGACGCGTTCAGGATGAGGTTCCGGGGACGCTTGCGCATACTGTAGATGCCGATGGCCGCCGCGGTGCCGATGAGGGTCGCCAGGATGCTGGTGATGCCCGCCACCTCCAGGGTAAGGAACAGGGCCTGGCCCGCCTCGCCCGTGAAAAGGGTGGTGTAGTTGTGGAGGGTGAAGCCCTTCCAGGCCCCCAGATTCGCGTAGCTGATGCGTCGCCCCGTGGAGAAGTCGTTGAAGGAAAAGGCGATCAGGTACAGGATGGGGATATAGAGGAAGAGGATCATCAGCGCGAGATACACGTATTTCAATGAGCGGGAGAACTTTTTCACCACATCTGCCCCCCTTCCTTCTGGTCCTTGTCGAAGTAGTTCATGATGACGGTGGACAACACCACGCATATCAGCAGGATGATGGAGAGCGTGGAGCCCACAGCGTAGTCCCCCTGGCCCGACAGGGTCTTGAAGGCCAGCTCGATCTCGTTGCCGTAGAGGTAATATTTCCCGTTGCCGATGAGGGCGGGCACGGTGAAGGCCGTGATGGCGGGGATGAAGACCATGGTGATGCCGGACACGATGCCGGGCACCGACAGGGGCAGCACCACCCTGGTGAAGGTGATGAAGCTGTTGGCCCCTAGGTCTCGGGCCGCCTCTAAGAGGGACTTGTCGAGCTTCGCCAGGGTGTTGTAGAGGGGCATGATCATGAACGGCAGGAAGTTATACACCAGCACCATGAGCACGGCGGCCTCCGTGCCGGTCAGCGTCCCGTCCTCCATGCCCAGCAGGTTCGGCAAAAAGTATTCGAGGATCGCCTGCCAGGCGTAGGTCCGGAGCACGAAGTTCATCCACATGGGCACGAAGAAGAGGACGGACAAAAACCCTGCCACGGTCTTGTTCATATTGGAGAGGATGTAGGCGATGGGATACCCGAGAAGCAGGCAGATCACCGTGGTCTTGAAGGCCATGACCACGCTGGTCCAGAGGATGTTCCACTTGCCCGCGTCGGTCAGGGTAGCCCAGGCCTTGGTGATGGTCCACGCCCCGCCCACGTTCACCGAATAGTAGAGGATGAACAGCATGGGCGCTACGATGAACAGGATCATCCACACGATATAGGGATAGGCAAAGACCTTGCGCTTCATGGTCCCTTACTCCTTCTTGTCGGTGAGGATCAGATCCTGGGCGTCCACCAGGATGCCCACCTCCTCGCCGTCCTCCATGAACTCCTCGGAGTGAGCGATCCAGTCGTTCTCCTCGCAGGAAACGGTGATCTGGTAGTGGGTGCCCAGGAACATGCAGCTCTTGATGGTGCCGGTGAGCTTGGCGTCCTTGGGGTTCACGATCTGCACCTTGGCGGGGTCTATCTCCACCATGGCGATCTCCTTCTTTTCGTAGCCCTCGAGATCGTTGGCGGCGAAGCCCACGTCGTCGATGTAGATCATGCCCTCGCCAGGCCAGACCTCGGCGTCGAAGAGGTTCTTCTCCCGGGTCTTCTGCATGACGTGGATGGCGTCGGGGGGGATGGAGATGCCCACGGTGTCGCCCACGGCGGCGTAGTCCGTGGAATGGACCACCCACTCGTAGCCGCCGCAGTCCACGTCGATCTCGTAGTGGACGCCCATGAACACCACGGACACCACCTTGCCCACCACCCGGGCCTTCTCCGGGGGCACGATATCGATATCCTCGGGGCGGATCACCACGTCCACCTCCTGGTTCTTGCCGAAGCCCGCGTCCACGCACTTGAAGTTCAGGCCCTTGAAGCGGACCTTGTAGTCCTCCAGCATGACGGCGGGGACGATGTTGCTCTCGCCGATGAAGTCCGCCACGAAGGGGTTCTTGGGCTCGTTGTAGATGTCGGTGGGCTTGCCGATCTGCTGGATGACCCCGTCCTTCATGACCACGATGGTGTCGGACATGGTGAGGGCCTCCTCCTGATCGTGAGTCACGTAGATGAAGGTGATGCCCAGCTGCTGTTGCATGCGCTTGAGCTCCACCTGCATCTCTTTGCGGAGCTTCAGGTCAAGGGCGCCCAGGGGCTCGTCTAAAAGCAGCACCTTGGGCTGGTTCACCAAGGCCCGGGCGATGGCCACCCGCTGCTGCTGGCCGCCGGAAAGTTGGTCGATCCAGCGCTTGCCGTAGCCCTCCAGGTTCACCAGCTTCAGCATGGCGTTGACCTTCTGCTCGATCTGCTCCTTGGGGGCCTTCTTGATCCGAAGGCCGAAGGCGATGTTGTCGAAGACGTTGAGGTGCGGGAACAGGGCGTACTTCTGGAAGACGGTGTTGATCTCCCGCTTGTAGGGGGGCACCTTGGCGATGTCCGTGCCGTTCATCAAAATCTGGCCCGTGGTGGGCATGATGAAGCCCGCGATGAGCCGTAGCATGGTGGTCTTGCCGCAGCCTGATGGGCCCAGGAGCGTCAAGAACTCCCCGTCGTTGATGTACAGGTTCACGTGGTCCAAAGCGAGATCCCCGTCGTACTCCTTGGAAACGTCTCTCAGCTCGATCAATCTTTTGCCCATGTCTTGCTTCTCCCCCTATCCTTAGAATGAAGGCGGCGTGCTGACCCACAGCACCCGGCCCTCGGTCTTGCCGCTGTTCAGTAAGTAGTGTACCCCGGTGGGGTGGAAATAGAAGGCGTCCCCCCGCCGGACCTTTTGTTTCTGCTCCCCGCAGAGGAGCGTGATGGTGCCGGAGAGCACGTAGCCGAACTCCTCCCCCTCGTGGGGATCGTCCGGCTCCGTGGACGCGCCGGGGACCAGGGTCACCAATATGGGCTCCAGGGCGTTCTTCTGGGCGTTGGTCACCAGCCAGCGGATGCTCACCCCCGCCTCCTCGTCCGTCTTGATGAACATGTCCTCGGCGGCATAGACCGCCAGGGCGTCCTCCTCCCGGTCGCTGAAGAACTCGCTGACATTGGTGCCCAAGGCCTCCAGGATGTCCATCAGCGTGGCGATGGAGGGCGAGGTGATGTCCCGCTCCAGCTGGGAGATGAACCCTTTTGTGAGCTCCGTGCGCGCCGCCAGCTCCTCCTGAGTGAGGCCCAGGCGGACCCGCATGCGCTTTATCTTGCTCCCGATCTCCATGCGTTAGCCTTTCTAAACTTCAAGTTTACAATCACTAAACGAAATCATACTGTTTATACCAGAAACGCCCCCGGTTGTCAATGGCTTTCGGGGATATAATTCGTTTTCCTTCGACAGAATCCTGTCATTGGGACAGGATTTATTTGACAGGCGGCGGGTTTGATTGTATACTGTTCTATCATTCAATTCTTTGAAGCATATGGAGGAAGCAGTTCCATGGACCTTTTCGCAAAGTGCTATGCCCCGTCGCTGGCGGACGAATATAGAAACAAGGGCATCTACCCCTACTTTCGGGCTCTCGAGACCCGGCAGGGCCCCGAGGTGATCATGGAGGGGAAGCGCCGGATCATGCTGGGTTCCAACAACTATCTGGGTCTCACCAGCTGCCCGGAGGTGGTGGAAGCGGGCGTCCGTGCTCTCGAAGAATTCGGCACGGGCTGCTCCGGCTCCCGGTTTTTGAACGGCACACTGACCATGCACCTGGAGCTGGAGGATGAATTGGCGAAGTTCCTGCGCAAGGAGGCCGCCATGACCTTCTCCACGGGCTTTCAGTCCAATTTGGGCATCATCAGCGCTCTGGTGGGCCGGAGCGACTATATGATTTTGGATCGGGAGAACCACGCCAGCATCTACGACGGCACAAGGCTCAGCTTCGGCAAGATGCTCCGCTTCCGCCACAACGACATGGACGATCTCGAACGGTGCCTCCAGCAGGTGCCCGAGACCGCCGGAGCCCTGATCATCACCGACGGCGTGTTCTCCATGGGCGGTGACATCGCGGACCTGCCCAATATCGTGCGTCTGGCCCGACAGTACGGCGCCCGGGTCATGGTGGACGACGCCCACGGCCTCGGCACCATCGGCGAAGGCGGCCGGGGCACGGCCAGCCATTTCGGGCTTGAGAAGGAGGTGGACGTGTACATGGGCACCTTCTCCAAGTCCCTGGCAAGTCTCGGCGGGTACATGGCCAGCGAGGCGCGGGTGGTGGACTACGTGCGCCACTGTTCCCGGCCCTTCATCTTCTCCGCCTCCATCCCGCCGGCGAGCTGCGCCACGGCCCTGGCGGCCCTGCGGTATCTCGGAGCCCA
Source organism: Christensenellales bacterium (assembly GCA_045224495.1). Classification (GTDB taxonomy): domain Bacteria; phylum Bacillota; class Clostridia; order Christensenellales; family CAG-138; genus RUG472. The sequence goes on from JBGVAK010000183.1 coordinate 7,391, forward strand.
CCCGGAGCTCCCCCAGCGGCTCAGCGACCTCAGCGACCATTTCCGCGGCGCCCTGAAGAGCCGGGGCATGGCCATCCGGGAGAGCCGGACCCCCATCGTGCCCATCTTCACCTACACCATGGATAGGACCATGCTGGTGGCCAAGGAGCTCTACGAGAACGGGGTCTATGTGAACACGGTCCTCCCCCCTGCCGCTCCGGCGGACGGGTGCATGCTCCGGACCAGCCTTATGGCCACCCACACCGAAGCCCTCCTGGACGAGGCCGCCGACGTGCTGAAAACCGTATTGGAAGCGCACCATGAGTAAGATCGCCATCGTGACCGGCGGCACCAGCGGCATCGGCCTGGCCGCGGTGAACGCCCTCAGGAACAAGGGCTGCACCGTCTACGCCCTGAGCCGCCACGGCGACATAGTTTGCGACGTGTCGGACGAGCAAAGCGCCCGGGCCGCCGTGGAGCAGGTCCTCGAGAGGGAGGGCCGCATCGACGTGCTGGTGAACTGCGCGGGCTTCGGCATCTCCGGGGCCGCGGAGCTGACGCTCCTCGATACAGCGAAACACCAGCTGAACGTGAACCTCTTCGGCACGGCCAATATGGTGAACGCGGTGATCCCCGCCATGCGGGCCCAGGGGGGCGGGCGGATCGTGAACACGGGCTCCGTTGCCGGGTTCGTGCCCATCCCCTTCCAGACCTGGTATTCCGCCAGCAAGGCCGCCGTCCAGTCCTACACCATGGCCATGGCAAACGAGCTTAGACCCTTCGGCATCAGCCTCGCCGCGGTGCTGCCTGGGGATACGAAGACCGGATTTACCGCCGCCCGCCAAAAGATCGACGACCCGGAAAACCTGTATCAGGGCCGCATCGCCCGCTCCGTAGAGCGCATGGAGCAGGACGAGCAGAACGGCGTCCCGGCCCAAAAGGTGGGGGAACTCATCGCTAAGGTGGCCTTGAAAAAGCGCGTGAAGCCCCTCTATATCCCGGGCTTTTCCTACAACCTGGTCAACGTCCTCATGCGGATATTGCCCAGCGGGTTGGCGAACCGGCTCATAGGCGTTTTGTACGCAAAATAGTCTGTATTTTGCCGCTTTTTTCTCTTCGGTGAAGAGAAGAAAAGCGGCGCAAAAAAGAGAAGCTTAAAAAGGAAAAGGGACTGCGGTCATGCCGCAATCCCTTCTTAAGTTTCTCTTTTTGGGCGACTTTTTCTCCTTTGTATAAAGAGAAAAAGTCGCAAAATCTAACTCCTCACCCTCAGAACCCGAACAGCCTCTGGTACTCGCCGTGCTGGGCGTCGCCGGGCTGGAAGTCCGACTTGTGGAGAGTGAAGGTGACTTCGCTGCCGTTCCAGGCCACGGTCACGTCGAAGCTTTCCGGCAGGAGCCGCAGGGCAGGGGCGTCCAGCCAAAAGCCGATGCGCTTCCCGTCGCGGTCAGAGCCGCCCATGAAGTCGTTGGGGGTCTGGATGTAGTTGGTGTGGTTGCTGAGCTTCACGCCGTTCACCGTCACCACGGGCTGCCTATCCATGCCGTAGAGGGGCTTGTCCACCGGTTCGTCCGTCTCCACCACCAGGGCGAAGTAGCCAGCCCAGTTGTTGAGATAGACCACCTGGCTGACGGTGAAGGTGTCCGCCTTGGCCGAGAGTTTGGCGATATAGTCCGTGCCATAATCCGGGGCCGACAGCTCCATGCTCTCCTTCCGCCAGGCCTCGTACTCCGCCTGGTCCTTGGGCCCGGTGACCTGTTTCGTGGCCCAATCGATCCGGAAGATGACCCGGCTCATGGACAGCAGAGATGTGGCGGGCAGGTTGCTCTCATCGTAGGGGAAGTAGGCCCGGTAGATGCCGTGGTGGACGCCGTTCTCGTCGTCGGAGGCGCTGACGAACTCGAACTCGTAGAGCATGCCGTCCACCGCCACCCAAAGGCCTTCGTCGTAGGTATCGTAAGGCGGGCTGGGGTGGTCCTTGCCCGCGGGCCAGGCGGGGTCCAGGGTGTCCACGTAGTAGATAAAGTGGTCCGCAAGGGCGATCTCCTCCACCAGATATCCGCAGCCGGTCACGTTCACGGGGATGGTCTCGTCGGGAATGGCGTCGATGACAGCGGCCATGGCACCCACCTCTTGAAGCTGGGTCTGGCGCAGCTCCTCGTACCGTTCCTCGGTGAATTCGTAGGTCAGGGTGAAGGGCTCGCCGTTGAGCTTACCGGTGAGGGTGAAGGTGCTGCCGGCCCGCAGGGGGTTCCCCGCCAGGGGGAAGGTCAGGTAGTTGGTGTCGCTATCGTCCATGCTCCAGGCCTCAAAGGGCGTGGGCGTGGGCTGGGAGCTATAGCTCTGGTTCTGCTCCCGATCCATCTCCGCCCGGGTCTTCAAGGGCTCGCCGCCGTTGATACTGAGCCGCAGGTCCGTGAGGGCGTAGGGCACGGGCTTGGCCCCCTCCACGATGAGATAGCAGGCCAGCTGGTCGAACTCCGTCCGGGAGATCAGGCTGTCGAGCCGCACCGTGAGCCCGCCCGCCTGGTCGGTCACGTCGATGTTCGGGATGGTGTCCGGCAGCCACTTGCCCGCCTCGTCGGCATTGAACTTGGCGTAGGTGATGTAGGGCGAGGGATGGGGCACGCTGTCGCCCGGCAGCTCCGCCGAGCCCTCGGGCAGGCCATTCCCCTCCAGCACCGCCTGGTAGGAGGCGATAGCCGTTTGGGCCCGGTCCCGGGCGCCGATCATGGCGTTGATGCCCAAAGCGAGGGCCGTGCCGCCGATCAGGAGCACCGCCGCCGCGATGAGCACGGTCAAGGTCCGCTTTTTGAGCCGCCGGGGCACGCGGACGGCACGCTGGGGACGCTCAGCCGGGGCTTCCAGCTCGTTGAGCTGCTGCATCCGGGCCACCATCTGCGCCTTGAATGTATCGGAAGCGCGCACTTGGTCAAAGGCGCTGCTGTATCTGTCTTCCATGGTTACCTCCTTCCAGGATGGCTCTGAGCTTCTTGCGGGCACGGGACAGCCGGGAACTGATGGTGCCCTCCGGTTCCTTCAGCAGGCGGCCGATCTCCTTCACGCCGTAGCCCTCGTAGTAGTAGAGGTACACCGCGTACCGGTCTGGGGCCGGCAGGGTCTGGACCGCGTCCAGGACCTCGTAGGCCTCCTCCCCGTAGGCTGCCGCCACGTTCTCGTCCAGGGGCAGCTCCCCGTGCTTGCTCTCGGCCCTCAGGTCCGTCAGACACAGGTTCACCGCCACCCGGATGAGCCAGGCCTTCTCGTGCTCCCGGCTCTCGAAGATGGGCCGCCGGCGCATGAGGCGCTCGAAGACGCCCTGGACCACGTCCTCCGCCGCCGGGACGCTCTTGACCCGGTTCAGGGCGATCCTCAGCAGCATGTCCGAATAGGTCTCCACGATGCGGACGATGTCGCCGTCGGATAGGTACTTGTCTTTTCTTCTTTCCATGTCCGCCTCCTTTCGCTACTAATACGCTGGGGAACGGGGTTTTCTTGCAGAGGAAGGATTAAAATTTGTCCCTTTTCTTGAAAGAAAAGGGACCCAAAAGAACTTTAAGAAGATATGATGTTATGTCGGCGATAGTATTATTGTTTCTTAAGTTTCTCTTTTTGCGCCGCTTTTTCTATTTGTCTAAAGAGAAAAAGCGGCAAAAGAAAAAGTTTTACTCGCCCTTCCCCGCCTTCTCCTTCTCGAACCGTTCGGCCAGGACCTTGGTGGTGAGATACGCCGTGATGGCGTCGATGGCCATCTTGTTCTTGCCGCCCCGCATGATGGCGAAGTCCGCGTCGTTGATGTACTCCTTGATATACTTCTCGAACATGGGCTTGACCGTGGCGAGGTACTGCTCCGAGATGTTCTCGATGGTCCGCCCCCGGCTCTTGATGTCCCGGAAGATACGCCTAAGCAAACACACGTCGATATCCACGTGCATGTACACCTTCAGGGCCATCATGTCGCAAAGCCGCTTGTCGTAGAAGATGTGGATGCCCTCTAAGATCAGCACCTCCGGGGGATAGATCAGCTCCTTCGAGTCCTCCCTCAGGTGCCGGGCGTAGTTGTACCCCTTCTTGGTGATGGGCTGGCCGGAAGACAGGGTGTTCAGATCCTGGATGAGCTCGTCGTAATCGAAGATGGTGGGCTCGTCGTAGTTGAGGTGCACCCGCTCCTCGAAGGGTATCTCCGGAAAGCTCTTGTAGTAGCAGTCCTGGCCTATGATCTCACAGCTGCAGGACAGAGCCTCCTTGATCCGCCTTGCCAACGTGCTCTTGCCGGACCCGGACGCGCCGCATACGCCTACGATGATCATGCTCTTCTCCCCCTTATATATCCGTTTGTTCCATTGTAGCACAAAACGACGGAAAAGCAATGAAAAAAGGAGCCTGCCGGCTCCTTTCGTCGCGATCTCGGTCAGTATTTGCAATTGCTCTGCCGGACCAGATACTGGTTGCAGAGGGCAACGCCTTCTCTATGGAAGATCATGGCCTGGTTCTCAAGGAGCAGCACTCTCAGCTCCCGGGAAGCGGTCTCGTCCTTGTCGTAGAATACCTGCTTCTCGCCCCGGGGAGTTATCTGCCCCGCCTCGTCTACCAGATACGGGATCACGTTCTGCCCCGCCGGGATCACCAGACGGCCCGTGGCGGGGTCGTAGTCGAGGCGTGTGGGATCGTCCAGGAGCGGTCCCATGTCCACTCCCTTGACCTGGACGCTGCCCAGGGCCTCCAGCCCGCCGCCGGACAGGGAAACGAGCTGCAGCAGCCCCTCCCGGGAGATGACCAGCGCCCTATCCTCCGCAAGCCTCCGGAACCCGTCGCCGGTGAGGCTCAGGGCTTTGTCCCCCGACGCCGTCAAATAGTGCAGGCTCTCCGTCGTCAACAGGAGCCCTCCGTCCCCGTAGGCCTGGGCGCTGAGGACGGTGCCCGCCCCCCGGGCCGCCGCGCTGGCGGTCTCGTTCAACGCGGCATCCAGGGCCAAATAGCGCACGTCGTTACCCTCCTGCAGCAGCAGGGCATACCCCGCAGCCGTGGCCTGGGCGGTCAAAACAGCACCCAGCTCCTGGCGCTCCGCCGTCAGGGAGAGCCCCTCCGCCGTCAAGGCGAAGACGTACAGGTCCCCGGCCTCGGTCCAAAGCAGGAGCCTGTCGTCGTCAGCCACAGCCCCCTGGGCTTTGGCCAGCAGTGCCGCCTCGTGGGCAAAGCCGTCGCCGCCCGGCGCGTAAACCGTCAGGACCGTGAAGACGTCCCCGGGCCGCGCCGTATCCAGGAGCACCCGGTCGAAGTCCAGCCGCTCTCCGCCCGCCCAGGGCAAGGGCTCCGGTTCCCGGGCCTCGTAGAGGGACAGGACGTACATCTGCCCGCCGATCTCCCCCGCCCTCAGGAAAGCGCCGCTCTGGGTCAGGTTCATACGATGTTTGGGAGCCTTCCAGTCCGCCACGTCGAACCGCAGCAGCTCCGTGTCCCCATTCTTCTCCCGCAGGGCCAGCAGCTCGCTGCCCAGCCACAGGACCTTCTCTATCTGCACGTCCCGCTCCCGCAATGTCAGGGAGAACACGTTCTCGATCTTCCGCCCGTCGAACCGGACCACGTGGACCTGCTCCAACGTAGGCAGGAACACGGCTATCAGGTCCTCCCTCTGGACGACCTCGCCCCGGGGGTACTGCACCCCGTCGCCCGCCTCCGTAGCCTTGGCGGCCTTGGGCGTACCGGCGCCCGCGCTCAGCAGGCCGTTGCCAGCCTCGTTCGCGCCCCGGTCTCCGCCATAACGCAGGGCGTCCTCCACCTCCGCCTCGTCCCGAGCCGGGTGGGTGCCCGCTATAGGCTCCTCAGCTACGGCGGCCATAAGCAGGGTATCCGGCGCCGAAGGGGCCGCCTCGGCCTCCGCCTCCAGGGGCTCCTCGAAGTGGATGGGCTCCTGATCCGCCAGCGCTTCCGTCTCCGCGGCGCCCTGGGCCTTGTCCTCCGCCAGGAGGGACGCCTCCGCGGACGCGGTCTTGTGCTCCACGCCCTTGCTGCGGCCAAAGAGGATCATGGACTCCATGCCCAGGCCGATGCACAGCAGGATCCCCGCGGCCAGGGCCGTATACTTGGCCCATCTGGGGAAAGGCGTGACCTTCTTTGCCTCCTGCTCCTCTCGGGCCTGCTCCTGGGCCCACTTCTGCTCCAGCTCCTTGTACAGGTCCTGGCGGGGATGGATCCGGTCGTTGGCGCGGCTATACTCTTGTTCGAACCTGCTGCTCATTGATCATCCTCCTTCAGCACCTTGCGCAGGGCCTCCCTGGCCCGATGCAGATGGGACTTGACGGTGGAAGGCTTGGCGTCGGTCATACGGCCGATCTCCTCCACGGAGTACCCCTCGTAATAGAACAGGTGCACGGCGGTGCGGTACTTCTCCGGCAGCTGCATGACGGCGTCGTAGACGGTGTTGTCCGTATCGTCCTCGGTGGACAAAAACTCCAGCGCCTCCGCCCCGGCCCCATGGCGGCGGTCGGCGCGTGTGAGGAGGCTGTTGCTGGATCGGATGGCCGCGATGATGAGCCAGGCCTTCTGATGCTCCTCATCCCGAAAGTCCGGCTGACGCCGAAGGCACCGGAAGAACACGTCCTGCAGCACGTCCTCCGCGTCGGCCCGGTTGCGGGTGCGCACCAGGGCCAGCCGATAGATCATATCGGCGTAGGCCTCATAGAGGGCTCCCAGCTCCAGCGGCACCGGTCCGTCGAGCCTGGGTTCAGTCCATTTCTCCACCCCATGCTCCCTTCTTCATCTACAACACCCCGCAGCACGGAAAACGGTTGCGGAGAATGAAATCTTTTTTATACGCTGCAAGGCGCGTCGCCGCGCGTCAACCTTCTTTGATGAGCTTCTCCATCTCCTTCAAAAACTCGATATTCTCCGCGGCCACGGGGAACTTGGCTTGGATGGTGTTGAAGCTGACGCTGCCCTTGGGCTGATACCAGGGGTAGTTGGAATAAAACTTGGTGTAGGCGCTGGTGTCGGAGAACTTGTTCCCGCAGCGGGCGAAGATCTCGTTCCGGCCAAAGCCCAGGAGCTGTACAAGGGTCTTGTCCGCGGGGATGGGGAGCTGCCACACGTCCGCCGCCGTCAGCTTTTCCGTCAGGCTGTCGGGGAACAGAAGGCCGTCCGCGTTGAAGGGGGACGCCCCGCCGTCCTCGGCGTAGACCATGGCCCCGTCCGTCAGCACGTACAGGGTATAGCGTTCGGGGTCCAGGTCGTCGGTCCGGGCCGCCGCCTCCAGGGAGCCCTTGGGGCTCAGCTGCACCTCCCCCTGGGGCAGCCCGTCGCCCTGTAGATCATAGGCGTCCGCCGTCAGGTACTCCTTTTGGCCGCTGGCCAATGTGATGGCGTACACCAGCCGGAAGACGTTCTCATGCTCCGCCCCGTCTCCCTTGGCTACGGCAAAGCAGCCGCCCACGACCTCGCTGCTCTGCAGCGCGGCGCCGTACCGCTGGGCCTTAGCCTGGCGGATGGCCGTGCGGACCGGGGTCTGGTCCACATGGTAGAGGCTGGTCACGACGCCTTGCTCCTGAGCCATAGCGGGGGCCACGGGCTCCGGCTCCGGTTCCTCCGTCACCGGGTGCTGCTCCTCGTAGAGGGCTTCCACCTCGGCGAGAGTGTAGGTCCATGTGGTGTCCGTGATCCTGACCCCGTTCTCGAGGAGCAGGCTATAGACGTTCTCCAAGGTGCTGCTGGTCTCCACCAGGAACCCCTCCACCAAAGGCGTCACATAGTAACCCAAACTCAGCACCGCCTTGTAGCCCGTATGGGCCTTGCGGACCGCCTCGTCGTCGGGCAGATCCCAGCCCGTGGCCCTGAGCATCCGCTCGTGGTCCACGGTCAGCACGTAGCCGCCCATGGTGTTCTTGCCGCACAGGACGTATTTCTTCATGCTGAGGCGCCGAGGGTATTCGAGGCCCGCCCGGTAGGCGGTCTTCATGTCCTGCTCGGTCCAGGTCCACTCCGTGTTGACCAGCTTCAATCCTCCTCGCCGCAGGTCCTCCGCCGCGGTGGTCCGATCGCTCCCGGTCTGGATGGTCCAGCCGCCCTCTGCTCGGGGGGTCACCAAAAAGGCCAGGGAATAGATCGTCTCCACGTCCGGGTAACGGGAGAGGTCCAGGGTGGTGCTCTTGGGGTCCGGCAGGTGCATATCCTTGACGATGGCGTCCGCATCCACGGACACGGTGTACACCTCGTCCTCCATCTCCACCTTGGCGTATTTTTGCATGTCCACGGCCCTAAGGTTCATGCCCTTGCTGTAGTACCCGTAGCAGAGGACCACCCCCGCCGCCAGTACCGCCAGGCACAGGAGCACCGTCAGGGCCATGAACAGGGTCTGTTTCGCGTTCGCACTCATGGGCCGCTCCCCTTACCGCTTCTTCCCGCAGGCGGGACAGATGAGGCTGTCCTTGGGGAAGGCCGCTCCGCAGAACACGCAGCGGACCATGCCCTCCGGCTTAAGTGCCGGCTCGGGCTCGTCCTCGGCGTCCTCCGCTTCGTCTTCCGCCGGCGCAAGCTCCGCTTCGTCTTCCGCCGCCTCCACGTCCTCGACTTCGAGCTCCGGCTCGACCTCGATCTCCGGCTCCGGCTCCTCCGCGAGCTCCGGCTCTACCGCCGGTGCTTCCTCCTCCAGATCCAGGTCCATCACGGGCCTATGCTTCTTCACGGGGCGCTCCTCCGGTTCCGGCGCAGGCTCAGCCTTGGGCTTCCGTTTCTTCGCAGGCTCCCGATACTCTATGGCCAGCTCCTCCGCCCGCTCGACGGAGCGCTCCCGCTTGCGGGGGGCGGGCTCCTCCAAACGCGCCCGCTTCTGGGGGACGGGCTCCTCTACGCGGCGCTTGGGAGGCCGGGGTTCCGCCTTGGACCGGGGACGGACCACGATCTCCTCCTCCCGGCGGGACCGGCTCTGCTCCATGCTGCGGCTCACCCGGCGGTAGGGCTCCTCCTCCCGGGGGATGGGCCTTGTCCGGGGCCGGGGGCGATAGTCCTCCTCCTCGTCGTCCTCCTCGTCGTCGCCGGTGCTCAGGATGGCCACGGTCAAAATGACCGAGATGAGCAGGAAGGCGCAGCCCATGACCAGGGCCACCACGAAGGTCTGGTCGAAGCCCTGGTAGATGGTGCGCTGGATAAAGGCCGCGCTGCGGCGGACGCTGAACCAGGCCACCAGGGCGTAGGTCAGCAGCACCACAGACAAGGTGGCGATGATGGTGCGGATCGTCTTCATATCACAATACCTCCGTAACGATTACAAACTATGATTCCAGCAGGGCTTCCAGCTCCCGCAAAAGCTCTACGTTCCGGCGCTCCGTCTGATCGAGATACCGCTCCGGAGCGTCCTCGGTGGGGCGGTACCAGCTGCAGGTCGCGAAATGATCCCGGAACATCCCCTGATCCGGTTCCGGGAAGGTATAGCCGTGGCGGGCCAGGATCTCCATGCGCACGAAGGATAGAAGCTCCAGCATGGTGTATTCCCCGTTGCCCACCAGCCGCCAGAGATCGTCCTCCTCCAGAGGGTCCGCGCTGGGGGACCAAAGGCTCCCGTCGGGCAAAGGATGGCTCATGGGCAGGCCCACGAAGCGAACGAAGCCGTTGTAGTCGAAGCTGGGCCGACCCACGCTCAGCACGCTGCCTCCCGTGAGCTCGTACATGTCGCAGCCCGCAAAATCAGAGGACAGATCCATAGCCTCGGCCAGGGTGTCGTACATGGCCGCCTCGGATCTGCCGAACTCCACGCCCGTCCCGGACCGGTACGCGAGGTCGTAGACCTCCACCGTGAAGGCGCAGCTGCCGATGGAGCGGCCCTCCTGGATGCCGGTCTCCGTCAGGGTGAAGGCAGCCCGGTAGCAGTTTTTGTGCTCGCTGCCCGCCGGATAGACCATGAACCACTGGCCCGCTTTCTGGGTCTTGCCGCTGCTGCCGAAGATCTCCTTGGTGAGCCTGTCCCGCTCGAAGCGCACCCGCTCCAGGACCTTCCTGAGGTTCAGCCCCTTCCCCTCCTCGTCCAAAAGGGAGGACAGATACCCCTCCGTCTGGACGGTCTTGGGGTGCTCCACAGGCTCCGGTTCCACAGGGGGCTCCGCCTCCACGGTGGTCCTGGGCAGGACCTTGGCCGTCATGGTCCAGCTCTTCTCCTTCAACACGATGCCCCGGCGCCTAAGGGGCCCCTCGCTCACGTCAGCGGTGATAGATATGACGTCCGGCTCCTCGGTGAACGCCAAGCTCAGCTCCATGCCCAGCAGGGCCTTCACGGCCCCGTTGCGCAGGGCGCCCGCCTCCGTCTTGGGGTCGGGCAGATCCAGATCCAGCAGGAGGCTGTCCACGTCCAGCACCGCCGTCACGGTCTCCCCGGACCGGGTCAGGGTGGTATAGGCGCTCAAATCCGCCGTCCGCCGGTTCAGCTTGCTGAGAAACAGGGCCCAGGCCAAGGCCAGCAGAATGACGCCCACGGACACCACCAGCACGATGGCCAGCCGGATCGGGTGCTTCACGGTGTACATTACTCTCCTGTCCTCTTCCATAGGCCCCACTCCCCCGCATATAAGGATACTTTGGCTTTAGTATACGCCCTTATGCCCTCAAATTCAAGAAATCCCCCGGGACGGGTAAAAAAGTTAAAGGTTCATTCACAGTTTCGCGGAGGCGCCCCTGCGGATGGACGAGGCATAAAAAAGGAGGGGCCAGGCCCCTCCGAAGGCGTCAATCGTCTCAGAACACGAAGTTGCCCTCCCGAAACACGTGGACGCAGCGGCCGTCCTGGGTGTAGCCGTCGATGGAGAGGTCCGCCGTGCCCACCATGAAATCCACGTGAGCGATGGACTTGTTGAGGCCCGCCGAGAGGCGTTCCTCTTCCGTCATGTCCATGGCCCCCCGGACGGTCATCGGGTACGCCTCGCCGAAGGCCAGGTGGCAGGCGGCGTTCTCGTCGAAGAGGGTGTTGTAGAAGAGAGTCTTCGAATTGCTGATGGGGGAATCGTAGGGCACTAAGGCCACCTCGCCGAAGCGAGACGCGCCCTCGTCCACGGCGATGGACTTTTGGAGGACCTCCTGGTTTTGAGAGGCCGTAGCCTCCACGATCTTCCCTTCCTTCACCACGAAGCGGATGTCCCGGATCACGTTCCCGTCCTTAGAGAGGGGCAGGGCGGCGCAGATGACGCCCTCGCACCGGTTCCGATCGGGAGCGGTGAAGATCTCCTCCGTGGGCATGTTGGGCATGAAGAACTGGCCATTGGGCGTGTACTCGCCGCCGGCGCACCAGATGTGGCCCCGGCAAAGGCCCACGGTGAAGTCGGAGCCGAGAGCGCTGCGGTAGTGGAGCCGATCGAAGTCGTAGCCGTTCAGGATGTCCACCCGCCGCTGCAGGTTCTCCTGATGCTGCCGCCACTTCTCCACGGCGGTGCCGTCGCCGGTGACCCGGACGGCCATGAAGATCCTCTCCCACAGGGCCGCCACGGCCTCCTGCTCAGGAAGGTCCGGGAACACCAGCTTGGCCCAGGAAGGGGACGCCAGGGCCCCGATGCTCCAGGGGACGGCGCTGCTCATGAGCAGCTCCCGATAGCGCTTCATCTGCCGACCTGTGGCCCGGTGCATCCGCTCCAAGCGGCCGGGGTCCACGCCCTTCAGGTTCTCCGGATCGGAGGACACCAGGCGCAGGAAGCAGGCATTCTTCTCGGCGTAGTCCGTGTTGAACCGGACCCGATACTCGGGGATGGAATCGAACACGTCGTCCGCAGCGTTCAAAAAGGTCATGCGGCTGACGGCGTCGTCGCCCCAGTCCACGACCACGGACCGGGCCCCCGCCTCATAGGCGGCCTTCACGCACATGCG
>JBGVAK010000184.1:0-9624 GCA_045224495.1 Christensenellales bacterium
CCACCTTCCCCACCGGCGGGAAGCTCCACCCCCGGGTCTACGGGGCCTTCAGCCAGGTAATCGAGACCTACGTGAACGGGCGGCACGCCCTGACGCTGCCGGAGGCCGTGAACCGGATGACCCGGCGGCCGGCGGACCGGTACGGGCTAAAGGACAAGGGCCGCATCGCCCTGGGCGCGGACGCGGACGTGCTGGTGTTCGACCCGAAGCGGGTCCACGTGACCGCCACCTACGATCAGCCGGCGCAGCGGGCCGAGGGCATGGACTATGTGATCGTGAACGGCCGGATCGCCCTGGAGAACGGGCGGCTCACCAGCGTGCAAGCAGGAAACGTATTGGAGGGTAAAAAATGATCAGCGAATCTTTGCAGCAAGAGACCCTGGACCTTTTGCAGCGGCTCGTCGCCTGCCCCAGCCTGTCCGGCCAGGAGCAGGGGGTGGCGGACATTTTGAAGGAGTATTTAGCCCAAAACGGCTTTTCCACCATGGAGATCGACCGGTACGGGGACCTGGTGGCCGGCGTGGCCGGGGCTCGGCCTGGCGTCCGGCTCCTGTTCGACGGCCATATGGACACCGTGCCCGCCGACAACGCGGGGGACTGGACCACGCCTCCCTTCGAGCCCGTAATCCGGGACGGGAAGCTCTACGGCCGGGGCACCAGCGACATGAAGGGGGCAGACGCCGCCTTCGCCGTAGCCGCCGCCCAATACCTCCGGGAGAGGGGCCGGGATTTTGCCGGGGAGCTCTGGTTTGCCGGGGTGGTCCAGGAGGAGTGCTTCGAGGGCGTCTGCGCCAAGGAGGTGGCAAAGCGCATCCGGCCGGACCTGGTCGTCATCGGCGAGGCCTCCGAGGGGAATCTGAAGCTCTCCCAGCGGGGCCGGGCAGAGATCGTGCTGGAGACCTTCGGCGTGCCCTGCCACAGCGCCAACCCGGAAAAGGGCGTCAACGCCGCCGCCCACATGTGCGCCCTCATTAACGAGATCTTGAAGCTCCCGCCCACCAAGGACCCCCGGATGGTGGGGGACGGCATCCTGGTGCTGACGGACATCAAGTCTGCCCCCTACCCCGGCGCATCCGTGGTGCCCCACTACTGTCGGGCCACCTTCGATCGGCGGCTGCTGGTGGGGGAGACCAGGGAGAGCGTCCTGGCGCCCATAGAGGCCATCATCGATGAGCAAAAGCGCCGCGATCCCACCCTCCAGGCCCGGGTGTCCTATCCCCTGGGCAGCGCCACCTGCTCCGCCGGCGAGACCGTGGAGGCGGAGCGGTTCTTCGCGCCCTGGTGGTTCGCCGCCGACGAACGGGTGCTACGGGTGAAGGCGGCCATGGAGGAACGGGGACTGAAGCCCCAGATCACCGGCTACAGCTTCTGCACCAACGGCAGCTATTACGCGGGCGAAGCGGGCATCCCCACCTTCGGTTACGGCCCCTCCCGGGAGAACCTGGCCCACACCGTGGACGAGCACATCGCCCTCAAGGACCTCTATGACGCCGTGGACGGCTACCTGGCCATATTGCACACGATTTTAGATTAAAAGGGATTATTGAAAGCACGCACCCTTTCTTGAAAGAAAGGGTGCAACCGAAAGAACTTTAAGAAGAAAAGAAGCTTAAGAAGTTGTCAAATCAACCTTTCTTAAGCTTTTCTTTTTGCGCCGCTTTTTCTTTTCAGCCCGAAAAGAAAAAGCGGCAAAAGAATCATTTCTTTGGCAAATACTTCTCTGGGTTCACGGGGACGCCGTTCACCAGCAGCTCGTAGCGGATGCTCACCAGGCGGCTGCCGATGGGTTCGGGCATGACGCCCACCTGTTCGCTCCGCTTCACCCGCTGATACAGCTCCACCAACGCCCGATCGCAGCCGATGATCCGGGACAGGGCGCCGGTCTCATCGTGCAGGATGTCGATGACCAGGCCCATATCCCCCCGCTTGGCACAGTAGACCACCACGCCCTCCTCGGGGGCCATGATCCGGGCGAAGCTCTCGGCGGTGATCTCCACGCCGTAGCGCATGGTACCCTCGTCGGTAAGGCCGAAGGAGCCGGAAACGGTCCCGTCCACGGGCCATATGGGTGAAAAGCCTTCCAGGGCCACGACGGGCGCTCCGGCCTTAGCGGACGCTTCTCCCACGGCCATGCTCCCGTTCTCCACGATCCGATCCATATTGCCCGGACCCACGGCGAATTCGTTGGTCTTCACCTCGGAGAAGGCGGCCTGGCCCCGGTACACGGTCTCATAATAGGAGAGGATATAGGGACAGACCCCCACGTTCCGATAGATGCGGCTGCCCTGGGGCAGGGCGGCGTTCTCCCGAACTTCCGTCTCCAGCGGTCCCCGCTCGATGACGCAGCGGACCACGGTCCGCACGATGGGCAACAGGGTATCGTCCGCTTTCAGGGTGTTCACGGCCTCGTCTATGGTCAGCAGCTCCCCCTTGCCGGAGGGTTCCTCCAGAGTCAGCTTTTGGTCGAATCCGGCTTTGATGAGCCGTTCGTTGGGCTGGAGCCCCTGGCTGGCGTTCTCGGCGAGGTACCGGTCCAAAGCGGTCTGGGCGGCTTCGGCGTTTTCCGCCGTGTAGAGCACCTTTCCGTCGGCCACCAGGTCCAGAGCCTCCGGCGGATAGTTGCGCACCACCTGGACCAGGAAGGGCGTGGGCGGCGGGGTCACCCGCAGCTCCGCCGTGGCGGGGGTAGGCGTGGGCTCAGGGGTGGGCGTGATCCGGGGCTGGGCGACGCCGGCCTCCAGCTGGCCCGGCGCCCGCAGCAGGGCCCACAGGACCAGACTCAGCGCAACGATCATCAGCGCCACCGTCAGGGAGCCGTAGCGTATCCAGTTTTCCCGTGTCAGCTTCATTTGAGGGTAGTATAGCATCATTTGTCCGGGGCGACAAGTACCCGGGCATCCATGACGTGCTGCATCAGATCAGAGGCGCAGCCCGAATCGTTTGTCAGCGGCATGATTTGCGCTTCCCACATGGAAGTTTGGTATTGGCAAATCCCGCGAAGGATGATATTATATATGTACACTTAGGGAAACTATACACTGGGGGGAAAATATGACCGAACAGATCAAAGATTTCTACGAAGGCCGGTGTATCCGTGCTTACCAGTTTTTGGGCTGCCATAAGGCGGAGCGGGGCTTCCGCTTCGTGGTTTGGGCGCCCAACGCTCGTTTCGTCACCGTAGCCGGAGAGTTCAACGACTGGAGCTACACCCAAAACCCCGCCTGGCGCCGGCCCGACGGGCTGTGGGAAGCTATCATCGAAAACGCGCAGCCCTTCCAGAAGTACAAGTATGTGGTGACCCGCTGCGACGGCTCCGTCATCATGAAGACGGATCCCTATGGCCGCATGTGTGAGAAGTACGGCACCTGCTCCCTGGTTTACGACCCGGACCCCTACCCCTGGAAGGACGAGGCCTATATCGCAGGCCACAAGGACGCCCACACGGGTCCCATGAACATCTACGAGTGCCACCTGGGCAGCTGGAAGGAGGGGCTTACCTATCGGCAGCTGGCCGACGAGCTCCTGCCCTATGTCCAGGATATGGGCTACACCCACATCGAGGTCATGCCCCTCATGGAGTACCCCTACGATCCTAGCTGGGGCTATCAGGTCACGGGCTACTTCGCCGCCACCAGCCGGTACGGGAACCCGGACGACCTCAAGTACTTCGTGGACCAGGCCCACCAGCGGGGCATCGCGGTCATCATGGACTGGGTCCCCGCTCACTTCACCCGGGACGATCAGGGCCTTCGGCTCTTTGACGGCACCCCCTGCTATGAATACGGCGATCCTCGCCGGGGCGACATGAGGCAGTGGGGGACCCTCCTCTTCGACTACGGCAAGCCGGAGGTCCGGAGCTTCCTCTCCTCCAGCGCGGTCTACTGGCTGGAGGAGTGCCACATGGACGGCCTTCGGGTGGACGCGGTCAGCTGCATGCTCTATATGGACTTCGGCCGGGAAAACGGCGATTGGCTCCCCAACTGCAACGGCGGCCGGGAGGACCTTTCCGCCATCGCCCTCTTCAAGCATCTCTCCTGGGCGGTCCACAGTCTCAAGGGCCGCAAGCTCCTCATCGCCGAGGAGAGCACCGCCTTCCCCATGGTCACCAACAAGCACGACGACAGCCTGGGGTTCGACTTCAAGTGGAACATGGGTTGGATGAACGACATGCTCTCCTACATGGCCATGGACCCCATCTACCGCCAGTATCATCACAGCAAGCTGACCTTCAGCCTCACCTACGCCTTCTCCGAGCATTACGTGCTCCCCTTCTCTCACGACGAGGTGGTCCACGGGAAGAAATCCATGCTGAACAAGATGCCCGGCACCTACGAGGAAAAGTTCCAGCAGATGCGGCTCCTCGACACCTACCAGATGGCCCATCCGGGCAAGAAGCTCACCTTCATGGGGATGGAGCTGGGCACCTTCATCGAGTGGCGGTTCTATGAGAGTCTCGAATGGTTCCTGCTCTCCTACCCCAAGCACGACGAGTATCGCAAATTCGTCCGGGGCCTCAACCGTTTTTATAAAGACAATCCTGCCCTCTACGAGCGGGACGACGGCTGGGATGGCTTCGAGTGGTCCGTGGTGGACGACAAGGACGCCTCCGTGGTCTCCTTCCTCCGCAAGAGCAAGGAGGAAACGCTGCTGTGCGTGTTCAACTTCACCCCCGTGGAGCGGCTTGGCTACCCCATGCCCGTGCCCGAGGCAGGCTCCTTTGCCCCCGTGTTCTCCACCGGCGAGCTGCCGCCGGAAAAGAACAAGGCCCTTCTGACGAAGAAGGCCCCGGCGGGCGGCCGATTCCCCTATGAGATCAAGGTGGACCTGTTCCCCTTCTGCGGTATGTACTTTAAATTCACCAAGAACAACGACGGAAAGGATGTGACTCAAGGATGAAAAAACGGATCGTGGTCATGCTCTTAGCCGGCGGCCAGGGCAGCCGACTGGGCGTACTCACCTCCAATATGGCCAAGCCTGCCGTCCCCTTTGGCGGCAAGTATCGGATCATCGACTTCCCCCTCAGCAACTGTGTCAACTCCGGTTTCGACACGGTGGGCGTGCTGACCCAGTACCGTCCCCTGGCCTTGAATTCCTATTTGGGCACCGGCCAGCACTGGGACCTGGACCGCAATTACGGCGGCGTCTTCGTGCTGCCCCCCTATGTGACCGAAGGCGAGAACGGCCACTGGTACAGCGGCACCGCCAACGCCATCTGGCAGAACCGGGAGTTCGTGGACCAGTATGACCCCGACTATGTACTCATCCTCTCCGGCGACCACATCTATAAGATGGATTACGCCAAGATGCTCAGCTTCCACCGCCAGAAGAAGGCGGCGGCCACCATCGCCGTCCTCCAGGTGCCCTGGGAGGAGGCTCACCGCTTCGGCATCATGAACGCCGACGTGAACGGCTTCATCGAGTCCTTCGAGGAGAAGCCCAAGGAGCCCAAGAGCAACCTGGCGTCCATGGGCATCTATATCTTCGACTGGAAGAAGCTCAGGGCCTACATGGAGGCCGACGACGCCGATCCCAACTCCAGCAACGACTTCGGCAAGAACATCATCCCCGCCATGCTCAACAGCGGCGAGGTCATGGTGGCCTATCCCTTCGAGGGGTACTGGCGGGACGTGGGGACCATCCAGAGCCTGTGGGAGGCCAACATGGACCTGCTGGGCCAAAAGCCCGTGCTGGATCTCGACGACGACAGCTGGCGCATCTACACCCGCAACGCGGTCATGCCGCCCCACTACGTGAGCCTCACGGCCCAGGTCACCAACTCCCTGGTGTCCGAAGGCGCGGTGGTGGAGGGCACGGTGACCAACTCCGTCATCTTCTCCGGCGCCCGCATCGAGAAGGGGGCCGTGGTGAAGGACAGCATCATCTTCCCCAACTCTGTGGTGGGCAAGAGCGTCACCGTGGACAAGGCCATCGTAGGCGAGAACTCCGTCATCGGCGACTTCTGCATCGTGGGCGGTCCCGTCCGTCCCGGCGAGAAGGTGAACAACAAGCTCACCGGCGATATCACCCTCATCGGCAACGACGTGACCATCCCCGCCCGGGCGTATCTTGCCAAGGGCTCCGTGGTCAACGCCGAGAACCCCCACCAGCCTGCAAAGGAGGCGTAAGCTATGATCAACAACGCATTCGGCCTCATCGTCACCGGCGAACGGACCACCCGGCTGAAGGATCTGACCCTGTCCCGCTCCACGGCGGCGATCCCCTTCGGCGGCCGGTATCGCGCCATCGACTTCATCCTTTCCAACCTGGTCAACGCCGGCATCACCAGCGTGGGCCTTATCACCGAGAAGAACTACCACTCCCTCATGGACCATCTGGGCTCCGGCAAAGAGTGGGACCTGCATAGAAAGCGGGAGGGCCTCTTCATCCTGCCGCCCTTCATGACCAAGGACAACGCCGGCGTCTTTCGGGGCGCCGTGGACGCCATCTGTTCCGTCATCGGCTACGTGCGCCGCACCTCGGACGACTATGTGATCCTCTCCTGGGCCAGAAACGTCATGAACGTGGATCTGGTGCCCATGATGGAGCAGCACATCGCTACCGGGGCGGACGTGACCATCCTCTACGCGGAGGACGGGTCCCTCCGGCCCGAGGAGCAGAGCCAGGATCTGAGGCTCATCATGGACGAGAAGGGCCGGGTCGTCGAGATGGAGCTGGACGCCTACCGTCCCCGCAGCGCCAATCGCAGCTGTGACGTCATGATCCTGAAGAAGGAGCTTTTGGAGTACTTGGTGGAGGAGGCTTTCGCCCGGGGCGAGTACGACTTCCATCGGGACATCCTGCTGAAGAAGTGCCGGACCCTCAACATCATGGGCTACAAGTTCGACGGCTTCATCGCCCGCCTCGAGTCCATCGAGAACTACTTCGCCGGCAACATGGCCCTGCTGAACCCCGACGTGCAGGCGGACCTGTTCAATCCTCGGCACCCCATCTACACCAAGGTCAAGGACGAGGTGGCCGCCCGCTACTCCGTCAGCGCTCAGGTGAAGAACTCCCTGGTGGCCGACGGCTGCATCATCGAGGGACAGGTGGAGAACTGCGTCCTCTTCCGCGGCGTCCACGTGAAGCCCGGCGCCCGCGTCTTCAACAGCATCATCATGCAGGGATCCGAGCTGGGAGAGAACACCCTCCTCGATCACGTGATCCTGGATAAGGGCGTGAAGATCCTGCCGGGTCGGAGCCTTCAGGGCTACGACAGCTTCCCCATCGTGATCAGAAAGAATCAAACCGTATGAGCACTGCAGCAAAACCCGTCAAGCGGGCCCGCACCTCCGACGCGAAGATCGTGGCCCGCAAAGAAGCCCCGGCTTTGGATCCTGCCTTGGCGGCCGAACCGGCCCCGGCGGCTGAGCCGGCGGCGGAGAAGAAGCCCGCCCGCAAGCCGCGGACCAAGAAGCAGCCCGAGCCTCAGCCTGCGCCCCAGCCGTTGAAGGTGCTCCTGTGCGCCAGCGAGGCCATGCCCTTCATCAAGACCGGTGGCCTTGCGGACGTGGTGGGCGCCCTGCCCGTGGCCCTCAACCAGGAGGGTCTGGACGTGCGGGTGATCATCCCCAAGTATCGGCTGATCCCCTACACCTACATCTGCTCCATGGAGCACGTGACGGATTTCACCGTGCTCATGGGGGGCGACCGCATCTACTGCGGCATCGACACCATCGTGGAGAACGGGGTCCGGTACTACTTCGTGGACAACCTGGCCCTCTTCGGCGGCGATCGGGTCTACACCGGCGACCAGGACGAGGGCTATCGCTACGCCTTCTTCTGCCGGGCCATCCTGGAGGCCCTGCCCCGGATAGGCTGGTTCCCGGACATCCTCCACGGCAACGACTGGCAGTGCGGCCTCTTGAGCGTGCTCCTCAGGGCCCAGTACGGCATCGACGAACGGTATCGGGCCATCCGTGCGGTCTATACCATCCACAATCTGAAGTTCCAGGGCCTCTTCGACTTCCATTGGCTCAACACCTACCTAGGTCTCAACGAGGGGTATTTCTCCCCGGAGAATCTGGAGTTCTACGGCCTCCTCTCCTGCATGAAGGGCGGCATCGTCTTCTCCGATCGGGTCACCACCGTAAGCCCCACCTACGCGGAGGAGATCAAATCCGCCTACTACGGCGAGCGGCTGGACGGTCTCATGAAGAAGCGGCAGAACGTGCTTTCCGGCATATTGAACGGCATCGACACCGACGCCTTCGACCCGGAAGGCGACAGGTTCCTCCGCGTCACCTTCAGCGCCGACAATCGGCGAGGCAAGGCCATTTTGAAGGCGGACCTGCAGCAGGAGTGCGGTCTGGAGGTGCGGCCGGAGGCGGCCCTCATGGGCTTCATCGCCCGGCTCACCGCCCAGAAGGGCCTGGACCTCATCGAGCGGGTGCTGGACGACATCATGCGCCAGGACGTGCAGATCGTGTTCCTGGGCAAGGGCGACCAGCACTACGAGGACTTCATCCGCGCCGCCCAGGGGAAGTATCCCGGCCGGGTGGCCGCCCGGGTGGAGATGAACGAAGCCCTGGCCCACCGGGTCTACGCCGGCACGGACATGTTCCTTATGCCCAGCCAGTTCGAGCCCTGCGGCCTCTCTCAGATGATCGCCATGCGCTACGGCTCCATCCCCATCGTCCGGGAGACCGGCGGCCTCAAGGACAGCGTCATGCCCTTCAACGTGTACACCGACGAGGGCAACGGCTTCTCCTTCTCCAACTACAACGCCCACGATATGCTCTATACCATCGAGCGGGCGGTGGGCTACTTCCACGACGAGGCGCTGTGGGACCGGCTGGTCCGCCGCGCCATGGCCACGGACTTCTCCTGGCATAAGTCGGCACTGGTCTACAAGCGGCTCTACGAGGAGCTCGCTGCACAATAATTTCAACAGAGGGGGACCAAGTTTTACACTGGCCAAGGTACAGGATCATGGATAAGATCGTAAGACGTATCGGCATTCTCACCAGCGGGGGCGACGCTCCCGGCATGAACGCGGCCATCCGCGCCGCGGTCCGCAACTGTCTGCAGCACGGCATCACCCCCGTGGGCATCCATCGGGGCTACAACGGCCTCATCCAGGGGGACACCTTCGAGATGGACGCCCGCTCCGTGAACAACCTGAGCGATCGGGGCGGCACCATCCTCTACACCGCTCGCTGCAAGGAGTTCACCACGCCCGAGGGCGTGGAGCAGGCCGTCCGCACCTGCCGCTACGCGGGCATCGACGGCGTCATCGCCATCGGCGGCGACGGCACCTTCCGGGGCGCCGAGAAGCTGTCCGCCGCGGGGGTCAACACCGTGGGCGTCCCCGCCACCATCGACAACGACATCGGCTGCTCCCACTACACCATCGGCTTTGACACGGCGGCCAACACGGCCATCGAGTGTATCGACAAGCTCTCAGACACCATGCAGTCCCACGAGCGGGCCAGCATCGTGGAGGTCATGGGCCGGCACGCGGGGCACCTGGCGGTCTACGTGGGCCTCGCTGTGGGCGCCACGGCCATCCTGGTCCCCGAGTTCCCGGTGGACTTCGAGCGGGACGTGATCGAGCGGGTCCGCCAGGGCAAGTACCGGGGCAAGCGCCACTTCGTCATCGTGGTGGCCGAGGGCGTGGGCCGCTGC
>JBGVAK010000185.1:0-19941 GCA_045224495.1 Christensenellales bacterium
CGGCAGTTCGAGAACATCACCCAGGTCTGGCTGGGGGGCGACCACTACAAGTGGCGGCTCATGCGCTCCTTCGGCGTGGACGAGAAGTTCATCACCGGCGACGCCACGGATAGGGAGAAGTTCCAGAAGTGGGCCGAGACCCTGTCCCTGGCCATCGGGAACCCCCTCTATCACTGGAGCCATCTGGAGCTCCGCCGGTTCTTCGGCTATGAGGGTATCTTGAACGGCGACACCGCCGAGGAGGTATGGAATCTGTGCAACGAGAAGCTGCGCCAGCCTGACTTCTCCGCCCGGAACCTGATCGTCAAGTCCAACGTGAAGGTCATTTGCACCACCGACGACCCCGCGGACAGCCTGGAGTGGCATCAGAAGATCGCTGCGGACGGCTTTGCCGTAAAGGTGTTGCCCAGCTTCCGGCCCGACAAGGCCATGAACCTGGAGAAGCCGGAGTATCTCGAGTATCTTGCTAAGCTGGATAGTCCCAAGAACTACGCCGAGCTCGTGAAGGTCCTGCAGGAGAAGCTCCAATTCTTCGTGTCATTGGGCTGTCGGGTCAGCGATCACGCCGTGGAGTCCGTGCCATACGCTCCCGCCACGGACGCGGAGCTGGAGGCCATCTTCGCCAAGCGCCTGGCGGGCGAGATGCCCACGGCCCTGGAGCAGAAACAGTTCAAGACCGGTCTGTTGCTGATGCTGGGCCGCTGCTACGCCAAGTACGGCATCGCCATGCAGCTCCACTTTGGCTGCATCCGGGACAACAACCAGTACATCTACCGGCTCCTGGGCCCCGACACGGGCGTGGATTCCATCGGCGACCCCTCGCCGCTGAAGGAGCTGGTGGGGTTCCTGAATGCCCTGGCGGAGACGAGGGAGCTCCCCAGGACCATCCTCTACTCCCTGAATCCCACGGAGAACGCGGCCATCGGCACCATCATCGGCTGCTTCCAGGGACCCGAGGCCCGGGGCAAGATCCAGCACGGCAGCGCCTGGTGGTTCAACGACCACGAGAAGGGCATGCTGGACCAGATGACCACCCTGGCCAGCGAGGGGGCTCTCGCTGCCTTCGTGGGCATGCTCACCGACTCCCGCAGCTTCCTCTCCTACACCCGGCACGAGTACTTCCGCCGCCTCCTCTGCAACCTCGTCGGCAACTGGGTGGAGAAGGGCGAATACCCCAACGACGAGAAGGCCCTTCGGACCATCGTGGAGGGCATCTGCTACAAGAACGCGGCAGCATATTTTAGGTTCTAACGACTGTTATATTGTCCCTTTTTTCTCTTTATACAAAGAGAAAAAAGGGACCCAAAAAAGAGAAACTTAAGAAGGGGTAAAACTATCGCAAGGATAGCAATACCCCTTCTTAAAGTTCTTTGGGTTTGCACCCTTTCTTACAAGAAAGGGTGCGTGTTTTATTTCTTTCCTTAATTTGCCGGAACCTTCACGACGATCTTCTTCACGGCCAGGGCCCCGTCCACCCAGCAGCGGGGCTTGTGGGCGTCCTCGGGGGCGAAGATCACGTAGTCTCCGCCGTGGAGGAGCACCTGCCCGGCGCGGGCTGGGTCGTGGTAGAAGGTCACGTCGTTGGCCGTGTCGTAGGGGGTCTTCACCGTCAGCCCCTGGCGGGTGCAGACGCCCAGGTACTCGTCGCCCCGGACCAGGTACTGGATATCGAAGAACTTCTCGTGGGTCTCGAAGGACAGGGTGGCCGGGTCCATGGTGGCGTAGTGCTGGACGCTGGCGCGGACGCCGTGGTCGAGCTCGATCCATCCCTCGGGGAGGTCAGCAAGGTCCTTCCTATGTAGGAAGGCGAAGGCGGTCTGGAAAGCCGCGTTGCCGAGGTCGTACTTGTACTCGTTGCCGATGGTTCCGAATTCCATGATGTTTCACTCCATTTCTATAGTATTTTTGGGAAACGTGCGCAAAAAGGGTCGGTAGGCGTGGAGGAACAGGCCCAGGCACACCAGGTCGGACACGATCTCCGACACGGGCCAGCACCACCAGATCCAATCCATGACGCCCAGGGTGGCGAGATACAGCGCTACCGGGATGCGGACCAGCACCTGCCGGGACAGGGAGATGATCAGGGGATAGACGCTCTTGCCCGTGGTCTGGAAGTAGGCGTTGCAGCCGGTCATGAGGCTGGAGAAGAGGTACGTGGTGCCGATGATCCGAAAGGCGGGCAGGCCCACTCGCAGCATCTGCTCCGTGGGCGAGAAAGCGGCCATGAGGAGCCGGGGAAAGGCCGTGAACAGGATCACACAGGTAAGACCCCACAGGCCTAAATACCGCTCGCCGGTCCGCAGCGTGCCCCGGAACCTGGTGAGATCCCGGCGGCCGTAGAAGAAGGAGAGCAGGGTCACGAGGCCCATGGACAGCCCCTGGACGGGCAGCACCGCCACAGCCTGGACCTTGGTGTAGACGCCGAAAGCGGCGTTGGCGGTGGGGGAGAAGTCGATCAGGATACGGTTGATGCAGTAGTTGCCCAGGGCGGAGGCGATGCCCACCATAGCGGAGGGGATGCCGATCTTGCACACCTCGCCCATGAGCTGCCCCGAGGGGCGGACCCGGGCGATGCCCCGGAACAGGGCGGCGTTATGCCGGACGTTGAACCACAGTGCCAGGGCTGCAGCCGCCAGCTGGCCCAGGATGGTGGCATAGGCGGCGCCGGCCACGCCGAGGGCCGGGCAACCCAGGTACCCGAAGATCAGGATGGGGTCCAATACAAGGTTCACGGCGGTGCCGGCCAGGTGGACGTAGAGGACGTATTTGGTGATGCCCGTGGCTTGCAGCGTCCGCTCCAGCGTCACCTGCGCCGCAGAGAACAGGACCAGGGCCATGCAGGGGGCCAAATACTGGACACCCAGGGCCATGACCGCCTCGTCGGTGGTGGACCGGGCGAAGTAGAGCCGGGTGCCGAAGAGACCGAACAGGGTAAAGAGGAGCACGAACAGGCCCTGGACCAGGAAGCCGCTGGCGGCCACCCGCCGGGCGCCGTCCGGGTCACGGCGGCCCAAAGCGCGGGAGAGAAGGGCGTTGATGCCCGTGGCGATGCCGGAGAAAAAGGAGGCGGCCAGGGTCTGGACCACGAAGGACAACGACACCGCGGACAGGGCTGTTTCGCCCAGGCGCGCCAGAAAGATGCTGTCCACCAGGCTGTAGAGGCCCTGGACCATCAGCGACGCGATGATGGGCACCGACAGGCGCAGCAACAGCCTTCCGTCCGGAAGGTGCAGCATGGCATCCAGGTTTTGGTCGTTGTTTTTCATAAGGTTGCTATTAAAAGCTCGCACCTTTCTTGTAAGAAAGGTGCAACCAAAGAACTTTTGATTGGGATAAGTCGTAACGTATACGACATCTATTATCCCGAATAAGTTTCTCTTTTTTTGGTACTTTTTTTCTCTTTGTACAAAGAGAAAAAAAGTACAAACACAGCAGATAGCACGTAGAACCCCAACCCGGCCATAAAGGAGAAGCGCTCGTGGACGCTGCCCAGGAGCTGCCGCAGGAAGCTCAGCACAAAGGCGGAGCCGAAGCTGCCCAGGGAGGTGAATATGTGGTACATGGACAGCGACGCAGCCCGCAGCTCCGGCTGCAAAGGCACGCCCAGATAGTAGGTGAAAGTAGGCGCCAGAAGCCCATACCCCACCCCGAACACCGCCGCAGCCAGGAGCAGCCCCAGGGCACTGCCCGCTGCCAGCAGCAGCGCGTATCCGGCGGCGCACAGCCCGAACCCCGCGCTGAAGGTGGCGAGGCCCCAGCGGCGGTGGATGGGATAAAAGAGGTACCCGCCCAGGACGCCGGCCCCCGTGAGCACCGACAGGATCACGGCAGCCATAGTGGCGTCGCCGAACCCGTTGTTCAGCACGACCCCCGACATCTCCGTGACTATGGGGTAAAAGAAGATCATGTGCGCCGCATTGAACAGGCCCCAGCCCGCCACATGCCAGGTCAGCACCTTTCCGAGCTCCAGCTTCTGCCGTGTTTCGGCGGGCCCTTTCTCGGGCTCCGGCAGGCAAAGGAGGACGATGATCAGCACCGGCAGCACCGCGAGGTACGCGAAAAACGGCATCCGCCAGCTGTAGTTGCACAGGTACCCGCCCAAAAGCTGGAAGATCACCGCGCCTATGTTGGTGGACATGGCGTTGCGGCCCAGCATCTTCGGTACGTCGTCCCCGGAGAAGAGGTACAGGACCAACGTGCTGGTGATGGGCGCGATGAGCCCCGTGCCCACGCCCAGGATGGCCCGACCCACCAGTATCTCGCCTACGCTCCCGGCGAACACGGGTAAGAGTCCGCCCAGACAAGTGACGAGGAGCCCCACGGCGGTCAACGTCCTGAACTTCACCCGCCGCCCCACGATCATGCCGGAGAGGATGGTGCAGGGGACCGCCGTCAGGGAGGATAGGGTCGCTATGGACGCAATAGCCACAGGCGACGATCCCGGAAAGCTTCGGGAGATCGTCGCCAGGGCCGGCGATGTGGCGGAGGCGGCCAGGTTGATGAAGGCCATGGCCAGGATCGCCAGAATCACTTTGAGCTTCTTATTCATGCAGGCTTACTTGTCTTTTTCAGCGGCCTCCAGGTTATGGCAGGCCACGCAGTGACCGCAGCCGGTGTCCTGCAGGGCGGGCACTTCGGTCCGACAGATATCCGTGGCGTAGACACAACGGGGGTTGAAGGGACAGCCCTTGGGGGCGTGGAGGGGGCTGGGCACCTCACCCTCCAGCAATATCCGCTGCCGGGACCGCTCCACGTCGTAGTCCGTGATGGGCACGGCGGACAGCAACGCCTTGGTGTAGGGGTGCCGGGGGCTGGTGAAGATCTCCTCCGCGTCCATGGTCTCCACGATGTGGCCGAGGTACATGACGCCGATCTTGTCCGCGATATGCCGGACCACGGCCAGGTCGTGGGCGATGAACACGTAGGTGAGGCCCAGTTCCTTCTGGATCTTCTGGAACAGGTTGATGACCTGGGCCTGAATGGACACGTCCAACGCGGACACAGGCTCGTCGCAGACGATGAGCTCCGGGTCGCAGGCCAGGGCTCTGGCGATGCCCAGCCGCTGCCGCTGTCCGCCGGAGAGCTCGTGGGGGTACCGCTCCGCCATCTCCGGCAGCAGCTCCACGATGCTGAGGAGCTCCGCCACCCGTTCCCGGGTCTTCTTGGAATCGTGGCGGCCGGGGCCGAGGACGATGGCCTCCCGCAGGATATCGCCGCAGGACTGGCGGGGGTTCAGGGAACCGTAGGGGTCCTGGAAGATCAGCTGGATCTCCCGGCGGATCTTCTTGATCTCCGCCTTGGACGCCGTAGCCAGGTCCATCCCCTTGTAGTAGATATGGCCGCCGGTGGGGTTGTTGATGCGCAGGATGCACTTGCCTGTGGTGGTCTTACCGCAGCCCGACTCGCCCACCAGGCCGAAGGTCTTGCCCCGCTCCACCTCGAAGGACACGTCGTCCACGGCCTTCACGTAGTTGGTCACCTTTCCGCCCAGGGTCTTCTCGGCGGGGAAGTACATCTTCAGGTTCTCCACCCGAAGCAGGATATCCTTCTCAGGCATGCTCTTCGCCTCCTTTCACGTCCAGGTGGCAGGCGATGAAGTGATCCTCGCCCACCTCTCTGAGGCTGGGGTGAGGCTTCTTCAGACACTCCTCGCAGGCGTACTTGCAGCGGGGGTAGAAGGAGCAGTACTCCGGCATCTTGGCGAGATTCGGCGGCGTGCCCTGGATGGGCACCAGCTGTTCGCCCTTGTCGCTGTCCAGCCGGGGCACGGAGGCCATGAGTCCCAGGGTGTAGGGGTGCCGGGGATGTTTCATGATGGTCTCCGCCGTACCGGACTCCACGATGCGGCCGGCATACATGACGTAGATCATATCCGCGTACCGGGTCACGAGACCCAGGTTGTGGGTCACCACGATGATGGAGGTGCCGTTCTCCTTCACCAGGCTCATGAGAAGCTCCATGACCTGGGCCTGGGTGGTCACGTCCAGGGCGGTGGTGGGCTCGTCCGCGATGATGAGCTCGCTGGAGCAGGCCACGGCGATGGCGATGAGCACCCTTTGCCGCATGCCGCCGGACATCTCGAAGGGGTAGTTCTTCATACGGGCCTCGGGGTCGGGGATGCCCACGGCTTCCAGGGCCTTCACGCCCCGGTCCCAGGCCTCCTGCTTGGACATGCCCTTGTGGTGGACCCGCAGGACCTCCATGAGCTGGTTGCCCACGGTGTAGACCGGGTTCAGACTGGTCATGGGCTCCTGGAAGATCATGGAGATGCCGTTGCCGCGGACGGTCCGCATCTTCTTCTGATCGTAGGTCAGCAGATTATCGCCCCTGAACCAGACCTCACCGCCCAGGATCTTCCCCGGCGGGGACTGGATGAGCTGGAGGATGGACAGCTGGGTCACGGACTTGCCGGAGCCCGACTCGCCCACCACGGCCACGACCTCCTGCTTGTTGACGCGGAAGCTCACGTCGTTGACGGATTTCACCTCGCCCGAGTCCGTGAAGAAGGACGTGCGCAGGTGCTTGACGTCCAGTAATACTTGCTTTTCTTCCATTACAGTTTCCCTCTCAATCTCGGGTCCATGGCATCCCGCAGGGAGTCGCCGCAGATGTTGAACGCGATGACCACCAGCATGATGCAGAGGCCCGGCAGGATGGCGATCAAGGGCTGGTTGAACAGGTAGTTATAGCCTTCGCTGACCATGACGCCCCAGGCCGGGGTGGGGGCCGCGATGCCCACGCCCAGGTAGCTCAGCGTGGACTCCAGCATGATGGCCGTGCCCACGTTCATGGTGAAGGTGACGATGAGGGACGCCAGGCAGTTGGGCAGCAGATGCTTGATCATGATGACCAGATCGTTCTGGCCCACCAGCCGGGCGGCGATCACGTAGTCGTTCTCCTTCAAGCTCGCCACCAGGGAGTTCACCATACGGATGTAGCTGGGCATGATGGACACGCCGATGACCAGGGACAATCCCAGCAGATTCCCCTTGACCATGGAGGAAAGGACCATGGTGAAGATGATGGGCGGGATGGCGATGAAGGCGTCGGTGATCCGCATGACGGTGGTGTTGACCCAGCCGCCCACGTACCCTGCCGCAAGGCCGATGAAGGTGCCCACGATGGCGGCCCAGATGCTGGAGAGGATACCGGTCAGCAGCGACACCCGAGCGCCGTAGACCAGGCGCGCCAGGGTATCACGGCCGATGTTGTCCGTGCCCAGCAGGTGGGTCTTGGAGGGGGGCTTGAGCATATTGAACAGGTCCTGCTGATAGGGGTCGAAGCCGATCCACTTGCAGATCAGGGGCGCGAACACGGCTGCCAGGACCAGGATGATCAGGATGGCGAAGCAGATCTTGGTCGTGAAGCCGCGGCTGAAGAAGACGCGGAAGAAGCGGGCGGTGTTGCTCCGCTTTTTCGGGGTTTTGATGTTCGTATTCTCTGCCATGCTGCTCACCTCCAGGATTTGCGGATTCGAGGATCGACGAACCCGTACAGAAGATCGATGACCAGGTTCACCAGGACCACGAACACGGAGATGATCAGCACGCAGCCCTGGATGACCATGTAGTCACGGCCCTGGATGGCCGTGGTGATGAGGGAGCCGATGCCCGCGATGTTGAACACCTGCTCGATCATCAGCGAGCCGCCGAAGATGACGCGGACCTGCAGGCCGATGGTGGTGATGACTGGGATGAGGGCGTTCTTCAGCGCGTGCTTATAGATGACCCGTCCTTCGGAAAGGCCGTTGGCCCGGGCGGTGCGGATGTAGTCCTGGTTGATGACCTCCAGCATGTTGGACCGGGTCTGCCGGGCTACGGAGGCGAGGAGGCTGAATGCCAGGATGCTTACGGGCAGTATGGCGTAGTACACGTACTGGCCGAAGTTCTCCGACGGGGCCACATAGCCCGAAAGAGGCAGCAGGTCCAGCTTCAATCCGAACACGTAGATGGCCAGGATGCCCAGCCAGAACTGGGGCGCGCCCAGGCCGATGGTGGAGAGGAACGTGATGATGTTGTCGATGAGCTTGCCTCGCCGCACGGCGCTGATGATGCCGAATACGATGCCCAATACACTGGCGATGATCAGGGCAGGCAAACCGATGGAGATGGTCCGGGGCAGCCGCTCAAAGATGCAGTCCGCCGCTGGCCGGTAAAACTTGATGGAGTCCCCCAGATCCCCGTGGAGCACCCCGTTGATCCAGATGAAATACTGGGTGACCATGGGCTTGTCCAGATTGTATTTCTCATGGAAAGCCGCGATCTCCGCGTCCGTCGCCTCCGTACCCATAGCCAGCAGGGCCGGATCGCCGGGCAGTATCTTCACCAGAGCAAACGAGAGGATGGAGACCATGAGCACGACCAGGAGAGAAATCCCCAGCCGCCTAAGAATGAATCGTCCCACGCTTGTCACCGCCTTCTTGGAGTATTCGTACATAGCCGACAGGGCATGCGCTCGTTGCGGCACATGCCCTGTCTTGTTTCACATTACGTCGAACATGTGTTGGGGTCGGGAGAGATCCTTCAGGATCAGTTCTCCTTCCACAGCTCATGCCAGGTGGCACGGTTGCCGAGGACAACGCCGTAGTCGCCGTGGAGCTTGGGGCTGGTGACGGCGGTGTTGTAGGTGATGGCCACGGTGTACAGGTCTACGGTCTCGTCGAAGAGGATGCGGACGGTCTCCTTGAGGTCCTTGACCAGGGTCTCGTTGTCGGCAGCGGTCTTGGCCGCGGCGATCAGTTCCTGGGTATCTTCACGATGGGTGAAGGTCTTGCCGCCGAAGAGGATGCCGGCCACCATGTTGGCGGACACCTGGGAGAACTGGCCGTTCTGCAGGCCCATCTGATGGAAGAGGATGCCCTCCCACTCGCCGAAGTAGTTCACGTAGTTGGCAGTCTCGATGGCGTTGAGCTCCACCTTGATGCCCACAGCCTGGAGCTGGGCGCCGCAGATCTGAGCGAGCTGGCCCATGAAGTCGCCCACCTGGTAGTTGATCTTCAGGACGTAGTTGCTGTCGTAGTTGGCTTCCTTCAGCAGCTCCTGGGCCTTGGCCATGTCATAGCCATAACCCACCACGGCATCGTTGTACTCAGCGCTGCCGGGAACGGCCCACTGGTTGGAGAAGGTGCCGTACTTGCCCTGCAGCAGGGCGTTGACGATGGTCTCCGCGTCGATGGCGTAGCAGATGGCCTGGCGAACCCGGACATCGGCCAGAGGCGTGTCGGCCTGGGTGTTGAAGCAGAAGGTGTAGGCAGTGGAGGGGATGGCGGCGAGGGTCACGTTGTAGCCCTTGGCAGCCAGGGCGTCGGCGGTGACGGCGTCACCGTTCAGGTTCATGACGTCCAGATCGCCCTTCTCGAGAGCGGCCTGCTGGGTAGCGGTGGAGCTGTAGATGATGAAGTTGACCGCATCCAGGTTGGGCTCGCCCTGCCAGTAGTTCTCGTACTTCTCGGTGTAGATGCCTACGCCGTGCTCCCACTTGGTCACCTTGAAGGCACCGGTGCCCGCGGGCAGCTCGTTGAAGCCGTCAGGACCCAGCTTCTCCACGGCGGTGGGGCTGCAGAGGAGGGTGGTACGGGTGAGGGCGTAGTTGAAGAGGGCGTTCCAGCTGTTGAGGTGGACCACCACGGTGAGGTCGTCGATGGCCTCAGCGCTCTCGTACTGGCCGAAGTAGGCGCCGGTCTGGGCACCGTTGGCCTTGTAGTAGTCCAGGTTCCAAACCACGGCCGCGGCGTCGCAGGGGGTGCCGTCGTGGAAGGTGATGCCCGGCTTCATCTTGATGGTGTAGGTCAGCTTCTCGGCGTCGCCCACGAAGGACTCGCAGAGGTAGGGCTGGGGAACACCAGCGGCGTCGAAGGCCAGCAGGGTCTCATAGATGGCGGGGGAGATGATGCCCTCGGTGGAGTTACGCATCAGCCAGCCCTGCAGGGTGGTGGGATCGTTGGGAATGGGGATGTTCAGGGTGCCGCCCTTGACGGGCTCCTCGGCAGAGGCGGTGTTGGCGAAGGCGAAGAGGCCCGCGACCATCACCAGGGCGATGAGCAGAGAGACGATCTTTTTCATGGTGTTTCCTCCTTTGTATTTTGGGGTCTTCCCAAACTTTCCGGATCACTCCGGTCGGTTCCTGAGTTACTTGGAGAACTCGCTGAGGCCCTCGATGGCGTAGACGCGGACGGGGCAGGAGTCCAGACCGATGATGGGCAGCGGCGCGTAGCTGATGAAGAAGGTGTCGGTCTTCAAGAGGTCCAGATTCTGCAGCACCTCCAGGAACAGGCAGTTCTGGGCCATGAGGATGTCGTGGAAGGGCTTCACGTTCTCGTTGGAATCCTCGATGGATACGCCGTCGCCGAAGCCCACGCACTGGGCGCCCCGGGCGGCCAGCCACTTGGCGGAATCTTCGCCGATGAGCAGCCGATGGTCGTCGGGCCCGTTGGTGGCGGGGGTGAAGGGCGGGAACTTGTGGGGGCTGTCCAAAATGACCGTGTCGCCGGGCTGCATCCGATCGCCGATGGCCTTCTCGAGGTCAGCGCCGGTGATCTGATGTTTCTCGGGCAAGTCCAGCACCGCGTAGATGCAGCGGCCCAGGAAGTTGGTCAGCGGCAGCTCCGCCACGCTGGGCCAGTCCTCGCTGTGGTGGTAGGGGCACTCGCAGTGGGTGCCGAGATGGCTGGTGAGGTCCATGATGGTGTGGAAATCAGGGATGGAACCGCCGGTGTTGAACCGCCAGAGGCGGCAGCGGCGGCTCTCCGTGTTGGGGTCCAGGACCTTGGTGAGGTCCACGATGTGCAGGTTGCCCAGGGTGAATTCCTTGGGGGGCATCACCTCAGGCCGACGGGCGGGATTTCCAGCAGTCCAGTTGTAGTCAGACATGGCAAACTCTCCTTTATAATAATGTAGTGAATATTCCCTATGGACAAAATCAGCCCCGGGGCCGACGCTCCAGGGCATGGATGAGGGATACGATGGTTTCGTGGACGGGCACGGGGATGTTCAAGCCCCGGGCGGCTTCGACGACGCTGCCGCTGATGGTGTCCACCTCGGTCCGGCGGCCGTCCCGCACGTCGGCGTAGATGGAGGTGTAGCCGTTGGGCGCGTTCTTGCAGACGGTCTCCACGCCCGCGATGACCTCCGCCTCGTCGAACTTCGCGAAGCCCTCGGCGTTAGCTACGGCCACGGCCTCCTTGCAGAGCTTGATCATGAGCTCGTGGGCGGCGGGGTCGGAATAGATATAGCCCAGGGGGACCTGGAGGACGGCGGTAAGGGAGCTGGCTGCGGTGTTGGTGAAGAGCTTGGTCCAGATCTGCTTCTTCACCTCGTTGCTGGTGACGCACTCGAAGCCGCAGGCGGTGAGGGTGTCGGCGATGGGCTGCAGCACCTCGCTGCCGCCGCCGGGCAAACCGATGCTGGATTTGCCGGAGCCGCCGTGGTTCACATGGCCGTTCTCGATGACGGAGCTGTTGTGCTGGGTGGAGCCGATGACGACGTGCCGTTCGTCGGTGAACTGCATGAGCTTCGCTTCATGGCCCGCGCCGTTCTGCAGCGTCATGATGTAGGTATCAGGTCCGATGAGGCTGCGGTTATTGGAGAGGGCGTCCACGGTGAACATGGCCTTGACGAAGACGATGACCAGGTCCATGGGCCCGAGATCGTCGGTCTTGGAGACGGCGTTGGGGAAGTAGCGGCCTTCCGTGCCGTCCTTCTCCCGGATGCGGACCCCGTTTTCGCGGATGAACTTCACCCGATCCTCGTTGACCTCCACCAGATACACTTCGTTCTTCTGAGACAGATACCCTCCGAAGAGCATCCCCATGGCGCCTGCGCCCAATACCGCGATCTTCATATGGCCTCCTGACGGGTCGATGTGGAATAATTGAACGGAAAAGTGCAATCGCTTGCAACTACATTATAAGGGAGGATACCCGACTTTGCAACTGTTTTTTCACAATTCGTTCATGAAAGCGGGCGATACGGCGGCAGAGCGCGGCTCCTTCCAAAAAGTGGGAAAGGGTCTTGCTTTTTGCCCGGGGCCATGATAACATGGTCTCGTCGGTTGATATCGATTGCAACTCTTTTTTCCGTCGTCAGCACACACCTTTACCGAACAAAAAAGCAGCAGGGGGAAGAATCGTATTATGAGCATCGCGACCTTACGTTCAGTTTTAGCCCAGGGCCAGCAGTTCGCGCCGGATACCTGGGACGGCATCTCCACCCGGGCAGCGGAGAAGATGGGCTGTACCCTGGCCCGCTTCAGCGCCCGCGCCCTGGCCCACGCGGTCCGGGGCATCCCCGACGAGGGGGTCCTGGGCGTGGCGGAGATGGTTTGGATGGTTTCCCGGGTGGTGGAGGACAACTGTTCCATCCCCCTGATCATCGACGTGCGCAGCGGCTTCTCCGACAATCTGCGCATCCTGCCCTACGACCTCGAACGGATCGTGAAGGCGGGAGCCGCGGCCATGCTCCTGGACGATCGGGCCTACGGCTGTGGGTCCGACTCGCCGGAACTCACCCTGGTCTCCCGGGACGTGTTTGCCCGGAAGGTGGCTATCGCCAAGCGGGCCGCCGAGAACACGGACTGCATGATCCTGGCTCGGTCCTTCGCGCCGGATCCTGAGGAGGCCGTGGCCCGCTGCAGGCTGGCCCAAGAGGCCGGCGCCGAGATCGTGGGCGCGGCCTATGCTCACACCGCGGCGGACGCCAGGGCTTTCGCGGCGGCGGTGCCCGGGGAGAAGATCTGGAACGATCTCACCGTGGTGGAGGGGAAGCCTGAGATCACGGCGGAGGAACTGAAGGACCTGGGCTACGGCCTGGTGTTCATGACCTTTATGGAGCAGGCTGCCTGGTTCGGGGATATGGACTTCGGCATCCGCAACTACCAGAACGGCAACACCATGTACGCAGACCTCCACGACTTCGACGGGTACCTCCGGGATGAACAGGGCAATCTGGTGGACTACCACGTGATCTTCAGCTATTGGAAGAAGTGGATGCCCATGGAGAAGAAGTTCCAGGACCTGAGCGCCCTGGGCGAGCGGGCCTATCAGTTCAAGCGGGACTAAGGGAGGTGCCATCATGAAGAAGAAAATCACAGCCAAGGAGCTTTTTGAAAGCGGCGAGCAGATCTTCGCCCCCTGCGTATACGACTGCATGAGCGCCCGGGCCGCCCAAAACAGCGGCTATAAGTGCCTCATGCTCTCCGGCGGCGCCATCGCCTACAGCATGGACGGTCAGCCCGACATGGCCTTCGGCACCCTGGACGAGGTGATCACCGTGGTGGAGGCCATCACCAACGCCGTGGACATCCCCCTGATCGCCGATTTCGACGACGGGTACGCCGAGAGCCCCGCGGTCATCTATCGGAACGTGAAACGGCTCATCCGGGCCGGCGCCGCGGGCTTCACCCTGGAGGACGCCACCGGCATCCGGGGTTTCGAGCGCATGGAGTACTACATGGCGAATCCCCAGGAGGTGAATCCGGGCCGGGTGCACCCCGAGACCGTCATCATCTCCCGGGAGGCCTGGCTTAGCCGCATCAAGGCGGCCCTGGCGGCCTGCGAGGGCACCGACTGCATCTGCATCGCCCGGACCCACGCCAAGGGCGCCTACGGGGAGGAGGAGGCCCTGCTCAGGTGCCAGCTGGCTCGGGAGCTGGGGGCGCCCATGACCATGCTGGGCGGGACCAGGGTCCTGGCGGACGGCATCAAGCAGAACGAGGTGGACAAGGGCTGGAAGATGTGGCCCGACGTGACGCTGATCGACGGCAAGCCCGCCGTGGAGCTGGAGGACGTGAAGAAGCTGGGCTACAACTTCGTCACCATGCACGTGTTCGAGAAGTCGGCCCTGTACGGCATGATCAAGTACGCCCGGGAGGACTGGACCAATAAGGATACCGTCTTCACCAACACCTTCGACATGGGCGGTCTGCTGACGCTGGATCAGCTCAAGGCCATCATGAGCATGAAGAGAGAGTTTTAAAGGAAGTATTGAAAGCTTGTTCCCTTTTCTTGGAAGAAAAGGGAACACCAAAAGAACTTAAGAAGGAGTATTGCTCTTCCTGCGAAAGCTGTACTCCTTCTTGCATTTCTCTTTTTCCGCCGCTTTTTCTCTTTAGCCTAAAGAGAAAAAGCGGCAAAAGATAATTCTTTATTCGTACAAGATCAGTGCGATCAGCTCCAGGGGCTCGTCGCCGATGCACATGACCCCGTGGCCGGTGCCGGCGGGGCAGAAGGTCACGTCGCCCGCCTCGATGGTGGTGACGGTGCCGTTGTCGTTGTACTCGCCCTTGCCGCTGACGACGTAGTAGATCTCGCTGTCGCCGGTATGGACGTGGAAGCCGATGCCGTTGCCGGGGAGGACGGTGGTATGGGCGAAGACCCGGCCCTTGCCGTTGAGCTCCTCGGGCTCGTTGATCAGGTTCCGGACGGTGATGAACCCGGGGGCGCCGAACTTGCGCTGGGGCTTGTCGACGATGCGTTCGCTGCTTCTGCGGATCATGTGCATGTTCTCCTTTGCGATCGATTTTTTGCAGTATATCCGGGAGGGGTCCCGGCTGTCAACAGGTTGGGGTTTTCACGGTGGGCAAGGCCCGGGTGGATTCCCGCGCCACCACCTCCGTACCGATGAGGGTCCGCTTGCTGACCCGCTCCCCGGCAAGGAGCGAGAGCACGTGGTGCACGGCGGTCATGGACAGGTCATAGAGCATGTTGTCCAGGGACGTGAGGCTGGGGATGCTGAGTTGAGCGAA
This sequence comes from Christensenellales bacterium, assembly GCA_045224495.1. Lineage (GTDB taxonomy): Bacteria > Bacillota > Clostridia > Christensenellales > CAG-138 > RUG472. The sequence goes on from JBGVAK010000185.1 coordinate 14,740, forward strand.
CCGGGAGTTGTTGATGCCCACGATCTGCACGTCCTCCGGCACCCGGCGATGAAGGTCCGCCAGGATGCGCATGCCCACCATGGCCATGTTATCGTCGGAAAAGACGATCCCGTCGATGTCCGGGTTCGACAGCAGCATCTCCCGGGTGGCCTGAGCGGCCTCCTCGAGAGTGAAACCGCTTTCCAGGGCGATGGGCGTCAGGGTAGGGTAGTATCGGGCAATGCCGTTCAAAAAGCCCAATTTCTTCTGCTCGTTGCTGGGCGTGGAGGGGTTCATGAGAAAAGCCGGTCGTCGGCAGCCCGCACGATAAAGCAGCTTTACGCAGTCCGTCACTCCGCCTAATTCGTCGGAAAGAATGCCGTACACGTTGGGGGCGGCGAAGTACCCGTTGCAGATCACCACCGGGACGCCGGGCAGATACAGGTCGACGGCTTCCCGCATGGTGTCGGACTGGTAAATAGAGCCCATGAGGACCAGCGCCTCGATCTTTCGCTGGCTCAGCTCCTGGACGTAGTGGGCCCAGTTCTGCGGATCCCGGCCTGTGTTATGTATGATGCAGGAATAGCCCTGACTGCTGAGTTCCCGCTCGATGTAGTAGACGCCCTGGGTGTGCTGGGTGGTGCGCAGGTCGGTGATCAGTATGCCGATCATGCGGGTGGACTGCATGACCAGGCCTCGGGCGGCCTCGTTGGGCACATAGTTGTGCTCCGCCAGAAGTTTCAGGATGCGAGTCCGGGTCTTTGGGCTCACGTTCTGTTTGTTGTTGACCACCCGCGAAACCGTGCTTGCGGAAACACCCGCCATTTTGGCGATATCGTAGATCGTCACCTGCATGCAGCATCCCCCCCTTTTTTCTCATTTTACTGGGTTTTTCAAAAAATGTCAACAAATTCTGCAACCGGTTGCAACCGCGCTTTTTTTCGGCAGGCTGCGGCCCGATAGTCTTGACTTTTCCATCTATATTTTATATACTGTCTGCGCTAAATCGATTGCATTTCAAGGCGATCGGACCATTTCGCACCATAAAGCAGTAAAGGAGAAAAAAGATGATGACCGTGGATATGTTCCGTGCGTTGCTCGCCAACACCGACCTGTTCGTATACGAGCGTTCCGTGGACGAAGCGGAGAACACCGTGGCCGCCCTGGTCCGCCGGGGCCTTACCAAGCTCCTGGCCGTGGCGGGGGAGAAGGCCGCCGCCTTCGCCGGCACCGAGGAACAGGGCCTGAAGCTCTGCCCCCTGAGCAACGAGAACGCCACCATATTGATGCAGCTGTTCCCCTACACGAAGCCGAAGAGCCACAAGGGCCATAAGTTCACCATGGGCTTCGGCGACCGCCTGGGCCTCGCCTCTCCCGGTCATATCCGGGCCCTGGGGGACCACGACATCTACCCGGTCCTGGCCCAGCAGTCCATCCGGGAGCTGAACCTCACCCATCGCACCTTCGCGGACGTGATCTCCGCCGCCGCCTTCAACGTGTTCCAGGAGGGGTATAAGAAGGGCTACGGCGCCGACGGCGACCATTTGAAGACCAAGGACGAGATCAAATACGCCCTCTCCGCCGGCTGCACTATGGTCACCCTGGACTGCTCCGAGCAGATCAACCAGAAGGCCGTGAACTTCCCCCAGGCCGAGATCGACGCCCTGTATGCCGCCCTGCCCGAGACCGTCCGCGCCCACTACGAGAGCGTGTACCTTGACAAGGCCCTGCCCATCATCGGCTCCCTCTCCGCCCCGGAGCTGCGGCGGATCGTCATCGTGTTCTACAAGGGCATCGAGCACGCCATCGACTGCTATCGCTACATCGACGAGATCAAGACCGTGCCCGTGGACTTCGAGCTGTCCATCGACGAGACCTTGACCATCACCACCCCCGCCGAACACTTCGTGGTGGGGAACGAGCTCCACGACGCGGGCATCACCCCCATCAGCTGCGCGCCCCACTTCTCCGGCGCCTTCGAGAAGGGCATCGAGTACGCGGGCGATCTCAACGCCTTCGCCCATGACTTCGTGGTCCATCAGCAGATCGCCGACCACTTCGGCTACAAGCTGTCGCTCCATTCCGGGTCCGACAAGTTCGCCGTGTTCTCCACCGTGGGCCGGGTGACGAAGGGTCACGTCCATGTGAAGACCGCCGGCACCAGCTGGCTGGAGGCCATGCGGGTGGTCAGCGAAGTGAACCCGGACCTCTATCGCAAGGCCCACAAGTTCGCGCTCGAGCACCGCAAGGAGGCGGAAAAGTACTACCACGTGTCCACTGACGTGAACGAGATCCCCAACATCGATCTCGAGAACGACGCGTATCTGCCCGAGTACATGAACCTGCCCGCCGCCCGGCAGACGGTCCACATCACCTACGGCCTGCTCCTCGATGAGCCCTGGTTCAAGGACGAATTCTTCGCCACCATGGCCGAGCACGAGGAGGACTACTACGCCGCTCTCGTCAAGCACCTGGGCAAACACGTCCGCATCCTCACCGCAGAGACCGACATTTAACATACATCATCCAAAACCAACAAGCGCCCGATCCTTCGGGCGCTTTCGTATTTTTGGATATAATGGTCAGAACTGTCCGTAGATGAAGTCCGCAGCCACGTACCCCGGGCCATAGGCGCCCAGGAGCAGGGTGAGGACCAGCAGCAGCCCGGCGGTGAGCCAGAGCTTGGCGGAGGTGTTCAGATACCTGGTGCGGAAGGAGCCCTCGCCCTTCAAAAGGCTGACCAGGAGCATCAGGGCCGCCATGGCGAGGACGATGCCCCACGCGGCGGGGGTCAGGCCCAGGGCGGAGAGGCCGGAGCAGACCGCGCCATAGTGGAAGGTGGTGAACAGGGACGAGAAGGCCCGCCATACCCCGCCGGGGCCCTGGTAGCAGTCCCACAGGCGGATGAGGCACATGAGCAGGAAGGTGCGCATGGTCTCGAAAACGCCGTACCCTCGGGTGCTTTTCAGCGTCGGGAAGCGGCCGTGGAACCGGTCGTAAAGGGGCTTGAGGGTCAGGGAGGCGATGATGACCACCCCGTTGGTGAGGCCCCACAGGGCGAAGTTCCAGCCCGCCCCGTGCCAGACGCCGGTGGCCAGCCACACGATCAAGGTTGCAGTATACAGCGGCAACCTGCTCAAAAAACCGTTGCCGAACCGCTCCCGCAGCCTCTTGGTCCAGCGGAGGAACCCCTTGGACACGTTCAGGGGATAGAACACGTAATCCCGGAACCAGCTGCCCATGTTCATGTGCCAGCGGGTCCAGTATTCCTCGATATTTTTGGAGAGGTAGGGCCGATCGAAGTTCTCCGGCAGCGTGACCCCGAAGAGCTCGCCCACGCCCAGGGCCATGTCGATGCCGCCGGTGAAGTCGGCGTAGAGCCTAAGGGCATAGAGGACCATGCCCAAGAGCACCCAGCCGCCCCGGTAATCAGCGGCCTGGGGCCCGAAGAGCAGCGCCAGGGCGGGGGCCAGCCGATCCGCCACCAGAAGCTTCTTGCATGCGCCCCAGAGGATCCGCACCATGCCCCGGCCAAGCCGGTCCCAATCGAAGTCGGCCCCCTCATAGAGAGTTTGAGAGAGCATGTCGTAGCGGCTGATGGGGCCCTGGATCATCTGGGGGAAGAAGGAGGCGAAGAGGGCGTAATTGAGGAAGTTCTTCTCCGGTGGGTACTTGCCCCGCTTCACGTCGACGAGATAGCCCACGGACTGGAAGGTGTAGAAGGAGATGCCCAACGGCAGCACCCAGTGGACCTCCCAGGGGGCGCGGAAGGCGGAAAGCAGGAAGGACGTATACTTGAGGGCTCCCAGAAGCCCCAGATTAAGGAGCAGGCAGGCGAGGAACAGGGCGCTGCGCTTGCGGCCCTCGCCCTTCTTATAGGCGGCGATCGCTTCCTTTGTCAGCTCCTTCTTGTGCTCGCTCACATAGGCCTTTTGCCGCGCCAGGCTCCGGCCAAGCCACAGGGCCGTGGCGTAGACCGTGACCACGGTGACGGCTAAAAAAGGCAGGTACGCCCGGCCCGCCAGGGCATAGAAAACCACGCTTCCCGCCAGCAGAACGAGGTAGCGGAAGCCCTTGGGCAGCAGATAATAGGCGATGAGCATGGCCCCCACCAACAGGAGGGAGCCGGAGGAAAGGAAGGTCACTCGTTCTCTCTCCGCTCGATCAGGGCGAACAGGGCCCGGGCGCTGTTGAAGTTCTCGGGCACGATGTCCACGGCCCCCAGCTCCACGCCGTAGGTTTCGCTAAGCTCCGCCGCGATGGAGACCACGTCGAAGGAGGTCAAAATCTTGCGGTCGATGAGCCCCTCCGCCGTCTCAAAGTCGATGTCGGGATGCATGTCCCGCAGCATCTCCAAAAGCTGTTCGTAGGTCATTTTCCATACTCCTTTTGTTCGATGGCCCGCCGGTCGATCTTCCCGTTGGGGAGGTGCGGGAGCTCCGAGCGCTGCTCCGTCCGGTTGGGGGTCATGTACCCGGGCAGCTTCACCTTCAAGCCCACCACCAAATCCCAGGGCTGGGCCGGGCCCGTGTAGAAGAGGTCGATCCGCTGCCGGTCAGCTACGTACATGCAGACCGCCTCGTGGACCCCCTTGAGGCTCAGGGCGGCGGCTTCGATCTCCCCCAGCTCCACCCGATGGCCCATGTGCTTGATCTGCTGGTCCCGGCGGCCGATGAAGATCAAATCCCCGTTCTCGTCCAGCCGGCCTATGTCGCCGGTGCGGTAGCAGAGGGCGCCGCTTCCCGGGTCCGCCGGGTCCGGGATCAGGGCCGCGGCGGTGCGGACCGGGTCCTTATAGTACCCCGCCATGACCGAGGGGCCCCCGATGACGATCTCGCCCTCGTCGGCGAGCCGCCCCTCGTCGTCCAGGAGGTACAGCTTCGTGCCGGGGAAGGGCTTGCCTACGGGCACGGGCCGATCCGGGGACTGGGGGCCGACGACGGGATGGTAGAAGCTCATGCCCGTGCACTCCGTGGCCCCGTAGAGCTGGAAGATCCGGGCGTCGGGGCAGGCCTTCTGCCAGGCGGTGAGCTGCTTCACGGGGAAGACCTCGCTGCCGAAGCACATGAGCTTGAGATGCTCCGGCACCACGGCGTAGAAGGTCCGAAGCCGAGACACCAAACTGAAGGCGGAGGACACCCAGCAGAGGGCGTTGATCTGCCGCTCGTTGATATATTCGATCAGGGACACCGGGTTCACGAACAGCTCCCGGGGCAAGAGGTA
>JBGVAK010000186.1:0-10385 GCA_045224495.1 Christensenellales bacterium
GATGCTGTAGTTCCAATCCTCGCCCACGGGGGTGCCGTTGAAGACGGTGGTGCAGTATTCCGCCAGCCGCAGGGTGCATCCCTGTTCCTTCGCGGTCTCGTAGTCCGAGGGGAAAATGGGCAGGATGATCGTGTTTTCGCCGAAGTTTCCATGGTTCTCGTGGCCCACGGCTAGCCATTCGCCCTCGCTGCCCAGACGGTAGTCGAGGTACAGGCCGTGCCACTGGCCCTCCCGGTTGGGGTACAGCAGGGAGTTTTTCATGGCCTCGGTCCAGTCCGCCGGGGCCTTTTCCACGGTGTAGGTCACGTAGACGCCGGTCTGCTGGTAGCGGACCTCCTCCCGGAGCACCACGCCGTCAAGGCTCACCCGCTGGTTGTAGAGCTTGGGTTTATCGAGGTCGGACCAGTCGTCCACGGTCAGCACGATGCTGCCCGAGAGGGGCCGTTCACTGACCTTGACCGGTGCTACCTCCGTGCCCGCCGCGGCGTCGAAGCTGAAGGTGTAGTAGATCCTGCCTACGATGCCCACCGTGGCCATATCGTCCACCCGGGCGTCCCTAAGGCCGATCTCCACGGTGAGCTCCACCCGGCCCTCGGTGGGGAAGTCCACCCCGGGCTGGTCCAGGATCACTTCGGTGTACAGGGTGGCGCCGGTATCGGTGACCATGTTGGGGTTTATGCCGCCGCCCCCCTCCGAGATGGGATAGGCCATGCTGTCCCCTTCCCGACGGAAGCTGATGCTGTCCACCAGGGCGTCCACCCACTGGCCCTCCACGTCCGGCCAGGTGAAGGCCTTGGCGTGGTCCGTGTTGAGACGGATGTTGAAGGCCAGGTTCCGGCCGTCGATCAGCACCTCTTCCACCTCGGGTTTGATCTCCCGGACCCAGGCCCAGTCCGCCTCGTTGTACTTGGGCTGGCCCAGCTTCACCCGCCATTCGTCCTGCTCGGCGGCGTTTGGGAACTCCGGCAGCATGACGATCCTATACTCCCCGGTCTGGGGCGCGGCGGATTCGATGGCTTGCTCCACGTCGGGGATGGTCTTGCCCTGCTCCTCCCGCTTCTCCTTGGCGGTCTCCATGTAGCTGGTGGGGGAGTAGTTGTCCCGGAGCCATACCCCCGCGGCCACCGCCGTCCCGGCCAGGAGCAGCACCAAAGTCGCCACTAAGGGGATCAGCAGCCGCCGGTTCAGCCGCAGGCCGCCCCAGGCCCGCGCCTTTTGCTCGTCGCGGCAGGCGGCAAGGCTCCGTTCCACCGCCTCGTAGAAGGTGTCGGGCGTCTCGGGAAGGGCGTCCCGCACGTTGTAGTTCTTCTGTTCCATATTATTTCTCCTCCAGGATCGCTCGCAATGTCTGTTTCGCCCGGGAGATGCGGGATTTCACCGTCCCCACGGGCACGTCCAACGCCTGGCCGATCTCCTCCAGGGCGTATCCCGCCTGCTGGAGCAGCAGGGCCGTGCGCTGGTCCTCCGTAAGCTCCGTCAGCGCCTGTTCGAGGTCCAGCCGTCCGGCGTCGTCCGCCGCCGGTGCCTCCTGTTCCGGCAGCTCCTCCACGGGCTGCACCCGCCGGCGCCGCCGCAGCAGGTCGTAGGCCTCCCGCCGCAGTATCTGCATGAACCAGGCGCGAAAGCTCTCCCGCTTCCTCAGCGTCCCCCGGCCCTCGAAGGCCTTGAGGATGGCCGCGCCCATGGCGTCCTCACAGTCGGCGCTGTTTCCCAGGATCAGGTACGACACCGCGTAGGCCGTGTCGGTCAGTTCCCGCACCTCCCGGGCAAAGGCATCTCTTGAGATCATGTTCCTTCCTCTCTTTGTGTTCTTCCTCGAACGATCGTTCTACCCATAAGACGCACGAAGGTCCCAAAAAGTTCCCTGTTTATTGTACCGCGCGCAAAAGCCCTGTACAACCCCGCCAAAATCAAGTAAAATATGCCTAAGAACACCATGGGAGATCAGCATATGAGACTCTTTATCGCCATACCCCTGCCCAAGGACGTGCAGAAGAAGGTCTACGCCTTCGAGCAGGAGCTCCGGCAGGCGTCCACGGGGGGCCGGTTCGTGCCCCAGGGGAACCATCACATCACGCTTAGGTTCATCGGGGAGAGCAACGACCTCGCCGATATCGCCTTCGCCATGGACCAGGCGGTGGCCGACGCTCGGCCCTTCACCCTGAAGCTGGGGGGCTACGGCTGGTTCGACCACGGCGGCGCCCGCACCAGCTATCTCAGGGCCGAGGGGGACCTCTCCGAACTCTACCGCATCCACGAGATGCTGGAAACGAGCCTGTGGGAGCGGGGCTTCTGCAAGGGCAAGGGGCGACTCATCCCCCACGTGACGCTGGGCCGAGCCGTGGAGCACGGGGATATCTCCCACCTGGTGCCCCCGGAGAACGCCAGTTTCCGGGTCAACTCCATCGTTCTATATGAAAGCACCAACGAGAAAGGCAGGATGGTGTACACCACGGTGCACACCGCTCGGTTCTGATGGCCGCGCCCCTTACCATCTGGATGGGTCGGTCCGGGAGCGGCAAGAGCACCCGCCTCTACGACCGGCTGATTTCCCACGCCCAGAAGGGGGAGCGGGCCACCCTGGTCGTGGCGGAGCAGTACACCTTCGAGGCGGAGAAGTCCCTCTGCAGCCGCCTGGGGGGGCTCTTGGGCGTCCAGGTTTTGTCCCTCTCCCGGCTCTGCGAACGGGTGCTCCAGGAGCAGGGCGTGGACGTGCCCGTCATCGGCGGGCCCGGGCGGCGGATGATCCTAAAGAAGGCCGCCCTGCACCGCAAGAACGACCTTGCCCTCTTTGCCCGGGTGGCCGAAAGCCGGGGCTTCGTCCAGCGCATGGACGAGATCATCACCCGCTGCAAGCAGAGCGGCGCCACGCCCGAGGACCTGTCTCGCGCCGCTGAGGCCCTGCCGGAGGGGACCCAGCTCAAGGGGAAGATGGCGGATATCGCCCTCCTGTACGGGGAGAGCGAGGATTTCCTCCGCGACCGGTATCTCACCGACAGCGACCTCTGGGACCGGGCGGGGGAGGCCCTTCCTGGCTCCTTCCTCACCGACACCTACCTGTATATCGACGGCATCGACATCCCCAGCCGCCAGCTCTTTCGCCTGTTGGGGCGGCTGCTGCGCGTCTGCAAAGCCGTCACCGTTACGCTGCGCATGGACCCGGAGGGGAAGGATGCCGATCTCTTCGCCCCCGATATCCGTACATATTATAAGCTCCAGCAGGTGGCCGAGGATGCGGGCAGCCCCTTCTTCACGGAGGGCTGCTCTAAGGACAAGCCCCGGCCGGCGGAGCTGAAACACCTGGAAAAACACCTCTTCGCCCAGGACGAGGCCGTCTATCCCGGCCCCGCTGCCGCCCTGCAGCTGTGGGCTGCGGCGGATCGGGAGGAGGAGGCGGAGCGCTGTGCCGACGCGGTCCTCGCCCTGGTGCGCCAGGGCTGGCGGTACCGGGACATGGCCGTCATGGTGACGGACGGGGGCGGGTACGTGTCCCGCATCCGCCGGGCCTTCGCCCGCAAGGGCATTCCTCTTTTCTACGACGCCACCCGGCCCGTGACCGGTCACAGCGCCATGGACATGGTCCTGTCCGCCGTCCGCTTCGTGGAGACCCGCAGCATGGAGGACGCCCTCCACGTCCTCAAGAGCGGCTACGCCCCCTGCACGGTGGACGAGGGCGAGATCTTCGAGAACTACGTGCTCCGCTACGGCCTCTTCGGCAGCAGCCTCGCTAAACCCTTCGCCTTCGGAGAGGTGCCTCCCGAGGCCGAGAAGATCCGCGCCGCCCTGTTCCCGCCTCTCGATCGATTGCGGGAGGGCTGCAGCCGAGGCACCACCGGAGCCGAGAAAGCCCGAGCGGTATACGCGTACATGGAGGAAACGGGCCTGCGGGATCGGCTGCGCGCTCAGGGCGAGGCCCTCATCGCCGCCGGGCGGCCCAACGCCGGGGAGCTGTTCAGCCAGGTTTACACCATTTTGAGCGGCCTGCTCTCCGACATCGCCGCCATCTGGGGAAACGACGCCTTGAGCCAGAAGGAGTTTCTATCCCTCTTGGAGGAGGGCGCCGCGTCCTCCGCCATGGGGGTCCTGCCCGGCACGGCGGACCAGGTCATTTTGGGCGACTTTGCCCGGACCCGGACCCCGGCGGTGCCCATTCTCTTCGTCCTGGGCTGCAACGAGGGCCTGCTGCCCCCCGCCCGGACCGACGACGAGCTCATCTCCGACGGGGAGCTGGAGCTGCTGAAGGAGAACGGCCTGGAGCTCTGGAACGGCACCGAAGCTTTGACCGAGATGGAGCGATTGGAGCTCTATACCGCCCTCAACAAGGCCCAGCAGCGCATCTATCTTAGCTACAGCTATTCCGCCGACGGGGAGGAGCTTGCTCCCGCCCCCCTGCTGGGCCGCATCCGCCGCCTGTTCCCCCAGGTGAAGGTCCGGGATGCCCGGGACGCCGCCGACTGGCCCTACGACCGGGAGGGGAGCTTCCGGCGCCTCATTCGGGAGCTGGCCCTCTACGAGCGGGAGGGGCTCCGCAGCGACCTGCTGCCCGCCCAAAAGGCCTATTTCGAGCAGGACGAGACCTACGGACCCCGGCTTCAGCGGGCGGAGGCCGTCCTCGCCGGCGGCATCTCCCCGGCCCCCTTTGGCCGGGCTTTGGCGGAACAAATGTACGGCGCCGCCCCCAACATGAGCGCCAGCCGGCTGGAGCAGTTCAACCGCTGCCCCTTCGCCCACTACCTCAAATACGGTCTCAAAGCCCAGGAGCGGCCCGAGAGTCGGGAGGAGGCCGCCGACGCGGGCACCTTCCTCCACGACGCCCTGGACAGCTTTTTGAAATTGGTGAAGGAACGGAGCCTCGACTGGGCCGCCCTCACCGATGAGGATGCGGACAGCCTGGTGGACCAGGTGCTGCCGCCCCTTATCAAGACCCACAACGACGGCATCTTCGTCCGGGACGTACGCCTCCGGGAGGCCCTGTTTTTGCGGGTGGAGTCCGTGAAGAAGTGCGCCCGGTCCATCGTGCGCCAGATGCAGGCCGGCAGCTACCGCCCCTACGAGACGGAGCTCGCCTTCGGCCCCGACTGTCCCTTCCCGCCCCTGCAGCTCAAGACCGACGACGGCCGGACCGTGCTGCTCTACGGTCGCATCGACCGGGTGGACAAGAGCCCCGACGGCTTCTACCGCATCGTGGACTACAAGATGGGCGACCGCAAGTTCGAGCCAGGGAAGATCGCCGCCGGGCTCAGTTTGCAGCTCCCCCTGTACCTCGCCGCGGTGGCGGGGCTGGAGGGGGAGATGGGCGGCATGTACTACATGCCCCTGTCCCTGCCCGCCCCCAAGGAGGGCGAGAAGGAGAAGGGCCACGTGCTCCGAGGCGTCACCGCGGGCAGCGAGGCGTCGGTGGCGGCGCTGGAGCGGAGCTTGGACGGGCGCTCTGAGATCGTCCAGGGCCTGCGCCGCAACAAGGACGGAAAACTGAGCGGCAACCTGTGCCGGCAGGAGGACATGGTCGTCCTCACCCGGGAGGCCGTGGCTGTGGCGGAACGGACCCTCGAACACATGCGCCGGGGCGAGGCGGAGGTGATCCCCTACAAGGGGGCCTGCACGTATTGTAAATTCGGGTCGGTGTGCCGCTTCGACAAGCAGCAGAAGGGCTGCTATGAGCGGGACGCGAAGAAGATGACCATCGCCGAGCTGCTGGAGATGGCGGAGGTGCGCCCATGAACTGGACAACAGAGCAACAGCAGGCCATTACGGCCCAGGGGAACCTTATCGTGTCCGCCGCCGCCGGCGCGGGCAAGACCGCCGTGCTGACGGCGCGGGTGGTCCGCCTGGTGGAGGAGGGCATGGACATCGACAGGCTCCTGATCCTCACCTTCACCCGGGCAGCCGCGGCGGAGATGAAGGAGCGCATCCAAAACACCCTGCAGCAACGGGCCGCGGAAACGGCGGACGAGGCCATGAAGGCCCGGCTGTACCGCCAGAGCGCCCGGTGCCCCAACGCCAGCATCTCCACCATCCACGCCTTCTGCGCTCGGGTGGTGAATCGGTACTTTCATCTGGTGGGCCTATCCCCGTCGGCGGCCACCCTGGACGAGACGGAGGCCGCCATCCTGCGGGACCAGGCGGTGGAGGAAGCCCTGACCACCCTCGCCACGGAGGACGCCCCCGCCTTCCAGCTCCTCATCCGCGCCTTCGAGCGGGAGGACGCCCTGAAGAAGGCCGTCAATGCCCTGACCGGCTTCCTCATGGCCCAGCCGGACCCCGAGGGGTGGTTGGAGCGGGTGGAGAGGGACTTGACCAGCCGGGAAGCCTATGATGAAGCCGTGACCGTCTGCTTCCGAGAGGACCAGGGGACCCTGGAAGCGGCTTTAGGGGACCTGGTCCGCCTGCGGGACGGCTGTCCCCCCGCCTGGGAGAAGCTGATCGCCTATTTGGACGACCCCATCGCCCACGCTCGCGGGGCCCTGCTGCAGCGGACCCCGGCCGCTTACGCCCAGGCCCTGTCTGCCGTCACCTTCGGTCGCATCAGCTGGCCCAAGGACATGGAGCAGCGGGACCGGGACGCTTTGGACAAGGCCCGCAAGAAGGTGAAGGAGGAGACCGAGAACCAGGCCCAAACCTACGGCCAGGACGGGGAGCGGCTGTGGCAGGTCCACCTTAGGTGCGCCCGGGTGCTGCTGGCCCTCACGTCCCTGTGGCGGCGGCAGCAGGCCGTCTATGACCGGCTCAAGCGGGACCGGGATCGGATCGACTTCAACGATTTAGAGCATTTCTGTGCCCAAATCCTGCAGAACGAGGAGGCCGCAGCGGAGTATCGGGACCGGTTCGCGGCCATCATCGTGGACGAGTACCAGGACAGTAACGCGGTCCAGGAGGCCATTTTGAACCGGATCCGCCGAGCGGACGACCTCTTCTTCGTAGGGGACGTGAAGCAAAGCATCTACGGCTTTCGCATGGCGGAGCCGGGCCTGTTCCTGGAGAAATTACGCACCTTCACCGGCGAAGCGGGCCGCCGGATCGACCTGAGCCACAACTTCCGCAGCAGCCCGGAGATTTTGGACGCCGTGAACCGGGTCTTCGAAAAGCTCATGCAGCCGAACCAGAGCCCCATCGAGTACGACGAGAAGGCGGCCCTGCGCCCCGGCATGCCGCAGCCCCAGGGCCAGGTGGAGCTGCACCTCATCGAGAAGCAGCCCGGACCGGACGCGGAGGAAGAGGAGGACATGGAGGCAGCCGAGGCGGAGGCCCGGTTCTGCGCCCGCCGCATCCGGGAGCTCATGGAAAACGAGCTCTACCAGGATTCCGCCGACAGCGCCCCTCGGCCCTATCGCTACGGGGACTTCGCCATCCTATTGCGCAGCATGCCCAACGCCCGCGTCTTCGCCCGCACCCTGGCCCTGGCGGGCATCCCCTGTTACGCCCAGCTCACGGGCGGCTACTTCGAGTCCGTGGAGGTCATGGTGCTGCTGAACCTCCTTAGGGTCATCGACAACCGGCGGCAGGACATCCCCCTGCTGTCCGTGCTGCGCTCCGGCGTGGGCGGCTTTTCCCATGAGGAATTGATAGCGTTGCGCACCCGCTGCCCCCGGGGCGAGCTCTTGGACTGTCTGCTCCGGGCCGCCAGCGATGATCCGGACAGCAAGGCCGCCCGGTTCCTGGCCCGTATCGAGGGCTGGCGGCGGGAGAGCATGATCTCGTCCGTGGAGGAGCTGTTGTCCCATCTGTTGGACGAGACGGAGCTGTACGTGGAGATGGGCGCCATGCCTGGCGGCGCTCAGCGGCAGGCCAATCTGGACGCCTTGGTCAGCAAGGCAAGGAGCTACGATGAGACCGGGAGCTTCGGTCTCCATGGCTTCCTCCGTTATATGGACGACGCCCGGGACTCCGCTCGTTCCGGCGCGGCCCAGACCGTGGAGAGCGACGTGGTCCGCATCCTCTCCGTCCACAAATCCAAGGGCCTGGAGTTCCCCGTGGTATTCCTGGCGGAGCTCAATCGCCAGTTCAGCCGGGAGAGCGAGAACGCCCCCCTGCTTCTCCACAGGGATAGGGGCATGGGTCTCGCCTTTGTAGACGGGGACGGCGTCAAGCGGGAGCCTCTGTCCCGCCGGGCCGTGCTGCTCCTGAACAGGCGGCAGCAGGCGGAGGAGGAGATGCGGGTGCTGTACGTGGCCATGACGCGCCCGAAGCGTCGATTGGTGCTGGTGGGCACCCTCAAGGATGCCCAAGAAGCTCTGGATCGGGACGAACCCCTGACCCCCTACGCGGTTCTGCGGGCCCGGTCCTTCCTCACGTGGCTGCTCATGACCGCGAAGGGGCATATCCCCGCCACGGTCCATCCCCGGGCGGAGTTCGTCCTGCCCGCGGGAACGGTGACCCCGGACCTGCCTGCGGCGGACCCGGTGCTGGTAGACGCCCTGGTGCGCCGGTACGGGTACGAGTATCCCTTCGCCGGGGCTGCGGGCGTGCCCAACAAGACCTCGGTGACAGCTTTAGCCGACCACCACACCCTGTCCTTCGCCGAGCCCGCCTTCGCCGAGGAAGCGGGAGCCCTGCGCCGGGGCACGGACGTCCACGAGCTGCTCCGGCGGCTGCCCCTGAAGCCCCTGACGGAGGGGGAGCTGGACGAATATCTCGCCGCCCGGAAGGGAGAAAAATATCGGGAAAACCTGGACTATTTCATCCACACGGACCTCTTCTCCCGCCTGTGCAAAAGCCCCCGGGCCTACCGGGAGCTGCCCTTCACCCTGGCCATGGACACGGGGGAGCTTTTGGGCATCCCCAGTGAGGAGCGGGTGCTCCTGCAGGGCGTCATCGACGTGTGCTTCCGGGAGGGGGACGGGTTCGTGCTCCTCGATTACAAGACCGACCATGTGGAGGGGGACCCGGCCCTGTGGGCGGAGCGGCATCGGCGGCAGGTGGAGCTGTACGCCCGGGCCCTGGAGACCTTGACCGGGCTGCCGGTCCATGAAAAATACATCGTATTTTTGAACGGGAGGACCTGCGTACGCCTATGAACCTGCCCAAAGCCTATGTGGATCGCATGAAAATACAGCTGGGCGACGACTTCCCGGCATATCTGGCCGCCATGGACGAGCCCGAGAAACGGGCCGCCCGCGCCAACGGCCTGAAGCTGAGCCCGGAAGCGCTCTCGAAGCTCCGGCCCGATTTCGTCCCTGCAGGGGGCGAGGGCTTTCTGCTGCCCGAGGGGTTCGCCCCGGGCAAGGACCTCCTCCATGCGGCGGGAGGGTACTACGTGCAGGAGCTGTCCGCCCAGTGCCCCGTGACCCTTTTGGACCTGGCGCCGGACATGGCGGTGCTGGACCTCTGCGCCGCGCCGGGGGGCAAGTCCGCCCAGCTGGCGGCCCGGGTGCCGGCAGGGGTGCTGTTCAGTAACGAGATCGTGCCCAACCGGGCCAATATCCTCCTGGGCAACCTGGAGCGCATGGGCGCGAAAAACGCCGTGGTCACCGCCATGGAGCCGGAGAAGCTGGTCCGGCACACGGGCCCTGTCTTCGACGCCGTTTTGGTGGACGCCCCCTGCGCCGGGGAGGGAATGTTCCGCAAGGACCCCGGGGCCGTGGCCGAATGGTCGGAGGAGCACGTGCAGGCCTGCGCCAAGCGGCAGCGGGCCATCCTGGCCTCCGCCCAAAAGGCGCTGAAGCCCGGCGGGCAGCTGGTCTATTCCACCTGCTCCTTCTCCCCCGCGGAGAACGAGGAGACCGTGGCCTGGTTTTTGTCGGAATACCTGGACTTCGAGCTGGTGGAGGACCGCCGTCTATACCCCCACACCTGCCTGGGTGAAGGGCAGTACGCGGCCAAGCTCCGCCGCCGGGGCAGTGCCCCGAAAACGGCCTATCTGCCCCCCAAAAGCGACAAAGCGCCCCTGGCGGACGCCTTTCTGCGGGAGGAGACGGCGGGCCTTGCCGGTCCCCTGCGGCTGCTCCCCGACGGCCGGGCGCTGCTGCTGCCGCCGCTGCCCTGCGCCTTGGAGGGGCTCCGGCTCCTGCGGGCAGGATTGCTTTTAGGCGAGGTCGCCAAGGGCCGGTTCGTGCCGTCCCACGCCCTGGCCATGGCGGCGGGCCTGCCGCTGCTACAGCGGGTGGAGCTCACCGAGACGGACGCCCTGCGCTATCTCCGGGGCGAAACGCTGCCTACGGCCCTCTCCGGCTGGTGCGCCGTGACCTATGCGGGTCTCGCCCTGGGCCTCGCCAAGGGCGCCGGCGGCATATTGAAGAACCATTTGCCCAAGGGGCTGCGGATAAATTAGTTTTCTTTTGCCGCTTTTTCTCTTTAAGCTAAAGAGAAAAAGCGGCGTAAAAAGAGAAATGCAAGAAGGGGTATGGCTTTTCATACGAAAGCTGTACCCCTTCTTAAAGTTCTTTTTG
>JBGVAK010000187.1:0-3784 GCA_045224495.1 Christensenellales bacterium
GGATACCGTACATATCCTGCATCATGTGGATGAACTCCCAACCAGTCAATCCTGCTGGAAGGGCAATCTCGCCCGGAATATACCCAACCTGATTGAGGACCTCGTGATAATGGCTGAAAGAGTCCTTTCCCAATAGCTTCGTGCTTCCGGAATCAGGCTGAGAGAAGCCCATCAGATGTCGTATCGTTGTGGATTTTCCGGCGCCGTTCGGTCCGAGGAAGCCGAAGACCTCCCCCTTTTCCACCCAAAAAGATACATCGAATACGCCGCGACCGAAGCCGTAGTCCTTTGTCAAATGGTTCACTTCTATTACGCTCATACTGTTACCTCATGTTTTTTGTTTTCAATCCGCATGGTTGGTCACCGCGTCCTGACTTTGCGGTGGCAAGCAGCATATGCTCCATCTGCTCCATGCACTCTTGTTGCCCGAAGGACAGGCTCCGGGCGGCATACCGCTCCCTGTATGTTTGCAGGGCGTCCCGGTTTTCATAGAAGTATTCGATCTTGCGACGCAGGTCCCTGGGGTCGTTGGGACGAAACAGGGTACGTTCATCCACGGCGAAGAACCGGGTGGCGCTGCGCTCGGAGTCACAGATCACCGCCACCAGCCCGGCGGCGATGGCTTCCATGCAGGCGATGGCCTCGATCTCCATGAGGGCGGTATGGACATAGAGATCGGCACTGTGCAGCGCCTGGATCAGCTCCTGGCGGGGGAAGAAACGGCATTCGCAGGCCACTTTCTTCCGGCGAGCCAGCCGCTGCAGCGTCCCCTTCAGGGGGCCGTCGCCGGCCAGGACAAGCTCTATGTTGTCCCGGTACTTCGATCCTGCCACGGCGCGGATCAGCACCGCCTGGGCCTTCTCGGGACTGTATCGGCCGGTGCAGACGATGGTGAATTTTTCCCTGGTCTCTCCCTTCGGCGCGGGGCTGAAAAAGGCGTCGCTGACGCCGTTGGAGATCACATAGGCAGGCACCTGGCAGCGAGTGTGCTGATAGAAAAGCTGGCGAATGAAGTCCGTGGGGTAGTGAATGGCGTTGCATTGGCTGAACACGGCGCGATAAAAGTTCTTATACACCAGGTGGTTCACCAGGGCGCTGTTCATGGCCCCGATGTGAGCGGTGAAGTTTTCCGCCTGGCAATGGAAGCTGGAGGTGACGGGCTTGTTCAGCTCCCTTGCCAGCTTCACGGCGCACCTTGCCAAAGCGAAGGGCATCTCAAGATGCACGATGTCCGCCTGTTCGATGACGGATCGCAGCATGGCTTTGTCGGGCTTAGCGAGGGCCACGCCGTTTTTTTGTACGGCACGGTCGATGAGCGGTCCAAAGCTCATGGTGGGGGCCACGAAATAGTCCGGGATGCCCGCTTTCGTCCCATCTGGTGACACTACAAGGACCCTGTGGCCCCGGCTTTTCAGATGCTCGATCAGGTTCATGGTGGCGATGACGGTCCCGTTGTTGGCTTCGCCCAGCACATCGCATATCAGCGCAATGGTCATGTTTCCGTTTCCTTGTTTGTCATTTTGGGTCCAGCCTCCATCATCTCCTGCCGTTTCTTTCGTTTCAGGGCCAGATACAGCCCCAGGGAGACCAGGGATAACAGTAGGCAGATCAAGACGCATAGCCGAAAGGGCCCTGAGGCGGGGTCGGCAGAGGTTCGGCCCAGGAGGGTATACGCCGTCAGCGAAGGGGCGATGCCCAGCAGAGTGCTCAGCAGATACCGCCCAAAGGGACAGCGGCACACCCCCAGGTATAGGCCAACGATCTGCAGCGGCAGGTCTATGCCTCGCAGCAGGGTCGCGGGCAGCAGGCCGGGGGCGTTGCGGCCGCCCTGGATCAGGGTCAACTTGGGATAGCGGTCCAAAAGGGTCTTCAGCAGCGACGGCCCGGCGGTTCGCCCCACGAGGTAGGCCGGGATGCTGGCGATGCAGAGGCCCACAAGGTTCAGCAGCAGGGCGAAGGCCAAGGGGAACAGCTGTCCGCTGGCGGCGAACAGCACGCCGATATGCAGCAGAAAGTCCACGCTTTTCAGGAGGAACAGGCCCAGCAATATGAGGGCCGCCAGCCAGGGCCGCTCGGGCTCCAGGGTTGCCACATCATCAACGGTGATCCCTCCATGAAACCGAAGGAGCAGCAGCCCCACCGAGGTCCAGGCCAGCAACAGCAGCAGGCCCCAACGAATGAGGTTTCGCCGTGTGAACAGGCCCTTCATGGGGTCAGCCGCAGGATGCTGATAAGGAGCATGGCCTTTACGGACCAAACGAACGCCTTTTTCGATGCGTTACTCATGGGGCGCTTCCTCCTTTTCTGTGCACAGGATGTGGATGTTCCGCACACCGTAGAGGACCCCGGAGAACAGGACCGAACAGACGCAGACGATGATGAGCAGATCGGACAGAAAGCCGGACATGTTCGGGAACAGCAGATGCAGGATCATGGTGAAATACAGTGCCGTCGTGGCCACCTTCCCGTGCCAGTCCGCGGACAGAACCTCCTCCGTCCGATGGATGGCCAGGAGGCTGGAGATCATGACGAACAGCTCCTTGACGCAAAGGACGATGAGGATATAGATCGTATGGGGGAAGCGGACCGTGAGACAGCCGATCATGACGATCTGGGTGGCCTTATCCGCCACGGGGTCCAGGGCCTTGCCCAGGTTGCTGACCATGTCGAAGCGGCGGGCGATATAGCCGTCCAAAATATCCGTGATCCCCGACAGAATCAGGATGGCCGCCGTGCCTTGGCCGTCGCCCTTCGTCACATAGGTGTACACGAACCAGGGGATGAGCAGCAGCCGGATGAGGGACAGCAGGTTGGGGATGGTGAACAGTTTTCCGCTGAAGATCGTCTTCATAGTCGTATCCTTTTGTTGAAAAGCATGGCCTAAGGAGAGGCTGACGAGGAGATGAAGTATTGTCAGAAGTCTTTCGCCAGCCTCCCCCTGATAGAGCAGGGTGGGTCTTTGCTGCCCTGCTCACTGGAACCGACAGGGGGCAAAGCTATCTTGGAAGGGAGAGGTACGCGCTTTACCGTCCTGTCAGGACCATTCGACTCGTTCCCAGGGCATGAAGTCGGCGTTTCTGCCGAAGTGCCCGTAGCAGGACAAAGGCTCATAGATGGGCCGGCACAGATCGAACTTTTGAATGATGCCATAGGGGGACAGATCCTCCCGGCGGCGGATCTCGGAGAGGATCGTTTCCTTCGCGGTGTACTCCGTGCCGAAGGTCTCCACATGCAGGGAAACCGGCTCCGCCACGCCGATAGCATAGCCGATCTGGATTTCGCACCGGTCCGCCATGCCGCTTGACACGATGTTCTTCGCCAGGAATCGGGCCATGTAGGCAGCACTCCGGTCCACCTTGGAGGGGTCCTTTCCGGAGAAGGCCCCGCCGCCGTGACGGCCATGTCCGCCGTAGGTGTCGCAGATGAGCTTGCGCCCTGTGACGCCGGTGTCCGCCGCCGGTCCGCCCAGAACGAACCGGCCGGTGGGGTTGATGAGATACCGAGTTTTTTCATCCACCAGGGCTTCCGGCAGCGCGGGCAGGATCACCTCGTCCATCAGCGTGAAGCGCAGCTCCTCCAGGGAGACGGTGTCCATGTGCTGAGCGGAGAGGACCACGGTGTCGATCCGCTTGGGCACGCCGTTTTCATATTCCAGGGTGACTTGTGCCTTTCCATCGGGTCGCAAAAAGGGCACCGCCCGCATGTGCCGCACATAGGCAAGGCGCTGGCAGAGGAGGGTGGCAAGCTCGAAGCTCAGCGGCATCAGGGATGGGGTCTCGCTGCA
>JBGVAK010000188.1:0-17152 GCA_045224495.1 Christensenellales bacterium
GCCTGTGCGATCTCGTCACTGTATGCGGAAAAGCTCATCCTGCGCTGCGGGCGCGGCCACTGGGAGACCGGGAAGGCGATGGGCGAAGGGCCGCGAGCCAGGAAACCTGCCGTCTGTCGGTACGGGAAAAGTCGTTTTTTCCAGATCACGAGGGATTGATCGTGTACCATGCTCCCCTTGGGGCGCTCTTTACACGCAGTCTCTTTGCCAAACGGTAAAGAGCTTTTTTCGTGCCGTGAGTTTGCTGATGTAGTACATATATACATCGGGGAACGCCCAGGCGCTCCAAAGAAAGAAGGAGGAAAACATGAAAAGAAAGATCGCATTGTTTCTGGC
Source organism: Christensenellales bacterium (assembly GCA_045224495.1). Lineage (GTDB taxonomy): Bacteria > Bacillota > Clostridia > Christensenellales > CAG-138 > RUG472. The sequence continues at coordinate 337 of JBGVAK010000188.1, forward strand.
CTTCGTCATGCTGGCCGCCGTCAGCGTGATGGCCGTACCCGTCTTCGCCGAAGGGGAAACGGAGCCCTCTGAGGCCGACAAGGAGGCCGCCAAGAAGGTGGCGGACCTGATCGACGCCATCTACGTCCAGACCCGCACCGACGAGACCGACGCCCAGTGCGCCGCCGCCAAGGCCGCCTGGGACGCCCTGACCGACGTCCAGAAGGAGCTGGTGGAGGGTGAGGAGGCCGATCCCGACTACTTCGGCCGCGACACCGGCGACGCCAGCAAGGACGATCCCCGGAACGCTGACGGCATCGGGGACAATGAGCTCCTGGTGGTGAGCTTCGGCACGTCCTTCAACGACAGCCGCGCGGAGGATATCGGCGGCATCGAAGCAGCCCTCGAAAAGGCCTTCCCGGATTGGGCCGTGCGCCGGGCCTTCACCGCCCAGATCATCATCAACCATGTCCAGGCCCGGGACGGCGAGTTCATCGACAACATGGACCAGGCCCTGGAGCGTGCCGTGAAGAACGGCGTCAAGAACCTGGTCATCCAGCCCACTCACCTCATGCACGGCTATGAGTACGACGAGCTGGTGGAAGCTGCGGGCAAGTACGCCGATAAGTTCGCCACCGTCACCGTGGCCGAGCCCCTGCTGGGCAAGGTGGGTGCCAACGCCGCCGCTTTGAACAACGACAAGCAGACCGTGGCCGAGGCTGTGGTGGACGCTGCCGTGGGATCTGCCGGCTTCTCCAGCCTCCATGCCGCCGACAAGGACGGCACGGCCATCGTGCTCATGGGCCACGGCACCTCCCACACCGCCAAGGTCACCTATTCCCAGATGCAGAACCAGATGCAGGAGCTGGGCTACAAGAACGTGTTCATCGGCACCGTGGAGGGCGAACCCGAGAAGACCGCCTGCGAGGCCGTCATCGAGGCCGTCCACGAGGCTGGCTACACCAAGGTCATCCTGCGGCCCCTCATGGTGGTGGCCGGCGACCACGCCAACAACGACATGGCCGATCCCGAGGACGACGAATCCTGGCTGAGCCAGTTCACCGCCTCCGGCCTCTTTGAGAAGATTGACTGCCAGATCGAGGGCCTTGGCCGCATCGAAGCGGTCCAGAAGCTCTACGTCCAGCACACCCAGGCCGCCATGGACGAGAAGGGCCTGAAGGCGGAGGCCCCTGCCGCCCCCGCCGCCACCCTGGCCGACGGCACCTACAAGGCCACCTTCAAGTGCCTCGACAGCGGCATGTTCCATGTGAACGAGACGTTGAAGGATCAGGGCACCCTGACCGTGAAGGACGGCAGGATGATGCTGCACATCACCCTGGCCTCCAAGAGCATCGTGAACCTGTACCCCGGCCTCAAGGAGGACGCCCAGAAGGAAGGCGCAGAGCTCCTGCAGCCCACCACCGATACGGTGACCTATGCGGACGGCACCACCGAGGAAGTCTACGGCTTCGACGTGCCCGTGCCCGTCATCGGCGAGGAGTTCGATCTCGCTCTGGTGGGCAAGAAGGGCACCTGGTACGACCACAAGGTCATCGTCACCGACCCTATTCCTGAAGCATAAGCCGACGGCATAGCGTATCCTCTATCCCAAGCGGCGCGGCAGCTTTCGGGCTGCCGTGCCGCGCGGCTGTATTTAAATACACAAGTTTTTGAACGGAAAGGACGCTCCCCATGAGAAAAAAGACGGTTTGCCTGGTGATCGCAGTGCTGCTGGTGTTCAGCCTGGGCTGTCAGAATAAGGCCAAGGCCCTGGCGGACGGGACCTATACCGTGGCCATGACCATGACCGGCGGCACGGGCAAGGCGAAGATCGCCTCCCCGGTGGCCCTCATGGTCCGGGAGGGCCAGATCACCGCCACCCTCGTCTGGAGCAGTGCCAACTACGACTATATGAAGGTGGACGGCGTCCGCTACGACGCCCTCATCGAGGACGGCCACTCCGTGTTCACCGTGCCCGTAGCGTCCCTGGGGGAGCCTCTCCCGGTGGTGGCGGATACGGTGGCCATGAGCACGCCCCACGAGATCGAGTATACGATCACCTTCGACGCCGCCTCCTTGCAGGCGGATAACCGATGAAGCCCTGGACGAAAAAGTGCATCCGCCTGCTGCTCCTCATGGCTTTAGCTCTGGGGCTCCTGTTCGGATGCGCCAGATCGCAGCCGGTCGCAGCGGCGGCCACGGGCCCGGACTGGGGGAGCCTTGCCGTTCAGCGGCAGGTGCCCGTCCAGAATGCCACCCAGTTCGCCCTGACGGCGTACGACCAGGGCTACACCCTTTTGGATATCCCCACCAGCGGCCGGTTTTTGATCGTGCCCGAGGGGGCGGGGGTGCCTCAGGGGCTGGATGAGGACGTGGTGCCCCTGTTGGCGCCGCTCGACCGCATGTACCTGGCGGCCACCTCCGCCATGGACTTCTTCCGGGCTCTGGGCAGCGTCTCGGCCGTCCGCCTGTCCGGCACGGACAAGAACGGCTGGTACATCCAGGAGGCCAAGGATGCCCTGAACGACGGCAGCATGGTCTTCGCGGGCAAGTACAGCGCCCCGGACTACGAGCTGATCTTCGCGGAGAAGTGCGATTTAGCCATCGAGTCCACCATGATCTACCACAGCCCGGAGGTGAAGGAGCAGCTCGAAAAGCTGGGCGTCCCCGTGCTGGTGGAGCGGTCGAGCTACGAGGAGGACCCTCTGGGCCGCATGGAGTGGGTCAAGGTCTACGGGGCCCTGGTGGGCAAGCTCAGTGAGGCGGAAGCCCTGTTCGAGGCGGAGACCAAGGCGGTGGCGCCCCTCTTGGATCAGCCTAAAACGGACAAGACCGTGGCCTTCTTCTACATCACCACCACCGGCACCGTGAACGTGCGCAAGAGCGACGATTACGTGCCGCGGATGATCGCCCTGGCCGGCGGGACCTACGCCTTCCCCGACCTCAACAGCGGCAGCGCCCTGTCCACCGTCAACATGACCATGGAGTCCTTCTACGACGGGGCCAGGGATGCGGATCTGCTCATCTACAACAGCACCATCGACGGGGAGCTGTTCACCCTTTCGGAGCTCCTGCAAAAGAGCGCCTTTTTGAAGGATTTCAAGGCTGTGCAGACCGGGAACGTCTGGTGCACGGGCAAGAACCTGTTCCAGGAGCCCATGGGCCTCGGCAAGCTCATATTGGACATGCACCGGGTGCTGACGGACGAGAACGCGCCCGAGGAGCTCACCTATTTGCATAAGCTGAGGGGAGGCGCCTGATGGAGAAACGGACCCGGCTCATCATCGGCTTCGTGGGCCTCATATTGGCTCTGATCCTGCTCGCCGTCTGGAACGTGAACGCCGGGAGCGTGGCCGTGTCCCCGGGGGAGATCCTGTCCATCCTCTTCGGGCGGGGCGGGGACAACGAGATCATCGTCCGCAGCATCCGCCTGCCCCGTATCTTCGCCGCGGCCCTGCTGGGCGGGGCATTGGCCCTCTCGGGCTTCCTGCTGCAAACCTTTTTCGCCAACCCCATCGCGGGCCCCTTCATCCTGGGCATCTCCTCGGGGGCCAAGCTCATTTTGTCCCTGACCCTCATCGGCTTCCTCTCCCGAGGCGTGGCCGTGGGATCCGTGGGGCTCATTCTGGCCTCCTTCGTGGGAGCCATGCTGTCCATGAGCTTCGTGCTGCTCATCTCCTCCAAGGTGAAGCGCATGTCGCTACTTATCATCTCCGGCGTCATGATCGGCTACATCTGCTCCGCCGTCACCGACTTCGTGGTCACCTTCGCCGACGACGCCAACATCGTGAACCTGCATCACTGGTCCTTGGGCAGCTTTTCCGGCATCACCTGGGGGAACGTGGGGGTCATGGCCGCGGTGATATTGCCGGCCCTCGTCGTGGCCTTTTTGCTCAGCAAACCCATCAGCGCCTACCAGCTGGGCGAGGTCTATGCCCAGAATATGGGCGTCAACGTCCGGGCGTTCCGGGCGGCTCTCATATTGCTTTCCAGCGTCCTATCCGCTGCGGTCACCGCCTTCGCGGGCCCCATCTCCTTCGTAGGCGTGGCAGTGCCCCACATCGTCCGCAGCATCTTCAAGACCGCCAAGCCCCTCGTCATGATCCCTGCCTGCTTCCTGGGCGGGGCGGTGTTCTGCCTCCTTTCGGACCTGATCGCCCGGACCGCCTTCGCACCCACAGAGCTGTCTATCAGCTCCGTCACGGCCCTGTTCGGGGCGCCGGTGGTGATCCTGGTCCTGCTCCGGCGGCAGAAGGAAAACCTGTAAGGGGGGGCCTATGGACACCTGGTACATTCGCACCGAGCATATGGACGTGGGCTACGACGGAGTGCCTCTGATCCGCGACATCGAGATCGGCGTCCGCCGGGGGGAGATATTGACTCTCATTGGACCCAACGGCTCCGGCAAGTCCACCATTTTAAAGAGCATGATCCGGCAGCTGAAGCTCCTTGCCGGCGTGGTGGTCCTGGACGGGCAGACCATGGCCGCCATGAAGGAGGGGGAGATCGCCAAGAAGATGGCCATCGTCATGACCGAGCGGTTGCGGGCGGAGCTCATGACCGGCGAGGACGTGGTCGCCACGGGCCGCTATCCCTACACGGGCCGATTGGGCATTTTGACGGCCCATGACAAACGGAAGGTGCAGGAGGCCATCGCCCTGGTCCACGGGGAGGAGTTTGCCGAAAGGCCCTTCGGTCAGATCAGCGACGGCCAGCGGCAGCGGCTGCTCCTCGCCCGCGCGGTCTGCCAGGAGCCGGAGGTCATCGTCCTGGACGAGCCCACCTCCTTCCTGGACGTGAAGCACAAACTGGAGCTGCTGGAGATCTTGAAGCAGCTGGTCCGGGAGAGGAACGTGGCCGTGCTCATGTCCCTCCACGAGCTGGATCTCGCACAGAAGATCTCCGATAGGGTGGTGTGCGTGGCCAAGAACGCCGTGGACCGGTGCGGCACGCCTGAAGAGATCTTTACCAACAAATACATCGAATCCCTCTACGGCATGGGGGCGGGCAGCTACAACGCCCTCTTCGGCTCCCTGGAGATGGGGCGGGTGAACGGCCGGCCCCGGGTCTTCGTCCTGGGCGGCGGTGGCAGCGGCATCCCCGTGTACAGGGCTCTGCAGCGTCGGGGGGTGCCCTTCGCCGCGGGCATTCTGGCGGAAAACGACGTGGACTGGGCCGTGGCCCGGGCCCTGGCCGTCCAGACGGTGTCCGTGCCCGCCTTCGCAAGGATCGACGAGGAGGCCATGGCTCACGCCAGAGCTTTGCTCTCCACCTGCGCGTATGCGGTCTGTTGCCTGGACACCTTCGGCCCCCTGAACGAGGGGAACCGCCTCCTGCGGGACGAGGCGGCTGCCCAGGGCAAGCTGCTGCCCCTGGACCGGTTGTCCGACCTTTGGACGGGAGGTGACCAGTGATGGGCCTCTATACCCTCACCGCCCTGTCCGTCTTCGCGGGCTTCGTCCTCGACTGCCTCCTGGGGGACCCTTTGAGCCGGGCCCATCCCGTGGTGCTCATGGGCAAGCTCATCTCCTTTCTGGAGAAGAAGCTCCGGCCCCGGTTCCCGAAGACGCCCCAGGGGGAACGAACCGCTGGGCTGGTCATGGCCCTTTGCGTGCCTCTTCTCAGCGCAGGCGCAGGCTTCGTTCTCCTGTGGCTCGCCTGGCGGGTCCATCCTGTGGTTTACTTCGCCCTCAGCGCCTTCCTCTGTTGGCAATGCTTTGCCGCCCGATGTCTGATGACTGAGTCAAAAAAGGTGGTGACCTGTCTGGAACAGGAGGGCCTTACTGCCGGCCGCCGCCAGGTGGGCATGCTGGTGGGCCGGGACACGGAAAGCCTGACGGAACAGCAGGTGATCAAGGCTGCCGTGGAGACCGTGGCCGAGAACACCTCCGACGGGGTGGTGGCCCCCCTCTGTTGGATGGCCCTCTTGGGCGCCCCGGGCGGCCTTTTCTACAAGGCGATCAACACCATGGACTCCATGGTGGGCTATAAGAACGAGAAATATCTGCACTTCGGCCGCGCCGCCGCCAAGCTGGACGACGCCGTGAACTATGTCCCTGCCCGGCTGTCGGCCCTCGCTATGATCGCTTCAGCCTTCCTGCTGAAGCTGGATGGAAAAAACGCCTTTCGTATCTGGCGGCGGGACCGGCGGAACCATGCGAGCCCCAACTCCGCCCAGACCGAGTCCGCCTGCGCCGGGGCCCTGGGGGTGCAGCTGGGGGGCAGCGCCAGCTACTTCGGGAAGCTGTACGAGAAGCCCACCATCGGGGACCCCATCAGGCCCATCGGGCGGGGGGACGTGGACGGAGCCTGCCGATTGATGTACGGGACCAGTTTGCTGCTGCTGGCCGTTTATGCGTTGATTTTGCTGCTGGGGGGGATGCTGCTATGATCCTGGATAGGGGCTACGTCCACGGGGGCGATATCTACTCCCGGCCCATCCGCCTGGACTTCTCCGCCAACGTGAACCCCTTCGGCGCTCCGGCGGCGGTGCGTCAGGCGGTGCGTCAGGCGGCGGAGGGGCTTTCCGCCTATCCCGACCCCTATTGCGGCCCTCTGCGGAAGAGGATAGGAGCCTTGAACGGCATGGACCCCGGCGGCGTGATCTGCGGCAACGGGGCGGCAGAGCTCATCTACCAATTCGCCGCGGCCCTGAAGCCTAAAAAGGCCTTGCTGCCCGTGCCCTCCTTCGCGGACTACGAGAGCGCCCTGGTGGCGGCGGGCTGCGAGCCGACCTTCTATCCCCTGCAGCGGGAGGAGGGCTACCGGCTGACGGAGGATATCCTGAATCATGTCGGTCCGGACACGGACCTGGTGATGCTCTGCTCCCCCAACAACCCTACGGGCCGGTCTGTGCCCCGGGAGCTGCTGCTGGCCCTGTTGGGCCGGTGCCGGGAGACGGGGACCTGGCTCTTCCTGGACGAATGCTTTTACGAGCTCACCGACGAGGACCGGGCCTTTTCCCTGGCGCCCCAGCTGCAGGACGGGGACCGGGTGTTCCTCCTGCGCGCCTTCACCAAGGCCTACGGCATGGCGGGGCTCAGGCTGGGCTACGGTCTCTGCAAGCATCGGGACCTGCTATTGAGGATGAGCCGCCTTGCCCAGCCCTGGAACGTGTCTACGCCCGCCCAGGCGGCGGGGCTCGCCGCGTTGGACTGTCCTGACTGGCCCCGAAAGGCCCGGGCCCTGTTTCGGGAGGAGAAGCCCTTTCTGTATGAGAGATTGACCGCTTTAGGCCTCGGGGTCCTTCCGGGGGACGCCAACTTCCTGTTCGTCCCCGGCGCGCCCGGGCTGTACGAGAAGCTCCTGTCTCGGGGGGTGCTGATCCGGGACTGCGCCAACTATCGGGGCCTGCAGCCCGGAGACTGCCGCATGGCCGTCCGCACCCGGGCGGAGAACGAAGAACTTTTGAAGACCATGGGGGAGGTCCTGCATGGATAAGACGGGTATAGAGGGATATTACGCCCTGGTGGACGGGAAAAAGCTCCGCTTCGGGTACACCACCGGCACCTGCGCCGCGGCGGCAGCCAAGGCGGCTGCGCTCCTGCTCTTGACGGGCCGGGCGCCGGCAACCGTGGGCATCCATACCCCCAAGGGCATCGATTTGCGGCTTCCGGTGGAGGAAGCAGATATGGACGGGCATATAGCCCGCTGCGCCGTGCGCAAGTTCAGCGGCGACGACCCGGACGTGACCGACGGGGCCCTGATCGCGGCGGCGGTGTCCCTTTCCGCCGACCCCGGTATCCATATCGACGGCGGCGAGGGCGTAGGCCGGGCCACCAAGCCGGGGCTTAAGGTGGCGGTGGGTGAAGCGGCCATCAACCCCGGCCCCCGAACCATGATCGAGCAGGCGGTCCAGGAGGCGGTGGAGGAGACGGAGCCGGTCCCCGGCCTGGACGTGGTGATCTCGGTGCCCGAAGGCGCAGCCCTGGCGGTGAAGACCTTCAACCCCCGGCTGGGCATCGTGGGCGGCATCTCCATCTTGGGCACCAGCGGCATCGTGGAGCCCATGAGCGAGGAGGCCCTCATCGACAGCATCCGCCTGGAGATCCGCCAGCGCAAGGCCATGGGGGATCAGCGCCTGATCCTGGCTCCCGGGAACTACGGCACGGATTTTCTGCGGGACAGCCTGGGCGTCTCGGAGGAAAGGATCGTCAAGATCTCCAACTTCGTGGGCCGGGCCTTGGACGCGGCGGCGGAGGCAGGCTTTGCTGAGGTGCTGCTGGCGGGCCACATCGGGAAGCTTATAAAGCTCTCCGGTGGCATCATGAACACCCATTCCAAGGAGGGGGACGGCCGGGCGGAGCTGATGGCCGCCTGCGCACTTCAAGCGGGGTGCGACGCTGACACGGCCCGAGAGATCTTAAAGTGCGTCACCACGGACGAGATGCTGCGTATCCTTCGGGAAAAGGGGTTTCTGGCCCCGGCCATGGAATACATGGCCCAGCGGATCGACCTGTATGTGAGCGCCCGGGTGAAGGGCCTCTTGACCGTGGGCGTGCTGGTGTTTTCGGACGGCTATGGGCCATTGTGCGCCACGGCCGCGGCGAAACGATGGGTGGAGACAAGTTTGAAAGCAAAGGAGAAGGAGCTATGATCCATTTCGTAGGCGCAGGCTGCGGGGCGGCGGACCTGATCACGGTCCGGGGCAAGGCGTTGCTGGAGGGGGCAGACGTGATCGTCTACGCCGGTTCCCTGGTGAACCCGGCCCTGCTCCAGTACAAAAAGGAGGGCTGTCGGGTCTACGACAGCGCCAAAATGACCCTGGAGGAAGTGTTGGCCGTCTTATATGAGGCAGAGGCGGCGGGTCTCGACACCGTGCGCCTCCACACCGGGGACCCCTGCCTCTACGGGGCCATCCGGGAGCAGATGGACGAACTGGACAAGCGGGGCATCCCCTACGACTACTGCCCCGGCGTCAGCGCCTTCTCCGGTGCTGCGGCGGCCCTGAAGATGGAGTACACCCTGCCGGACGTGTCCCAGAGCGTCATCATCACCCGTATGGCGGGGCGTACGCCCGTGCCGGAGCGGGAGAGCGTCCGCGCCTTCGCCGCCCACGGGGCCACTATGGTCCTGTTTTTGAGCGCGGGCCTGCTTGATAAGACCCAGGCGGAGCTGCTGGCGGGCGGGTACGGGGCCGACACCCCGGCGGCTATCGTCTATAAGGCCAGCTGGCCCGACGAAAAGACCTGCCTTTGCACCGTGGGGACCCTGGCCCGGTGCGCCGAAGAGAACGGCATCTCCAAGATCGCCCTCATCATCGTGGGGGACGCCGTAAAGCAAAGCGGCTACGCCCGCTCCAAGCTCTACGACCCCACCTTTTCCACGGAATATCGACCGGCCAAGGAGTAAGGTATGACCGTCTGGCTCATCTCCTATACCGCCCGAGGTCGGGCCCTGGCCGCCCGGGTGAGGGACATACTGAAGGACGCCGGCCACGCTTGCCGGACCTTCGCCTTGCCCAAGTTCTGTGAAGCCGGGGACGAAGCGCTGACGGTGCCCGCTGCGGACTGGGCGGGGGCGGCCTTTGCGAAGGCGGACGCCCTCGTCTTCTGCTGCGCCTCGGGCATCGCCGTCCGGGCCATCGCTCCCCACGTGCGGGACAAGCGAAGGGACCCGGCGGTGCTGGTGCTGGACGAGGGGGGCCGGTTCGTGATCCCGCTGCTCAGCGGCCATCTGGGCGGGGCCAACGCCCTGGCGGTGGCCCTGGCTGACAAGCTTTCCGCCACCCCCGTTTTGACCACGGCCACGGACGTGAACGGTCTCTTCGCCGTGGACGTGTTCGCCAAGGCGAACGGTCTGTTCATCGAGGACATGGGCCTTTGTAAGGCTGTGTCCGCCGCCCTGCTGGCGGGGGAGCCAGTGGGTTTTCGTGCCGATCTTCCCGTGGCCGGGGCCCTGCCCCGGGGCCTGACGGCGGGCGATGCGGACCTGGGCATCTGTATCTCGGCGAAGAACGACCGGCCCTTTCCCCGGACGCTGCGGCTGATCCCCCAGCGCTACGTGGCGGGCCTCGGCTGCCGCCGGGGGAAGAGCGAGGCAGAATTGGAAGGCTTTTTGCGGGAAAATCTGAAAAAATGCGGCGTGGGGCTGCAGGAGCTAAAAGCCCTTGCCAGCATCGATATAAAACGGGACGAGCCGGGCCTGGTGGCCCTGGCCGAAAGGCTGGGCCTGCCCTTCGTGACCTACGCGGCGGAGGAGCTGCAGGCGGTCCCCGGGACCTTCACCGCCTCGGCCTTTGTGAAGGAGACCACCGGCGTGGAGTCCGTCTGCGAGCGAGCGGCGGTGCTGTCGTCCGGCGGGCAGCTGGTGGTGAACAAGGTGGCGAAGAACGGCATGACCTTCGCCCTGGCCAAGAAGGAGGAGGCGATCCGATTTGAGTAAGCTGTACGTGGTGGGCATCGGCCCCGGCCATTTTGAGGGCATGACCCAGGCGGCGGCCCGGGCCCTGGAGGCGAGCGACGTGATCGTGGGCTACACGGTCTACGTGGACCTGGTGAAGGAACATTTTCCCAATAAGACCTTTTTGACCACCCCCATGCGCCGGGAGGTGGAGCGGGTGGAGCTGGCCCTGGCCGAAGCTGCCCAGGGCAAGACTGTAGCCATGGTCTGCAGCGGCGATCCCGGGGTCTACGGCATGAGCGGCCTCTGTGAGGAGCTGGCGGTGAAGTACCCGGGCGTGGCCGTGGAGACGGTCCCCGGCGTGTCCGCGGTGCTTAGCGGCGCGGCCATATTGGGGGCCCCCCTCATGCACGACTTCGCCGTAATCAGTTTGAGCGACCTCATGACTCCCTGGGCCACCATCGAGAAGCGCCTCCGGGCGGCGGCTGCGGCGGATTTCGTCATTTGCCTCTACAATCCATCCAGCCATAAGCGAAAGGATTATCTATCCCGGGCCTGCGATATCGTTCTCGAATCCGCATCCCCGGACACCGTCTGCGGCGTGGCACAAAACATCGGCCGAGAGGGGGAGAATGCCCGCGTCCTGACCCTTCGGGAGCTGCGGGACACCGAGGTGGACATGTTCTCCACGGTCTTCATCGGTAACTCCCAGACTAAGATCATTGGCGGCAAGATGGTGACGCCCCGGGGGTACGACCATGACTAAGGCGCTGCTGTTTGCGGGCACCACCGAGGGCCGCGAGATCGCCCAGGGGTGCCGGGGGAAGGAGATAGAGTTGACCGTCAGCGTGGCCACGGCCTACGGGGAGACGCTGATCGAGCCCGCCAAGAACGTCCGCGTGGTCTCCGGCCGCAAGGATGCCGAGGGCATGGCCGCCCTGCTCCGGGAGACGGGGGCGGAGTTGGTCATCGACGCCACCCACCCCTACGCCGCGGAGGTGACCAAGACGCTGAAGACCGTGGCCCAGGAGGCGGGCGTAGAGTATATCCGCGTCCTGCGCCGGGAGGACCATGAGGATATGAGCGGCTGCGTCCTGGTGGACGACACCCAGGGGGCCGTGGCCTATTTGAACGGCACGGAGGGGAACGTGCTGTTGACCGTGGGCAGCAAGGAGCTTTCGGCCTATACCGGGGTGAAGGACTGGCAAACCCGGCTTTTCGCCCGGGTGCTGCCGCTGCCTGCCTCCGCCGAAATCGCTTTCGAGTTGGGTTTCGATGGACGCCATCTCATCTGCATGCAGGGCCCCTTCACCGAGGAGATCAACGAAGCCATGCTGCGGATGCTGGACTGTCGGTATCTCGTCACCAAGGACACCGGCGCGGCGGGAGGCTTCGTGGAGAAGATCCGGGCCGCCAAGGCTTGCGGCGTGACGTCCGTGGTCATCCGTCGGCCCCTTACGGAAACGGGAGTCAGCGTGGACGAGTGCCTAAAGCTCCTGGGGGAGCGCTGCGGCTGGGCCATGGAAACGAAGAAAACCATCACCATTTTGGGCGTAGGCATGGGGGATGCAAGCACCCTGACCCGCGCCGCCGAGGACGCCTGCCGGGGGGCGGACCTGATCGTTGGCGCAAAACGGGTGACGAAGGCCCTCGATCGCTTCCATAAGCCCACGAGGAACGCTGTGGCCGCACAGGACATCGAGACCATTTTGCGGACCGACCCCGCCCAACGCATCGTGGTGGCCATGTCCGGGGACACGGGCTTTTACAGCGGCACCAGGGGCTTGCTGCCGCGGATACAGGATCTGGAGCCTACGGTCCTGCCCGGCATCTCGTCCATCTCCTATTTCGCCGCCAAAGCGGGCGTGAGCTGGGACGACGCCCTGCTCCTGTCCGCCCACGGCCGGCCCTGCAACTATGTGACCAAGATCCGCCGGTCCCCCAAGACCATGGTCCTGGTGGGCGGGGATGACGGCGTCCGAAATCTGCTGACGGCCCTTATGGACAACAGCCTCGGCCACCTTCCCGTGACCGTGGGAGAGAACCTGTCCTATGCGGAGGAGCGCTTGGCTTGCGGCACCGCCGTCGAGCTGGCGGGGCAAAGCTTTGCGCCCCTGTCCCTGGTACTGGTGGAGAATCCCGACGCCAGGAACGCCGTTTTGACCCAGGGCCGCCCCGACGGGGACTTCCTCCGCACCGAGGTGCCCATGACCAAGTCCGAGGTCCGGGCCGTGACCCTCAGTAAGCTCCGCCTGACCCGCGACGCCCTCTGCTGGGACGTGGGGGCCGGCACCGGCTCCGTGTCGCTGGAGATGGCGGAGGTTTGCGAGGACGGCCAGGTCTTCGCCATCGAGCGAAAGCCAGAGGCCTGCGCCCTCATCGAGCAAAACAAGAAACACCTGGGCGTGACCAACGTGCAGGTGATCGAAGGGGCCGCTCCCGACGCCCTCCGGGACCTGCCAGCCCCTTCTCACGTATTCGTGGGCGGCAGCGGGGGAGAGCTGAAGGAGATCCTTTCCCTGGTCCTCGAAAAGAATCCATCCGCCCGGATCGTGGTGAACACGGTGACGGCGGAGACCTTCGCCCTGGCCCTGGACGCCATGAGGACCTTGCCCGTCACGGACGTGGAGATGGTGGAGCTGTCCGTGTCCCGAGGCCGGCAGGTGGGCGGATATCATCTCATGACCGCCCAAAATCCGGTGTACCTGTTCTCCTGTCGGGGAGGGCGTCAAGATGCGTAGCCCCCGCCTGCTGTTCGCCGCGCCGTCCTCCGGCAGCGGCAAGACCACCGTCGTCTGCGGCCTGCTGCGGGCTCTCAAAAACCGGGGCAGGGGGGTCCGGGCCTTCAAATGCGGGCCGGACTTCATCGACCCCCTGTTCCACGAGCGGGTGGTGGGCGTTCCTTCGGGTACGTTGGACCTGTTCTTCAGCGACCCGGCACAGCTAAAACGCCTCTTCTGCCGCCACGCCGCCGGGGCGGAGCTCAGCCTCATGGAGGGGGTCATGGGCTACTACGACGGCCTGGGCGCCGCCACGGACCGGGCTTCCAGCTACGCCGTGGCCCGGGCCCTGGACGCTCCCGTGGTGCTGGTGGCGGACGGCCGGGGCCAGAGCCTGTCAGCCCTCGCCACGGTGGAGGGATTCCTCCGCTTCCGGCCGGACAGCCGCATCCGGGGCGTGATCTTCAACCGCATGAGCGAGGGAGTGTATGCCGCCCTGAAACCGGAGGTGGAGAAGCTTGGCGTGAAGCCTCTCGGCTACGTGCCCCGGGCCCCGGAGGTCATGATCGAAAGCCGCCACCTGGGTCTCGTGACCCCGGGGGAGATCGACGATCTGGGCCAAAAGCTGGACGCCCTGGCGGCCCTCCTGGAAAAGACGGTGGACGTGGACGGACTGTTGGAACTGGCCCTGGAAGCCCCGGACCTGGAGACGCCGCCTGCGTCCACCGTGCCGGCCCTGCCCCGGACGAAGATCGCTGTGGCCCGGGACGAGACCTTCTGCTTCCTGTATCAGGACAATCTGGACCTGCTGCAGGACTACAGGGCGGAGCTGGTTTTCTTCTCCCCCCTCCGCGACGCCGCCCTGCCGGCGGGGACCCAGGGCCTGATCCTGCCCGGCGGCTACCCGGAGCTCCATGCCCAGGCCCTGTCTCAAAATGAGTCCATGCGCCGGAGCATCCGCGAGGCCATCCAAAGGGGAATCCCATGCCTCGCCGAGTGCGGCGGCTTCCTCTACCTCCATCGGGAATTGGAGGACATGGAGGGCCGCTCTTGGCCCATGGTCGGGGTCCTGGACGCCAGGGCATACCGCACGACCCGATTGGGCCGCTTCGGCTATATCACCCTGACCGCCAAAGAAAACACGGCCTTTCTCCCGGCGGGGGAGAGCATTCGGGGCCACGAGTTCCACTATTTTGAAAGCGAAAGCTGCGGCGACGCCTTGCATGCTCAAAAGCCTGCGGGCAGCCGAAGCTGGGACTGTTGCCACAGCCGGGGCTTCTTGCTCATGGGCTTTGCGCACCTCTACTATCCCTCGAATCCCAAGCTGATCGAACGTTTTTTGCGCGCCTGCGCCGAGACAGGAGGTATACATGGCTAAATCCATCATGGTCCAGGGCACCATGTCCAACGCGGGCAAGAGCCTGCTGGCGGCGGGCCTCTGCCGGGTGTTCCATCAGGACGGGCTGCGGGTGGCCCCCTTCAAGGCCCAGAACATGGCCCTAAACTCCTTCATCACCCGGGAGGGCCTCGAGATGGGCCGAGCCCAGGTGGTCCAGGCGGAGGCAGCGGGGGTGGAGCCCTCGGTGCTCATGAACCCCATTCTATTAAAGCCCACCAACGACATGGGCTCCCAGATCATCGTGAACGGCGAGGTCTGGGGCCAGAAGAGCGCCCGGGAATACTTCGCCGTAAAGCGGCAGCTCCTGCCCGAGGTCATGAAGGCCTACGACGCCCTCTCCGCCCGAAACGACGTCATCGTCATCGAGGGAGCGGGGAGCCCGGCGGAGATCAATCTCAAGAACGACGACGTGTTCGTGAACATGGGCATGGCCCGGGCCGCCAAGGCCCCCGTGCTGCTGGTGGGGGACATCGACAGGGGCGGGGTCTTCGCCCAGCTCTACGGCACGGTGGCCCTTCTCGACGAAGCGGAGCGGGCCATGGTGAAGGGCGTCGTGATCAACAAGTTTCGGGGCGACGAGCGCATTTTGACCCCCGGCCTACGGCAGCTGGAGGACCTTATCCACATCCCCGTGGTGGGAGTGGTGCCCTATGTGCGGCTGGATATCGACGACGAGGACAGCCTCTCCGAGCGCCTCACCAACGGGGCGGCGAAACTCGTCGACATCGCCGTCATCCGGCTGCCGCGGCTGTCCAACTTCACCGACTTTCGGGCCCTGGAAGCGGTGGAAGGGGTGTCGGTCCGGTACGTGGGGAAGACGGCTGAATTCGGGGAGCCAGACCTGGTGATCCTTCCCGGCACCAAGAACACCATGGCGGACCTTCTCTGGCTCCGGCAAAGCGGCCTCGAGGGGAAGGTGCTGCGCTTTGCCCATGCCGGCGGCCCGGTGCTGGGCGTCTGCGGCGGCTACCAGATGCTGGGGGAGGAGCTTTCCGACCCCCTGGCTGTGGAGCAGGGGGGCCGACTTCGGGGCATGAGCCTGCTGCCGGTGAAAACCGTCTTCACAAAGGCGAAGACCCGCACCCGGGTCAGGGGCGTCTTTGGGACCGTGGGCGGCGTCCTGTCCGCCTTGTCCCGCCAGAGCTTCGAGGGGTACGAGATCCACATGGGCGAGAGCCAGGGCGGCGCGCCCTTGACCAGCTTTACCAACGAGCTATCCGGGGAGGTCCATCCCGACGGCTGCCAGCAGGGCAGCGTCTACGGCACCTACGTCCACGGCATCTTGGATCGGGACGATGTGGCGGGCGCCATCGTCCGGGCCCTGGCGGAACGAAAGGGCCTGGACCCCGCGTTGTTGGGTCGGGTGTCCGGCGAAGAGCACAAGCAGCATCAGTACGACCTGCTGGCCCAGACGCTCCGCGAGCATATGGATATGGAAAAAATCTACGGGATACTGGAGGAGGGCATCGCATGAAGATACAGAACCTGCCGCCCATGGAGATAGAGAAGGAGAGCTTCCGCATCATCACCGCGGAGCTGGGGGATCGGTCCCTCAACCCAGAGCAAGCGCCCATCATCAAGCGGGTCATCCACACCACGGCGGACTTCGACTACGCCGACAACCTGTACTTTTCCCCCGACGCGGTGGCTCTCGCGAAGGCCGCCATCCAGGACGGGGCCACCGTGGTCACCGACACCCAGATGGCTTTAGCCGGCATCAACAAGCGCACTTTAGGACGGTTCGGCTGCGAGGCCCATTGCTACATGTCCGACGAGGACGTGGCCGCAGAAGCCAAGCGCCTGGGGGTTACCCGGGCCCGGGTGTCCATGGACAAGGCGGCTAGATTGGGGGATGACGTGATCTTCGCCGTCGGCAACGCCCCCACGGCCCTGATCCGCCTCCGGGAGCTGATCGACGGGGGCTACCGGCCCCGGCTTATCATCGGCGTGCCCGTGGGTTTCGTGAACGTGGTGGCCTCCAAGGAGCTCATCGTGGAGACGGACGTGCCCTGCATCGTGGCCCGAGGCCGCAAGGGCGGCAGCAACGTGGCCGCCTGCATCGTCAACGCCCTCCTCTACGATCTGGACCCGGCTCGAGGGAGCTGAAAACAGCATGGGAAAAAGCCGACCCCCGTGGGGTCGGCTTTTGTGTTATAGATTTTAGCCCTCAGCCCAGGACCTCTGCCAACGTGGGCATGGCGGGGATGGCCCCGTGGCGGCTGGTGGTGATGCTGGCCGCCTTGTTGGCGAAGGCCAGGATGCGCCGGAGCTCGGGCACGGTCAGCTGGTCCAGGGAATCCAGCTTCACCAGCTGGGACAGGGCCGCCCCGAAGAAGGTGTCCCCGGAGCCGTTGGTGTCCCCCACCACGCAGGGCAC
>JBGVAK010000189.1:0-12561 GCA_045224495.1 Christensenellales bacterium
TCACCGTGGGCACCCCCGTGGTAGAGGGCGTCAAGGCCACCGGCAAGGTCGTGGAGCACGGCAAGGGCAAGAAGGTCATCGTCTTCAAGTACAAGCCCAAGAAGAACATCCGCAAGAAGAACGGCCATCGTCAGCCTTTCACCAAGGTTGAGATCACGGCCATCGCCTAAGACCTATGGTCAGGGTGACTGTGTTTCGGGAGCAAGGGACCCCCGTGGGATTCGAGCTCACCGGGCACGCAAATCGCGGTGCCGCAGGGGAGGACATCGTGTGCGCAGGCATCTCCGCCATTGCGCAAACGGCGCTCCTGGGCATCACGGACGTATTGAGATTAGATGTGGTACCGCCGACCCGGGAACACGGGAGCATGTACTGCATGCTGTTGAAGGATACGCCCCGGGAGGATATGGACAGGGCCGCCATCGTGTTCGACACCATGATCGCGGGCCTCACGAGCCTCCAGCAGGCCTATCCCCAGTCCCTCAAGTTTTCATACAGGGAGGTATGAGCTATGTTTACGATGGATCTGCAACTGTTCGCGCATAAGAAGGGCGTCGGCTCTTCCCGTAACGGCAGAGACAGCGAGAGCAAGCGTCTTGGACCCAAGAAGGCAGACGGCCAGGCCGTGCTGGCGGGGAACATTCTCGTGCGCCAGCGGGGCACCCACTTCCATCCCGGCGTCAACGTTGGGATCGGCAAGGACGATACCCTGTTTGCCAAGATTGACGGCGTGGTCCGCTTTGAGACCCGTCATCTGGGGAAGAAGACCGTTAGCGTCTACGCTGCGGAAGAGTAAGAAGTATTTCAGCATAAAAGCAGGAGGCTTTGACCTCCTGCTTTTTTGTGTTCTTTTCGTAAAAAACGACAAAGGCGAATTGCCAAGGCGGGGAGAGCTTTGGTATACTGAAAAAAAACACGTGAGGTGACCTATGGAAGAGACCATCCGCAAATTCAAGGAACATCTGAGGAAGATGGACGCCTACAACCACGCCTTCGGCGTCCTCAACTACGACTCCGAGACCGCCATGCCCAAGGGCGGCTCCGAGCATCTGGGCATGACCTACGCCGTCCTCAGCGAGGAGATGTACAAGCTCACCACCAGCCCGGAGCTGAAGGCCTGGGTGAAGGAGATCCTGGACCACAAGGAGGAGGTGGACTACGTCACCCGCCGGGAGGCCGAGGAGCTCTTCGAGGACATGGAGCGGACGGAGAAGATCCCCATGGCCGAGTACGTGGACTACCAGGTAGCCCAGAACGCCGCCAGCCACGCCTGGCACACCGCCAAGCGGACCAACAACTTCCCCATGTTCGCGCCGCACCTTGAGACGCTGGTGAACTACGCCCGCAAGTTCGCCGGGTACTGGGACAGCGAAAAGGCGCCCTACGACGTGCTCCTCGATATGTACGAGAAGGGCTTGACCATGGAGACCCTGGACAGGTTCTTCGCCCTGCTGCGCCAGGAGCTGCTGCCCGTCGTCCAGGCCGTGGTGCAGAAGGGCCCCGTGGTGGACGACAGCTTCCTCCGGGCCAGGTACCCCATCGCCAAGCAGCGCCTGCTCTCCGACCGGCTCATGGAGGTGCTGACCATCGACCGGGACCACTGCAACATCGGCGAGGTGGAGCACCCCTTTACCACCAACTTCTCCAAGGACGACGTGCGCATCACCACCCACTACCACGAGAAGGCCTTCGCCTCCAGCATGTACTCCGTGATCCACGAGGGGGGCCACGCCCTCTACGAGCTGCACATCGGGGACGACATCAAGTACTCGCCTCTGGGCGGCGGCGCCAGCATGTCCATCCACGAGTCCCAGAGCCGGTTCTTTGAGAACATCATCGGCCGCAGCGAACCCTTCCTCACCTATATCCTGCCCGATGTGAAGAAGTTCGGGCCCAAGGCGCTGAAGGACGTGAGCGCTCACGACTTCTACCTGGCCGTCAACAAGAGCGAGCCCAGCCTCATCCGCACGGAGGCGGACGAGCTCACCTATAGCTTCCACATCATGATCCGCTACGAGCTCGAGAAGCAGCTCATCGGCGGCACCCTGGCCGTGCGGGACCTGCCCAAGGCCTGGAACAAGCTCTACAAGGAGTATTTGGGCGTGGACGTGCCCGACTACGTCCAGGGCGTGCTGCAGGACTCCCACTGGTCCGGCGGCAGCTTCGGCTATTTCCCCTCCTACGCTCTGGGCAGCGCCTACGGGGCCCAGATGCTCAAGGCCATGGAGCAGGACCTGCCCGTGTGGAAGCTGGCGGGGCAGGGGGATCTGGCGCCCATCGTGGGCTGGCTCACGGAGCGCATCTATCGGTACGGCCGGCTCCTCAAGCCCAACGAGCTTATTTTGAAGGCCTGCGGCGCGCCCTTCGATCCGCAGTATTACGTGGACTACCTGAAGAACAAGTACACCGCGGTATACGGCCTGTGAGAAAATTGGCGCTCCTGGGCCTGTGCGTCGCGCTGCTGATGGGCTGCGGAGGAAAGGAAAATATGGAAAGGTCTGCAAGATCGGCGGATACGCCCCTGCCCGTGGCGGAGGTGGCGGTGAGCCCTGAGCCCACCCCGACCCCCAGCCCCACGCCTACCCCCAGTCCCACGCCCACGGCCACCCCGGAGCCCACGCCTACGCCGCTGTTCGTGCCCCGGGACGAGAACGGGAACCTGGTGATCAACGAGGACCTGTACGCGTCCATGACCGAGACGGAGTTTCCCCTGCCCTCGGCGCCGGTGGTGCTCATCTACCACACCCACGCGGAGGAGGCCTATCGGCAGGAGCCGGGCTACACCTACGAGGAGACGGGGGAGGGGACCTACAAGACCCTGGACAAGACCAAGTCCGTGGTGGCTCTGGGGGAGCTGCTGAAGGCGGAGCTGGAGGCGCGGGGGTTCACGGTCCTTCACGACGATACGGACGTGGAGCCGCCGGAGATACGCAGCGCCTACTCCCGGTCCCTGGAGGTCATGGAGAAGTACCCGGAGGCCACGGTCTATATCGATCTGCATCGGAACACGGCCAACGTGAAGCAGAAGAAGGACGACGTGGTCCTGGTGGACGGCAAACGCTGCGCCCGGCCCTTCTTCGTGGTGGGCACCAGCGTGGGCACCTATGAAGGCGAGTATGACACCCATCACGACTGGCAGCGGAACTACGCTCTCGCGAAGGCCGTCACCCTGCGCCTTCGGGACGTGGACCCACGGTTCGCCGTCGATATCCGCCTGAAGGTGGGCCGGTACAACCAGCACGTGAGCCCCTACTGCATGCTCATAGAGCTGGGACACAACGCCAACACCTTCTCCGACGCTGCCAACACGATCCCGTACCTGGCGGACGCCATCGCAGCAACGCTTGTTTTTGATAAGGAATGAATAAAAGCCGGCGCCCCTTTTCTTGAAAGAAAAGGGGCCCAAAAGAACTTTGATTGGGAAGTATGGCTTACGCTGTACTTCCCCTTATTTTTCTTAAGCTTCTCTTTTTTCGGTCCCTTTTTTCTCTTCACGGAAGAGAAAAAAGGGACAAAAGAAATCTTTATCCTTCCTCCTCCCGCATCAATCGCCGATTCATGGCGATGATCCGATCCGGCACCACCTTCAGCTCCTTGCGGTCGTAGGTGAGGAGCCCGTTCAACTCCTCCTCCACGTCGGAGACCTGGGTGTAGACCGCTGCGGCGAGGCCCTGGGCCTTGGCGGGGCGGATCTCCCGGTCGTACAGCTTCACGATCCCCGCGGTCAGGGCGTCCTCGTCGTCGAAGGACTTATAGCCGAAATCCTTCTTGGACCACCGGTGCCCCTCGATGCCGCAGGCATAGCCTCCGAATTCACTGAGCACCGCCGCCCGGTCCCCCTTGTCCTTCTTATAGCGGAACTTGCGGAAGTACACGTGGCGGCTGTACACGTCCCCGCCCCCCTGATCGTGCCAGCCGGAGGCGTGGTCGATGGGTCGGGTGCTGTCCAGGGCCCGGATGCGCCGGACCGCCTCCAGGGCGTCGAACTGGCCCCAGCCCTCGTTGAAAGGTACCCACAGCACCAGGGACGGGCAGTTGTACAGGAGCTTCACCGTGGCCTCCAGCTCCCCGTAGTACCGCTCACGGCTGTTCTCGCTCCTGCGCCCGAAGGCCCTATAATCGCTGTCCTTCCGATGGGGCAGTATCCCCGCTACGGGCACCGTGACCACGGACGCTTTGTAGGGTCCGCCGCCCGAGACCATGTCCTGCCAGACCAGCATGCCCATGGTGTCGCAGAGGTAGTACCAGCGCAGGGGCTCGATCTTGATGTGCTTGCGCAGCATATTGAACCCCAGGGCCTTCATGGTCTGGATATCGCAGGCCATGGCCTCCTCCGCCGGGGCCGTGTAGAGGCCGTCGGGCCAGTAGCCCTGGTCCAAAAGGCCGTTCTGGAACAGGGGCTTGCCGTTGAGGAACAGCCGGGGCACCCCCGCCTCATCCTTCTCCACGGAGCACTTGCGCATGCCGAAATAGCTCTCCACCCGGTCCTCGCCGAAGACGACGGAGAACCGGTACAGATACGGGTCCTGAGGCGTCCAGGGCCGCATCTCCTCCACCGGCACCAGCAGCGGCGCCCCCGCTGCAGCGGTATAGATCATGCCGTCCAGGTGCAACAGACACTTGCCCGGGGCGTTGGTCTCTATCTCGATCCGGGCCGCGCCCTCGTCGAAGAGGGGCGTGATCCTCAATCCCGTGACGTACTTCTCCGGCACGCTCTCCAGCCATACGGTCTGCCAGATGCCGCTTTGGGCCGTGTACCAGATGCCCCCGGGCTTGCTGCTCTGCTTCCCCCGGGCGTCCAGGTCCGACTCCGCCCCGTCGTCCTCCACGGTGACTTCGACGACGTTCTTCTCCCGCAGCAGCTCCGTGATGTCGAAGCTGAAGGGCCAGTACCCGCCCCGGTGCGTGCCGCACTCCCGGCCGTTGACGGTGACCGTAGCCACCAGGTCCACGGCCCCGAAGTGGAGGATCACCCGGTCCTTCATGAACCCCTCGGGCAGGGTGAAGGTCCGCCGGTAGACCAGCACGTCCCCGGGCGCCTTCTGCCGGCGGATGCCGGAGAGCTCGCTCTCGGGGGAGAAGGGGACCAAAATGGTGTCCGGGAGCCGCTCTGGCCGCGCCTCGGCGGGCCCCATGTAGAAGGCCCAGGGCCCGTTGAGATTCAGAAAGCTGTTCCGCTTCAGCTGGGGCCGGGGGTATTCCGGCAGGATGCTGTTCTCGTTCAGGTGCTCGCCCCAAATGGTCTTCATGCCTTTTTCCTCCTGTAGAGCCGGAGCACCGGCCAGATGAGCAGCAGCACGCACACCGCCGCCGCCAGGAAGATGGCCGGCGTGGGCACGCTCTTGACGACGCCCAGGTCCTCGTAGACGGCGCCGCTCGATTTGATCACTGCGGACCCGATGAAGGGGCCCACGATCATGGGCAGGCACACGGCGAAGACCATGCGCACCCCCTGAAAATGCCCCGCCTTGTCCTTGGGCGTGTAGTCCCGGATCAGGGCGGACAGGGCCGCGGTCACCAGCATGTACCCGGACATCATGACGGCCCCGGCCACCATGACCCCCACCGTGCCGCGGACGAAGTACAGGCCGATCAAACCGGCCACCATGACCCCCGCCGCAGGCAGGACGAAGTTCAGCTTCCCGTATTTATCCAGGAACCGACCGGCCAGGACGCTGACCAGCGACGCGAACAGCAGCACCACGCCGAGGACGACGGCGTAGTCGTCCATGTGCAGGTAATGCTGGAAGTAGACGATGAGGTAGGGGAAGAAGACCTGGACCCCGATGGAAAAGAGGGTGAAGGCCAGGAGGGACAGATACAGCTCCGGCAGCTCCCTGACCACCTTGGGCGTGAAGCCGTAGAGCAGGTTCTGGAAGTAGCTGTCCCGCCGGGGTTTCAAAGATTCGCTGTCCCTGACCAGGAACAGGGAGATAAGGCCCGTGGCGCTCATGAGCACGCCGAAGAACAGGAAGAAGGCGAACCAGTCCCCCCGCTGGGTCCAACTGTCGAAGACGCCGAAGATCACCAGCATGGAGATGAGCGGCAGGATGGCCAGGACCGATTCCGCCCGGCCCCGGTTCTCGTTGGTGGTCACGTCGGTCACGTAGGCGTTGAAGGCGGCGTCGTTGGCCGTGGACCCGAAGAAGGTCATGACACAGTCCAGGACCACCACCAGGATGGGCCCGGTCAGGATCCCCTTCGCGTAGGCCGCCTGAAACCCGGCCAATCGCTCCGGCTTCGCCAGCAGCGCGAAGGCCAGCACGGAGAACCCCCAGAGGATGTACCCGAAGGCGATGAACCCCTTGCGCTTGCCCACCCGGTCCGAGAGAGCGCCCATGAGCAGGGTGGTCACCGTGGCGGCGATGGCGCTCAGGGCCACCATCCAGGCGATGGCCGTGGGGTCCGGGGCTATGGCGTTGTACAGGAACACGTTGAAATACATGTTCTCGATGGTCCAGGCGAACTGCCCCACCAGACCCACGAGGATCAGGGAGAGCCAGGTGCGTTTCTTCATACAGCTTTCCTCCTATGGTGCAGGATGGCGCGGACGAGCAGCCCTATGAGGATACAGATGCTCACCCATTGGGAAAAGGAGAGGGGGCCGAGAGCGCCGCGGACGGCGTCGTCCCGGAAAAACTCGATCATAAACCGGAAGGCAGCGTAGGCGCAGAGGTACACCCGCACCAGCTTCCCCCGCAGGGGCTTTCGGTGAAAGTAGAGGAGCAGCAGAGCCACGAACAGCAGAAAGTTGAACCCCGACTCCAGCAGCTGCACCGGCAGCCGATGCTCGAAGAAATGAGCGAAGAGGGCCCCCTCCGCCACCACGCCGTAGCAGCAGCGGCCGAAGTAGCAGCCCATGCGGGCGAAGCCGTGAAAGAGGGGAATCATAAGGGCGGCGAGGCCCCAGCTGGACGCCCGCTTGTAGAGCACGAACCGGCTCACGGCCAGCCTCACCGACAGCAGGTAGAACAGCATCCCCCCGTAGAACACGATACCGCTGTCCGTCCACAGCTGCCCCCAGTCCCAGGGGAGGCCCAGGCCATGGAGGTACAGCCCGTAGGACAGGACCCCGAAGAGCTTGGCCCCCAGGTACAGGGGCAGCAAACTCAGGGACAGGATGGGGAACAGCACGGGCCAGTCCAGCTTCTCCCGCACGCCCACGGCCACGGCGCAGCCCGCCGCCGCCAGCAGCCCTACCGCCGCCATGCCTCCGTATGATATGATGTAGGCGAACACCTGTTCCATCCGATTTCTCCCCGTATATCATACGTAGTATACTACGCCGGCCCCCTGCCTGGCAAGCCTTCCTGCGGCTCCGGACGAAACATCCCTGCCGCAGGGCCCCTTCCCATAAAAAGGCTTGAATTTACGTTCAGTTTTTGCTATACTGATATACGAGCGAATAAAACTGGAGGAGTTTTGGCAATGAATCTGCAATACTATTATAATTACGTCACCATCGTGGAGGAGGGGAGCCTCACTGCGGCTTCCCGCAAGCTCCATATCGCCCAGCCGGCCCTCAGCAACCAGGTCAAGGCCATGGAGCAGAAGTACGGTACCCGGCTGTTCTTCCGGGGCGCCCGGCGGCTGGAGCTGACCGACGCCGGCATGATCCTGTACCAGAAGGCCAAGCGGATCTGTGAGATCGAGCAGGGCGCTCAAAGCGAGATCGCCAGCGGCTTCTCGGGCCAGAAGGGCACGCTGCGAGTGGGCGTTTCGCCCTTCATCGCGGGCGGCAAGATCAACGACGTGCTGCTGGCCTTCGCCCAGAAGTACCCCGAGACCGAGATCAAGTATCTGGAGGCCGGCGTACAGGATCTGTGCAAGATGCTGCAGAACGGCATCATCGAGGTGGCCGTGGTGAAGATAGGTGGCGAGCTGCCGGAGAACGTGAAGCTGCTGGCTCAGCAGACGGCCTCCACCCTGGCCGTCTATCGGCCCGACGCCTTCCTGGACCGGGTGAAGAAGGACTATGTCACCATATCCCAGCTCTCCGGCCTGCCCATCGCCATGGAGGAGATGTTCCAGGGGCCGGTCGCCGGGGCCTTCAAGGCCAAGGACGCCCAGCTGTATGTGAAGTCCCTGTCCAGCAATCCCCGCTTCTCCCTGCAGATGGCGCGGACAGGCCTGGCCGTGGCCCTGCTGTCCTCCTTTGCGGTGGACGGCTTGCAGGAGGAGGGGCTCGTGGCCAAGCCCATTCGGGACGGGGAATCCATGGCCGCCCGGTACTGCCTGGTGAGCCAGAAGGGCAACTACCGCTCCCAGGTGGTCAACAACTACATCGCCATGATGGCGGAGGCCTTCCATCTGGAGCTGGCCGAGAGCCTGAACGCCTCGGAAGAGGACCGGTAAGCCTATACCAAACAAGGAGAAAGAGGAACTGTGAAGAGGATCATCGTGCTGCTGCTGGCGGCGTTCCTGCTGCTGTCCCTGGCCTGCGCCAAGGGGACGGAGGCGTCTGCCAGCGCCCCCAAAACCACCGAGACCAAGGAGGAAACCAACGTGGACAAGACCCATCCTGTAGCCACCATCACCATGAAGGACGGCGGCAAGATCGAGCTGGAACTCTATCCGGAGACGGCGCCGGAGAGCGTGAAGAACTTCATTTCCCTGGCCAACAGCGGCTTCTATGACGGCCTCATCTTCCATCGGGTCATCATGGGCTTCATGATCCAGGGCGGCGACCCCAAGGGCAACGGCACCGGCGGCCCCGGCTACAGCATCAAAGGCGAGTTTGCGGCCAACGGCGTGAAGAACGACATCTCCCACGTCCGGGGCGTCATTTCCATGGCTCGGGCTCAGCCCTACGACAGCGCCGGCAGCCAGTTCTTCATCATGCATGAGGACGGCACCTACCTGGACGGCCAGTACGCCGCTTTCGGCCGGGTGACCTCCGGTATGGACGTGGTGGACAAGATCGCCAAGACCACCACCGATTCCCGTGACAAGCCCTACAAGGACCAGGTCATGGAGTCCGTCCGGGTGGAGACATGGGGCGTGGAGTACGGCGAGCCCGAGAAACTTCCCGGCAAGTGACGGCTGCCCATATGGGCGACAGACCATTTGCGGCATACTGTATTGTATAGTATTTCATAGGTAAAAATGGCGCGGACCGGCGCCATTTTCTTTTATCTCAGGATGCCGCAAATGGTTTGCTCCCCCTCTTGCCTGCCCGCCCCCTTTGGTGCTATACTTTCCCCATCGAATTCGGGAGGCAAGGACCATGGGTGCTAAGGGCTGGCTGCGACGGGCGGGGATCATCCTGCTCTGTTTGCTGCTGGCGCCCTTTTGCGTCCGGGCGGCAGAGGAGACGGCGGAGGATCTGACTGCCGCCTGCACCTTCACCTTCGAGGGCAGCGCCCGGGGGTTGGAGGACTTGCTCCATGACGGGCGGACGGGCTACGCCGTGCGCATGGAGGTGAAGGACGGGCTGACCGTCGAGGCCACCGAAGACATGGCCACGCTGGTGCTGCGGCTCTCCAAGCTCAGCTCCGCCTTTTTGCTGCAGGAGCTGGACGAGGGAGGGCAGCTTCTAAACGAGCGGATCGTGGAGACGGACGCCGCGGCTCTGACCGTGTCCCTTTCCCAAGGCTGCCGCCAGGTCCATATCCTGCCCAAGGGGGAGTACCTCAGGATCGCGGAGATCGGCGTCTTCGGCCCCAGGGCCGTGCCCCAAAACGTGCCGCACCCGGAGCCGGCCCTCGAAAAGGCGGACTTTCTGCTGGTGGCCACCCATCCGGACGACGAGTGGGTGTTCCTGGGAGGCGTGTACCCCCTGTACGGCGGGGAGCGGGGCCTGGACGGCACGGTGGTCTACGTGACGCTGCCCAACTGGGAGCGGGCCCACGAGTGTATCAACGGCCTGTGGCTGGGGGGCATGAAGACCCACCCCTTCTTCCTGGGCTTCCCGGACATCCCCATGAACTCCCCCCGGGCCCAAAAGGCCCGCTGCAAGCAGGAGGACGTGACGCTGGCTCTGGTGCGGCTGTACCGGCGTATCCGGCCTCTGGTGGTGGTGACCCAGGACCCCAAAAACGGGGAGTACGGCCATTGGCAGCACAAGCTCTCCGCCAAGGCGGCCCGTGAGGCCGTGACCCTGGCGGCGGACCCCGCTTACGACCTCGACTCCGCGGCCCAGTACGGCACCTGGACCGTGCAAAAGCTGTATCAGCACTTCGCCGAGGGCCTGAGCCAGGTAGAGCTGGACGTGGACACGCCTCTTAAACACTACGACGGCAGGACCGCCCTGGAGGTGGCCAAGGCTGCCTTTCAGGCCCACAAGACCCAGCTGAGGACCCCCTTCCGGCCCGGCCACGTGAAATCCGCTCGGGGGGACATCGTCCACTTCGGCCTGACGTATTCCGCCGTAGGCCCGGACACGGGGGACGACCTCTTCGAGCACATCCCCCTGGACCAGCTGGCAGCCAATCTGCCTACGCCCACGCCGGTACCCACAGCTACGCCCGAGCCAACGCCCACGCCCACGGCTACGCCTACGCCCACGCCGACCCCCACGCCGACGCCTACGCCCACGCCCACGCCGACCCCTACGCCCACGCCCACGCCCACGGCCACCCCGACCCCCGGCCCCTGGGACCAGGCGGAATCCGACGCGCGCTGGGCCGCGGACCATGCCCCCGTCCTTGCGGGGAGCATCGTCGGCGTCATAGCTCTGGCCGTCCTCGGCAGGCAGCTCAAGCGCGCGCACCACAGGCGGAAGAAGCAGGGATAAGATCACAAAAGAACGGGACGTTTCCGTCCCGTTCTTTTCATTTACCACGCGTTCTCTATCACGAACGTATCTTTGCTCTCATCCTTATAATAGTTGTAATCGTCGAACCAGGGCGAGTAGGTGGTGACGCTCAGCGACCGGTCCCGGGGGTCGAAGGTCAGTATCCTCAGGTACCCCAGGCCGTATTTCTTGTCGTCCTGAAAGTTGTAGAGCATGGCGTTGACGGTGTGCCCGTCCTCGTAGGTCCTGTCCCAGCGGACGGAGCCGTCGTTATGGCCGCAGAGGACCAGGCGTATGCTGGGATGAACGCGCAGGAGCTCCCGCTCCAAAATCTTCCCCGTGGGGGTCAGGCCCCCCTTGTCCGTGAGGAAGCTGTGGATAAGCAGGATCACGTGGTGGTCCGGGTACGTTTCCAGCACCCCCTTGACCCAGGGCAGGTAGTTGGTGTTGTTCTGCCACCCGATGCCCAGCAGCAAAAAGTCCTGCCCTGCGGCGGTGAAGGTGTCGTACCAGCAGACCCCGTCTTTATAGAGCAGGTCCCCCTCCTCGGCGGCGCAGAACCCGCAGGCGAGATACGTGCTGTAGTCCGCCTTGTCCGCCCCCACGTCGTGGTTCCCCGCCACGCACCACAGGGGCAGCCGCCCCTCCAAAAGCCCGAGAGCCTCCCGTGCGTGGTCCCAGTGCCGCTGCTCGTTGCGGTTGTCCACGAGATCGCCGGTCATGAGCACCCCCAGGGCGTTCTGTTCCTGGGCGGCGTTGGCCATGTAGGAGAACATCTTATTGTACACCTTGGGATAGCGATAGGCGTAGACCTGGGTGTCGCTGACCCAGTAGAGGGAGAAGGGCGTGGGCTCCGGCGTAGCCGTGGGCGTGGGGGACGGGGAAGGGGACGGGGTGGCGGTGGCAGTGGGCGTGGGCTGCAGGCTGGGCTGGCTCACGCCCTGGAGCCGGACCTCCACCTTCAGCGGCGGCTCGCTGCCTTCGTACTGGGCGGCGGTCTTCTGGGCGTCGCAGCGGAGGATGGGCAGCGACAGGGACACCAGAACGGTGAGGAGCAACAGGCGCATGGATCGAAGCATGGATCGAAGGACCCCCTTTCTGTCTATGAGATCGGACCACACCTTACCACACGAAAAAAAGGGAAGGATGGTTTCGCCAGAGGTAGTCAGGGAAGCCGCAAACAAGACAGGAAAGGGCAGCGCCCCCTTGGACCCTGCGTCGTTCTTCTCTTTTTTGCTTTTCCCCCTTGTGCAACGCGGCGTTTTGTGTCATAAATAAAAGAAGGGACTTCCCGAAATCTGACCGTAAGGGGAATGGACATGAAAGGCTTTTTCAACTGGCTGAACAAGACCAAGGTCTTCCGGGACCTGTCGCCCCAGGAGTTCTCCTGGGTGCTGTACGACGTGGGCAACTCGGCGTATACCATGCTGGCTTGCTCCCTGATACCCATCTGGTTCAAGGATCTGGCCATCGGCACCGCGCCGGGGCAGATCACCGGCGACCAGGCCACGGCCTACTACTCCATCGCCATCTCCGTGGTGACAGTCATCGTGGCCCTGCTGGGGCCCATCCTGGGGGCCCTCGCTGACCGGAAGGAATCCAAGAAGATCTTCTTCCAGACCACCGTGGCCGCAGGCGTCATCGGGTGCGTACTCAACAGCTTCACCTGGAGCTGGATGCTCTTCCTCATCGTCTACGTGCTGACCAAGGTCTTCTACCAGGCCTCGCTGACCTTCTACGACTCCATGCTCAACGACGTGACCACCGAGGAGCGCATGGACCAGGTCTCCTCCTACGGCTACGCCTGGGGCTACATCGGCTCCTGC
>JBGVAK010000190.1:0-8506 GCA_045224495.1 Christensenellales bacterium
GTCGAACTCCGCCGTGCGGAAGGGCGGGGCCACCTTGTTCTTGACCACCTTCACCTTGGTGCGGCTGCCCACGGCCTCGCCGCCCACTTTGAGGGTCTCGATCCGCCGCACGTCGAGGCGCACGGAGGCGTAGAACTTCAGCGCCTTGCCGCCGGGGGTGGTCTCGGGGTTGCCGAACATAACGCCCACCTTCTCCCGCAGCTGGTTGATGAAGATGACCACGCAGTTGGACTTGTTGATGGCGCCGGTGAGCTTGCGCAGGGCCTGGCTCATGAGCCGGGCCTGCAATCCCACGTGGGAGTCGCCCATGTCGCCCTCGATCTCCGCCTTGGGCACAAGGGCCGCCACGGAGTCCACCACCACCACGTCGATGGCGCCGGAGCGGACCAGGGCCTCCGTGATCTCCAGGGCCTGCTCGCCGGTGTCGGGCTGGGACACGTAGAGGTCGTCCACGTTGACACCCAGGCTCTCGGCGTAGACCGGATCCAGGGCGTGCTCCGCGTCGATAAAGGCCGCCGTGCCGCCCATCTTCTGGGCCTGGGCTACCACGTGCAGGGCGATGGTGGTCTTGCCGGAGGACTCGGGCCCGAAGATCTCCACGATCCGGCCCCGGGGAATACCGCCCACGCCCAGGGCGATATCGAGGTCGATGCAGCCCGTGGGGATGGCGGAGATGTTCAAATTGGCGGTGTTGTCGCCCAGCTTCATGATGGCGCCCTTGCCGAACTGCTTTTCGATCTGCGAAAGGGCTATTTCAAGGGCTTTTTCCTTATCCAGCATAGTGTTACCGTCCTTCTCTTTTCTTCGTTTCAGTATATCATAAATCGGTGGTTTCGTACAGAGTTTATTACAGAAAAGGTCCTCTGTAAAGGACTTATTTGGCGGTGAGCTTCCGCCTGAGCAGGTCCAGGGCGTGGAGCACGGCGAGGCGCCGTATGCGGCTCCGCTCCCCGGTGAGGTGCAGCTCCTTCACCTGTACGCCATCCGCGCTGGCCAACGACACGTACACGAGCCCCACTTGCTCCCCGTCGGGGCCGGCGTAGCCCGTGGTGGCCAGGGCGTAGTCGGTATTCGCCTTATGACGGATGCCCACGGCCATCTCTTCAGCGCACTCCTTCGATACGGCGGTGTATTGCTCCAAGGTCTCGGCCCGCACGCCCAGAGAGCCCATCTTCGCCTCGTTGGCGTAGGTCACGTCCCCCTCCATAAAGTAAGCGGAGCTGCCGCTCATGTCGATGAAAGCGGAGGAGAGGAGTCCGCCCGTGCAGCTTTCGGCGCAGGAGAGCGTAGCCCCATGTTCGATCAGCAGCCGGTGGCAGACGGCGGCTAACTCCTCGTCGTTCTCGGAGTAGACCACGTCCCCGAACCGGCGCTCCACTTCAGAGACCACGGGGGAGAGGAGGGCTTCGCCTTCCGCGTCGGTCTTGGCCTGGGCGGTGATCCTCAGCTTCACCTCGCCGGTCTCGCAGTAGGTGGCCAGGGTGGGATTGCTCTGGCCGTCGATGAGATCCTTCAATTCGTACTCCACGTCGCTCTCGCCCTTGCCGAAGATGCGGAGCATGTGGGTGTAGAGCCTATGCCCGCTGCGCTGCTCCAAGTAGGGCATCACGTAGTCAGTGAACATGGGCCTTAGCTCCCGCGGCGGTCCGGGCATGAGGATGGCCGCCTTGCCATCCTTCTCCATGAGACAGCCGGGGGCCGTGCCTCGAGGGTTGGGCAGGATGGTGCAGTGGGTGGCGGGGAACATAGCCTGCTTTCGGTTGTTGGGGGTGGGCTTGCGGCCGAAGCCTTTGAACCGCTCCACGATCCTGTCCCATTCCTCCGGGTACAGGACCAGCTTTAGGCCCAGGGCTGCCGCCACGGTCTCCTTGGTGAGATCGTCCTCCGTGGGCCCGAGACCCCCGGAGAAGAGCACCACGTCCGACCGATCCAGGGCCGTCAGCACCGCCTCCGTCAGCCGCTGAGGGTTGTCGCCCACCACCTGCTGCCGGTACAGGTCCACGCCCAGGGGCGCCAGCTTTTCGGCCATGAACTGGGCGTTGGTATTCACGATCTGCCCCATGAGCAGCTCTGTGCCCACACAAATGATTTCCGCGATCATAGGTCACTCCTGTGCGATCAGATGTTTGTTGGTATAGATATAGTCCCAGCCGGACCACAGGGACATGACGAGGGAGGCGTAGAGGAGGATCACGCCGATGACCCGAAAGGGCTTCCAAAGGTGCCCCACCATGAGGAAGGGCAGGGCAATGTCCTGCAGGGTGGTCTTGATCTTCCCCAGATTCCCCGCGGCCAGGACCACGCCCTTATTGGCCGCCACCAGCCTTAGGCCCGAAATGGCGAACTCCCGGGCGATGAACAGGATGGTGGCCACGGGATGGACCTGCCCCTGACTGGTCAGCATGACCAGCACCGAATTCACCAACAGCTTGTCCGCGATGGGGTCCATGAACTTGCCGAAGTCCGTGACCATATGATGGGCCCGGGCGTAGCGGCCGTCCACGGTGTCCGTGACGGCGGCGGCGATGAACAGGACCACCGCCACCCACATGCCCCAGCTCTTGGGGAGGTAAAAGCAGAGGATGATGAAGGGCACCAGAAAAATGCGCAGCAGCGTCAGCTTGTTGGGGAGATTCATGCGGTTCATACACTTTCTCCTTTCATGTCGTACTCGCCTGCCTCGGTGAGGACGATGGGTTCATATTCGCCGATGGCGTGATAGCTTTTGCGGGGGATGGTCACCCGCCCGTCTACGTCCGGAGCCTCCCGGGGCGTCCTACCCACGGCATGGGTCCGGGTCAATCCTTCGATGAGCAGCTCCGTCTGCCTGCCCACCCAACGCTGGTTGCGCCGGAGGGAGATGGGCCGCTGCTGGGCCATAAGGGCCTCCAAGCGGGCCTGCTTCACCTCGTCCGGCACCTGGTCCGGCATCTGGGCGGCTCGGGTGCCCTCCTCGGGGGAGAAGGCGAAGGCCCCCACCCGGTCGAAGGGGTAGTCCCTAAGGAAGGTGAGCAGGGTCTCATACTGTTTGTCCGTCTCCCCGGGGAAGCCCACCATCATGGTGGTGCGGAGCGTGAAGTCGGGATAGTTTTTATAGAGATAGTCCAGGAGGGAGCGGATATAGGCCCCGCTGCCCCGGCGGTGCATGCGCAGCAAAATATCGTCGTCGATGTGCTGCAGGGGGATGTCCAGATACGGGATCAGCTTTTCGCCTGACCCCAAAGTGTCCAACAGCGCCTTGTTCACCGTGTCGGGGTAGGTGTAGAGGACCCGGACCCAATGCAGGCCGTCGATGCCGTTCAGCTCCTTCAGCAGGGGCACCAGCATGGACTTCCCGTACCGGTCCACCCCGTAGCCCGAAGTGTCCTGGGCGATGACGGTGAGCTCCGTCACGCCGCCGTCCGCCAACCGCTTGGCCTCGTCGACGAGCTCCTCCATGGGTTCCGAGCAAAGGTTCCCGCGGATGAGGGGGATGGCGCAGTAGGTGCACCGGTTGTTGCAGCCGTCGCCGGTCCGCAAGAAGGCACGGTAGGGGGGCGTGGTCAGCAGCCGGTCGGTGAGGCCGCAGCTGAGCTTCTGTAGGGGCGTCCCCAGCTTCTCGCTGAGCAGCGCCGGCAGCTTTTCATACTCCCGGACCCCCAGGAGGATGTCGATCTCGGGGAGCTCCGCCGTGAGCTCCTGCCGATACCGCTCCGTGAGGCATCCCGTGGCCACCAGCACCCGGCAGCGGCCCCGTTCCTTATACTGGGCCATCTCCAGGATGGTGTTGATACTCTCCTCCTTGGCCGGGTCGATGAAGCCGCAGGTGTTCACGATCAGCACCTCCGCCTCGCCGGGGTCGGGGGTGAAATCGTAGCCGAACCGCCGTAAAAGGCCCAGCATCCGCTCCGTATCCACCTGGTTCTTGGCACAGCCAAGGCTGATGACGCCTACGTTCATACCTTCTCCTCGCCGTCCTCGTCCCAGGGGGCTTCGTCGTCCTCCGGCATGTCGCCGTCCGCGGCTTCGCCTGCCTCCGGCACATAGGAGCCGTCGCCGAAGATCTGTTCCCACTGGGCGCGCTTGATGAGCACCTTCCGGGGCTTGCTGCCGTCGAAGCCGGACACGTACCCTTCCTCCTCCATCATGTCCACCAGTCGGGCCGCCCGGGCGTAGCCCACGCGGAGCTTGCGCTGGATCATGGAGATGGAGGCCTGGCCGGAGTCCAGGACGATCCGGACCGCTTCGCCCAAAAGCTCGTCCTCCTGCTTGCCTTCGCCGAAGACGCCGCCCTTGGCGCCGCCGGCGGCCCCGGTCATGGCCTGCTCGGCCTCGCTGTCGAACTGCTGCTGGTCCCCGTTCTGGGCCTTGATATCGTTGACCACCGCTTCCACCTCCTCGTCGGAAACGAAGGCAGCCTGGAGCCGGGTGGGCTTGGCCGCGCCGTTGGGGTGGAAGAGGCAGTCGCCGCGACCGAGAAGCTTCTCGGCGCCGGTGCTGTCCAGGATGATCCTGGAGTCGATGGCGGAGCTGACGGCGAAGGCCGCGCGGCTCGGGATATTTGCCTTGATGAGGCCCGTGATGACGTCCGCCGAGGGCCGCTGGGTGGCCACGATCAGGTGGATGGCGGCGGCCCGGCCCAGCTGGGCGATGCGGCAGATGCAGTCCTCCACCTCGTCGGGAGCCACCATCATCAAATCGGCCAGCTCGTCGATGATGACCACGATGCGGGGCAATCTGTTCTTGGGATCCTCCTGCATCTCGTTGTAGCGGACGATCTCTCGGGCGCCGATGTCCGAGAACTTCTTATATCGCATGGTCATCTCGTTGACCGCCCACCGAAGGGCGCTGGCGGCCTTCTTGGGATCGGTGACCACGGGGATCAACAGGTGGGGCAGGCTGCTGTAGACGCTGAGCTCCACCTGCTTGGGGTCCACCATGATGAGGCGCAGGTCCTCGGGGGAGGACTTGTAGATCATGGAGAGGATGATGTCGTTGATGCACACGGACTTACCGGAGCCGGTGGAGCCGGCGATCAGCATGTGGGGCATCTTGGAAAGGTCTGCCACCACGATCTTGCCGCCGATATCCTTGCCGATGGCCATGGTCACGGGGGACTTGGCGTTGCGGAATTCGTCGGTATCCAGGATCTCCTTCAGCAGCACCGTGGCGGCGGTCTTGTTGGGCACCTCCACGCCCACGGCGGCCTTGCCGGGGATGGGGGCCTCGATGCGCACCCGGGGGGCGGCCAAAGCGAGGGCCAGGTCGTTCGACAGGGTGGTGATCCGATTCACCCGAACGCCCCGGGCGGGCTGGAGCTCGTAGCGGGTGACCACGGGGCCCACGGAATACCCCAGAGCGTGGCACTCGATGTTGAAGCTGGCCAGCGTTTCGATCAGCAGCTCCATGGTCTTCTCCGGAGTCTCGGAGGCCGTGCGGTAGTTCTTTTCCGGGGTCTTGAGCACGTCCATGGAGGGGAACTTATATTCCTTTTTCGGGGCCTCCATGGGCTCCGGCAGCGCTTCGCCCGTGGCCTCGTCGTGGTAGACGAACTTTTTGTCGGGGGCCCGCTCGGGCTCCGGCAGGGGCTCTTCGCCTTCGGCGTAGGGGGTGGCCTCCGTGAAGGCCTTGAGATCGTCCATGGTCATATGCTTGGGGTCCGCAGGCCGCGTGACGGGGACCTCCGCCTCGGGCGCCTGCCCGAAGACGTTCAGGTCCTCCAGGGGATGGGGCTCCGCATTTTTCTGCTCCGTCACGGGGCGGCTGACCACGGGGATGGTCTCGGGAGCCTTCACCGGCTCCGGTGCAGCCTCCTCCGCCGCCAGGCGGGCACTGAGCTTGGACCGGCGGGGCGGGAGCTTGAACAGGTCCTCCTTAGGTGCCTCCGGCGTCAGGTCCGGCACCGGCTTGTTGGCGGGCAGGGGGCCGTCTCCCGGCAGCCGCAGCACGTCGTCCATGGGCTCGTCCAGGAAAGCGGGGCCCTTCTGGGCCTTCTTGGTCAAAGGACCGGCGGAGGGGAAGAAGCTCAGATCGTCCTCGCCCGCCTCGCGCTTGCGGGGCGTCTCCGCCTCAGGCACGAAGAAGGCTTCGTCGAAGGGCACCTTGCCCTTCTTCTTGGGGGCGGGAGCAGGCTCCTCCGCAGCCACGGTGCGGATCCGGCCGCCGGGCTGGGGAATGTTCTCCAAATGCCCCAGTTCGTCGGGATCCACCTCCGGGATCGGGGGCTCCTTCTCGTCCTCCACGGACTGGATGAATAGGCTCTTCTGTTTCCGGGCGGGCAGGGCGTTGGGCTCCGAGGCGATCTCGTCGTAGTCCTCGTCGGCGGCGTCCGCGTCCAGGCGCTCGATGGTCTCCACCATCTTGTTCTTCAGTATTTCAGGGAAGGTCTTGAGGCTGATGCGGGTGATGAACAGCAGACACACCACGATGCCCGCGATCACCGCCACGGTGCAGAGGGTCTCTCCGCCGATCCACTCCAGGAAATAGCAGATCAAGCCGCCCACTACGCCGCCGCCGCTCTTTTGCGACGCCTGCATGGTGGGGGAGGCCGCCCGATCGAAGCAGCCCACGATGAACTGGGCGATGGGGATGCGCTCTCCCGCAGCGTCCCGCATGCTGATGTGGTCCATGATCTGCATGGCCGCCGCCACGAACACCACCAGCAGCACCATGACCAACACCCGGCCCGAGGCGGGCATGCGCTTGCGGCCCGCGATGGCGAAGATGCCTAAGAGCAGCAGGAAGGGCGGCAGCCCGAAGGCCACCACGCCCACGGCCCCGAAGAGCACCTTCTGCAGGGCCACGCCTAAAGGCGCGTCCGTGGTCCGGTAGAGGTACAGGCCCAGGAGGATCCCCAGGGCGATCAAAACCACGCCCAGGACCTCCGAGCCCACCCGCTGCATGACCGTGGCCTCCTGGATGGCGGCCTCCTTCTGGGCCTTGCGCTCCGCTGCCGTCAGCTTGGGCTGGGCCGGCTTCTTGGCGGTGCTTTTCTTCGTATTCTTCTTACCGCCGGCGGAGGCGGTTTTCTTCTTCTGTGCCAATGCTTTTTTCTCCTAAGAACGGGGTATCCCACCCCATATTATTTCAATATAAGTATACACCCGCCCCCAACCCTTGGCAAGGGAGGGACCGCCCCACTGCCCATGAATAGACTGTGAATAAATGTCTACCCTTGCACTATTCCGCCGCGTCAGGTATACTGGTCCCATCCATAGACCTTGGGAGGCACACATGAAACCGGAGCTGATCATCTGGGACTGGAACGGCACCATACTGGACGACGCCCTGGTCTGCAAGACCATCGCCAACATCATGCTGGCGGAGCGGGGCATCCCCACGCTCCCCGACATGGACGCCTACCGGGCCGTCTTCGGCTTCCCCATCAAGTCCTACTATGAGAAGATGGGCTACCGCTTCGGCCCCGATGACGAGCCCTACGAGCAGGTGGCGGACGAGTTCGTCGTCTGGTACGACAGGCTCTACCGGGACGCCGTCCTGCGCCCGGGCATCGTCCCCTTCCTCGATAGGCTGAAGGGGGAGGGTTACCGGCAGGTGCTCCTCTCCGCCACCCGCTGCGACCAGCTCCTCGAGCAGGTGGCTGCCTTCGGCGACGTGGGGGACCGGTTCGAGCAGAAGCTGGGGCTCACGGACCACTACGCCTTCTCCAAGGCGGCTCTTGCCAAGGATTTCATCGAGAAGGAGGGCATCCCCCGGGAGCGGACCCTCTTCATCGGGGACACGGACCACGACTTCGAGGTGTCCTCCGCCATCGGCTGCCCCTGTGTGCTCCTGGAGGGCGGCCACCAAAGCCGGGAGCGCCTCGAAACCATGGGCGTCCCCGTCCTCCCGGACCTTGCCGCCCTGGGGGCGTACCTCAACAGCCTGTAAATCATAGCAGATCCGTATCGGGAAAAGAAAAGGACAAGGACGAGAAAAAGGACCCCGCCCTGTATGACGGAGTCCTTTTGATTTTTCTGTGGATCAGCCGTTCCTTCTCCACGCCATAGGCGCGAAGAGGAGCAGCATGGGGAAGATCTCCAAGCGCCCGAAGAGCATATCGAGGGACAGCACGATCTTGGACACGTCCGAGAAGGCGGAATAGTTCCCCATGGGGCCCACCATGTTGAGGCCGGGGCCGATGTTGCTGATGCAGGCGATGACGCTGGTCAGCGTGGTGACGCCGTCGAAGTTGTCCAAGGACACGATCAGGGCCGAGATGCCCAGGATGAAGAAGTAGGCCAGGGCGAACACGTGGACGCCCCGGACGGTGGATTCGTCCACCATCTTCTTATTGAGGCGCACGATGTGGACGCTCCGGGGCCGGAGCATGGACACCACCTGGTTCTTCAGGCTCTTGATGAGGATCAGGATGCGGCTCACCTTCATGCCGCCGCCGGTGCTGCCCGCAGAGGCGCCCATGAACATGAGGAGCACCAGTATCCACTTGGAGAGCTCCGGCCACAGGTTGAAGTCCACCGTGGAGAAGCCCGTGGTGGTGATGATGGAGCAGATGGTGAAGAACACG
>JBGVAK010000191.1:0-2446 GCA_045224495.1 Christensenellales bacterium
TGCCCGACGACATCCATGAGCGGGACACCATCATCGTGGACCCCATGCTGGCCACGGGCAACTCCGCCATCGAGGCCATCCGGCTCATCAAGGAGGCGGGCGCCAAGACCATCCGCCTCGTGTGCCTGATCTCCGCCCCCGAGGGCATCTACGCCATCCAGAAGGCCCATCCCGACGTGGATATCTATGTGGCCAGCATCGATGAGAAGCTCAACGACCACGGCTACATCGTGCCCGGTCTCGGCGACGCCGGCGACCGTCTGTTCGGAACGAAATAAATCACAGAAAGGGGCAGGTATACCCCTTTTTTCGTACCTAACCCCAAAGGAGGTTTGACCATGGATTCCATGATCGACAAGATCCGCGCAGCGGAGCAGCAGGCCGAGGACATCCGCGCCCAGGCGGCGGTGGATGCCCGGGACATGGCGGCCCGCGCCCGGGAGGAAGCGGCTGAAAAACTGGCTGCGGCAGCAGAAGCGGAGCGGCAAAAGACCCGGGAGGCCCTCGTCCAGGCCGAGGAGGACGGCAAGGCCTTAGCCAAGCAGGTCCTGGCTGAGGCCCGCGAAGTCGTGGCCCGGGAGGAGACCGCCGCCCGCGCCAAGCTTACTGACGCCGTCGCCTATCTTATGGAAAGGGTCGATACACAGGTATGATCGTATCCATGAAGCGCCTCACCCTGGTGGGCATCCGCCAGGAGGAGACGGACATTTTACGAGCCCTCCAGAAGATCGGGGCGGTGGAGCTCATCTCCGTCACCTCGGACGACGACGGGGGCGAGGATGCCCGGCGACTGGACGAGGCTGCGGAGCGGATCAGCCGCTTCTCCGAGTCCTTGTCCGCCATCAAGCCCTA
The DNA here is from genome assembly GCA_045224495.1 of Christensenellales bacterium. Classification (GTDB taxonomy): domain Bacteria; phylum Bacillota; class Clostridia; order Christensenellales; family CAG-138; genus RUG472. The sequence continues at coordinate 853 of JBGVAK010000191.1, forward strand.
CGCCAAGAAGCCGGGCTTTTTGGCCCCTGCCCGGGAGGAGAAGCTGGAGAAGATGCAGCTGGACGTGCAGGAGGCCGAGGCGGCGTCCGAGCATATCCGCGCCATTTTGGAGGAGAAGAAGCAGATCGAAGGGCGCCTCGAGAAGGACAAGAACACCTACGAGGCCCTCATGCCCTGGGCCGACATGGACCAGGACATGTCCTCCATCGTCTCCACCAAGTTCACCCAGTACTTCACCGGCCTCGTGGATCCGGCGGGGGAGGCGGCCATCCGGGAGAAGGAGGCCATCTCCGCAGAGTTCTATGGGGAGTCCGGGAATCGGGCGGCCATTTTGGCCTGCCTTAAGGAGGACGCCCGTCTGGTGGCCGGGTTCCTCAAGACCATCAACTGGACGGACGTAGCCTTCCCTCACATGAAGGGCACCCCCCGGGAGGCCATGGCCTTCCTGGAGCAGGACGAGATCGCCGGCGAAAAGCGGCTCATCGAGCTGCAAAACGAGCTGGAAAGCTGCGGCGTCAGCGCCGCCATCCTGGAGAACGCGGCAGATGCTCTGCTCATTGAGCGGGATAATTTGGCCGCCGACACCCAGGTGGAGAAGGACACCTCCGTCTTCCGCCTGGAGGGCTGGGTCCGGTCCGACGAGATAGACAAGGTGGAACAGGCCCTCAAGGCCGTCACCGAAGCCTATTACACGGAGTATCGGGACCCGGCGGAGGACGAGGTCCCGCCCACGGTGCTGAAGAACGACACGTTCAACAGCCCCTTCGAGTCCCTCATCACCCTCTACTCCCTGCCCAACGCCCGGGGCATCGACGCCACGCCGTATATGACGCCCTTCTACATCTTCCTGTTCGGCGTCATGCTCTCCGACACGGGCTACGGCCTGATCCTGTCCCTGGGCTCCTGGCTGTTTTTGAAGCTGAAGAAGCCTAAGGGCGGCACGGCGGACCTCGCCAAGGTCCTCTTCTGGGGCGGCATCTCCACCATGGTGTGGGGCGTGCTGGTGGGCACCTTCTTCGGCCTCGACTTCGACGTGCTCTTCGGCACCAACGACGTCTTCCCCCTGCTCATCGATCCCACGGGGAACCCGGTGGGCATGCTGCTGTTCTGCCTGCTGCTGGGCATCATCCATCTCGTTTGCGGCCACCTCATCAAGATCAAGATGTGCCTTGGGGAAAAGGACTGGCAGAGCGCCGTGTTCGACAACCTATCCTGGGTGTTCATCCTGATCGGCCTGGTCTTCGCGGCGCTGCCCATGGCGTCCACCTTCTTCGATCCCCCCTTCGAGCTGGGCTGGTACCACGCGCTGCACCTTGACAAGGTGGGCCTGGGCCTGATTTTCGCGGGCTCCGCCATGGTCCTCCTCTTCAAGGGCCGGGACAAGAAGAACCCCATCTCCCGCCTGGCCTCGGGCTTGGGCGGCCTCTACGGGGTGACCAGCTACCTGAGCGACATCCTGTCCTACGCCCGACTCCTGGCCTTGGGCATCGCCACTGGGTACCTCGCCATGGTGTTCAACACCCTCTGCTCCATGCTCATGGGCGGCAGCGGCGTCATGAAGTTCGTGGGCTTCCTCATCGCGGTGGTGCTGCTC
>JBGVAK010000192.1:0-4615 GCA_045224495.1 Christensenellales bacterium
GAAGTACATGCTGAGCATCATGAGGGAGATCAGGATGGAGCTGATGTAGGAGATGAAGCTGATGAGCTCGCCGGAGGTCATCCGGCCTGTGGCGATGTGGCTGCCGCCGATGCCCACCACCGCCAGGATGCAGGCGTACATGGTCAACGTCATGAGGGGGCCGCTGAGGATCAGAATCTTCTCCGCGTTGAACTGGGCGTCCCGCACGTCCGTAGCGCTCTTCTTGAACTTTTTCGTCTCGAAGTCGCCCCGGACGAAGGCCTTTACCACCCGGATGGCGATCAGGTTCTCCTGGGTGGAGGCGTTCATATCGTCGTAGCGATGGAGCATGGCGATGAACCGGGGATGGGCCCGGGTGCCGATGAGCACCAGACATCCGGCCAGCACCGGCAGGGCGCACAGGAGCACCAGCGACAGGCGCCTGGAAATGCGGACGGCCATGAAGGTGGCCAAAATGAGCTGGGCCGGGGAGCGCATGGCCAGGCGGATGGTCATCTGAAAGGACTGCTGCACGTTGGTGATGTCGTTGGTCATGCGGGTGATCAGCGACGGCGTGGTGAACCTGTCCGTGTTCTTGAAGGAGAAATCCTCCACCGCCCCGAAGACAGCGTTCTGCAGATTCATGGCAAAGCCCGTGGAGGACCGGGCGCCGAAGATGACCCCCAGCATGCCGAGGGCCATGGCGCCGATGGTCAGCAGGATCATGACGCCGCCCATGCGGTATACGTAGGTCGTGTCCCCCAGGCTGATGCCGTTGTCGATGAGCAGGGCCATGTATTTGGGGATCAGCACCTCGAAGACCACCTCGCCGATCATGCAGATGATGGTCAGGATGGCCGGGTATTTATACTTCCCCACGAAGCCCAAAAGACGTTTGATGGCGTACTTCATTTCTTCTCCTTCCGTATGTCCGCTTCCATCAGGGTGCCGAAGACCTGATTGGGATTGAGGCCACGGCCGCCCAGGTTGTCCATCATCCGATCCAGGACCCGGGAGAAGACCTCCCTGTCCCCCTCATCGATGCCCTCGAAGGCCCGCTCGTTGACCCGATCCAGCATGGCCCGCTTTTCCCGGGTCAGGGCCGCCCCCGCCTCGGTGACGAAGAGCTGGTTCCGCCGCCGGTTCCCCGGGTCCACCCGCCGCTCCAGCAGGCCCTCCTGTTCGAGGCGCTTGCAGCTGGTGGCCACGGAAGCCGCCGAGATATAGAGCCAGCCGGCGATCTCCCCCTGGGTGCAGCCCGGATGCTCCAGCACGTAGGCCATGATGGGCACGGGGATCAGCTTCTGATGAAGCCGCTCCCGCTCCCGATTCAGGGCCGTGCGCTTCAGGGCGCTCACCAGGGCCAGCTTCTTGGATAGGTCCTCTGTTTGCATAAACAATTCCTTTCTGTATAAAAGTAAATAGTTAACTGTTAATCAGTTAACTATTATAAACTTAACTATTGAAATGTCAATGGGGGAAATGTGGCGGGAATGGGAACTTTGGACGGGATGGCGACGGGGCCCTTCAAAGCTCCAAGGATCGCTTCACCTTCCAGAGCTTGTCCTCGGCGATGAGGACCTTGACGCGGGTGCCGGATTCTTCGTGGGATTCTTCGAGAATGTTGCCCGTGGCCCGGAGGGCCTGCATGGCGTCGTACTTCTCGTAGGGGATGAACAGCTCCATGAGCCGCTGGCCCTGGTTCAGGGCTTCCTCGGCTTTAGCGAGGAGCTCCTCGAGGCCCTGGCCCGTCAGGGCGCTGATATGCACGAAGTTCCCCCGGTGGGCGGGCAGAGCGCCCTCCTTGTCCACCTTGTTGTACACGTCGATGCGGGGGGTGTTCCCGGCGCCCAGGGCGGTGAGGACCTCCCCCACCACCTGCATCTGGACCTCGTAGTGGGGGCAGCTGCTGTCGATGACGTGGAGGATGAGATCGGCGTCCCGGACCTCCTCCAGGGTGGAGCGAAAGGCCTCAACGAGGTCCGTGGGGAGCTTGTTGATGAAGCCCACGGTGTCGCTGAGGATGCAGGCCGTGCCCTGGGGCAGGGTGATCTGCCGGACCACCGGGTCCAGGGTGGCAAAGAGCTTGTCCTCCGCCAGGACCGATGCGTTGGTCAGGGCGTTCAGCAGCGTGCTCTTGCCCGCGTTGGTGTAGCCCACGAGAGCGATGAGGGGCACGCCGGTCTTCTTCCGGGCCGTGCGGCGCAAGGAGCGCTGGCCCTCCACCTCCTTCAATTCCTCCTTCAGCTCATATATCCGGCGGCGGATGCGGCGGCGGTCGATCTCCAGCTTCTTTTCGCCGGGGCCTCGAGCCCCCACGCCCGCGCCCTGACGGGAGAGGGCCAGGCCTGTACCCAGGAGCCGCGGCAGCCGGTACTGAAGCTGGGCCAGTTCCACCTGCAACCGCCCCTCCCGGCTGGTGGCCCGGGTGGCGAAGATGTCCAGGATGAGCATGGTCCGGTCGATGACCGGGGTGCAGAGGATGTCCTCCAGGTTGCGGATCTGGATGGCGGAAAGCTCGTCGTCGAAGATGAACAGGTCCGCCTCCGTGGCGCTGGCGAGCAAGCGCAGCTCGTCCGCCTTGCCGGAGCCGATGTAGGTGGCGCTGTCGATGGACCGCTTCTTCTGGCTCTCCCGGCGGATCACGTCCACGCCGGCGGTCCTGGCGAGCTCCTCCAATTCGGACAGTGTGTCGTAGCCCTCGTTGTTCTCGATGCCCACCAGGATAGCCCGCTCAGGCTTCGTCCCGGCCACGTCCACGGCGGGGGCCTTCAGCCGTTGGTCCGCCTCCAAGATGGCGTCCAGCAGCCCCCGCTGGGGGAGCCTATCCCATTTGAGGGGGCCGTAGATCAGGGGGCGCCGCTCCTCCTCCACCACCTCGCCCACGAAGGCGGCGTAGAAGCTGGTAGGCCGCCCGTCCTTGACGCCGATGGCGCACATGGCGTCCAGGCGCATGGCGTTCAACGTGCCCAGGTCCACGTCGGATAGATACCCGCTGCCGTTGGGGTGGGTGTGGATGCAGCGGACGCCGCAGAGCCGGTCGATGTTCCGCACCAGGCGCATTTCGGGCATGGACACGGTCCTATCGTCGCCGATGGACACGTCCTTGATGAGGCCCGCCCGGGAGATGTACACGCTGATCTCCCGGTTGATCCGGCCCGTGAAGGCGCACATGGCCTCCAACAGCTCCCGAGAGGCGAAGGTGCCCGCGCTCTGGTCCATGTCGTAGAGGGTCTTCATTTCGTCCAGCAGCACGTCGCGGATGCCGCTGATGTTTCCGTTGATCTTCTGTTCCATGGGGAAAAGTATATCATGGCCCGGGGGGAATGTAAACGAAAACCGGTTGTCTATTTCCCGAAACCTGCTATAATACAGGTAGTAATTTTTTGTCGGAGGTAGCTATGAAACAGGATATCCAGGCGTTGATGGACTTTTTGACCCGGTCCGTGTCCCCCTATCACGGGGTGGCGGAGGTGCTGCGCATCCTGGCGGAGGAGGGTTTCGAGGACCTGTCCCTCACGGGCGACTGGGCCCTTCAGCCCGGCGGCAAATACCGCATCGACTGCCGGGGCACCATGGCCGTGGCCTTCACCGTGGGCGAGAGCTTCGCGCCTCAGGACGGCTTTAGGGTGGCGGCCAACCATATGGACTGGCCCTGCCTGTACATCAAGCCCAGCCCGGAGCAGGTGTCGGCGGGGTGTTTGAAGCTGTCCGTGGAACCCTACGGCGGCCTCATCCACAACACCTGGATGGATCGGCCCCTGTCCTGCGCGGGCCTGGTGACGCTGAAGGGCGAGAAGGCCATGGAGCCGGAGCGGCGGCTGTTCGACTTCGGTCGGCCGCTCTTCACGATCCCGAACCTGGCGATCCACATGAACCGGGAGGTCAACAAGGGCGTGGCCCTGGACCCCGCCAAAGACCTGCTGCCCCTCTGTGCCACGGTGGAGAAGGAGTTCAACAAGGACGGCTTCTTCCTGAAGAAAGTGGCCGAGGCCATGAGCGTGGCCGTGGAGGACATCCTCTCCTTCGACCTGGTGCTCTATAACGCCGAGGCGCCGGCCCTGCTGGGCTTCGACGGGGAGCTTCTCTCCGCGCCGCGGCTCGATAACCTGACCTCCGCCTTCGCCTGTCTCGCCGGCATCACCGGTCCCCAGCGGAAGGCGGGCGTGAACATCGCCGCCTTCTTCGACAACGAGGAGGTGGGGAGCCGCACCAAGACCGGCGCCGACAGCGACACCCTGACCTTCATCACGGAGAAGATCGCCTACGCCCTGGGCCTCGATCGGGCCGGGTATCTCAACGCCCTGCTGTCCGGGTTCCTGCTGAGCTGCGACGTGGCTCACGCCCTGCACCCCAACAAGATGGAGGCCTACGACAACACCGTCTGCGCCCTCATGAACAAGGGCGTCACCATCAAGATGAACTACTCCCAGAAATACGCCACAGACGCTATGGGCGTGGGCGCCATCGAGGATCTGTGCGTGCGGCGGGGCATCGCCCACCAGCGGTTCATGAACAAGGCCGGCAGCCCCGGCGGCGGCACATTGGGCAAGTTCACCGCCACCAACCTCTCCATGCGGTCCGCGGATATCGGCGTGCCGATCCTTGCCATGCACTCCAGCCGGGAGCTCATGGG
>JBGVAK010000193.1:0-39731 GCA_045224495.1 Christensenellales bacterium
TACGTGTTCAACACCATGAAGGACCTGGGGGAGGAGATGACCTTCAAGCCCGACGGCATCATGGCCCACCGGGCGGACGAGGTGCTGTCAAAGGCCGCGGACCTGCTGGAGAAGATCCAGCGGGACGGCCTCTTCGCCACCCTGGAGCGGGGCACCTTCGCCGACATCAAGCGCATGCGGGACGGCGGCAAGGGCTTAGGCGGCGTGGTGCTGCGGGCTGAAGCCTACTACAACCCCTTCCTGAACCTGTTAGCAGGAGGTGCCAAATGAGCGGCGGACTTTATGATATGAGCGTCAAGAGCTTCGATCGGACGCTGGATCTCACCCGGGTCAAGGCCTACGGCGACACCATGAACGACGGCAAGGTGCAGCTGAGCTTCACCCTGCCCGTACAGGACGACGAGAAGGGCATGGAGGCCGCAAGGCAGCTGACCAGGAAGATGGGCCTCGAGGAGCCCAACGTGGCCGGAGCCGTGAAGCTGGACGAGAACTTCACCTTCTACGTGGTCTACGGCTCCTGCGTCCACACGGTGGACTACGAGCACATCGAGGTCAAGACCGTGGAGAGCAGCGTCATGTCCATGGAGGAGGTCAACGACTACATCCGCAGCCACTTCGGCCGGAAGCTGGTCTTTGTTGGCGCGTCCACGGGCACCGACGCCCACACCGTGGGCATCGACGCCATCATGAACCGCAAGGGCTTCGCGGGCCACTACGGCCTGGAGCGCTACGAGATGATCGAAGCCTACAACCTGGGGGCCCAGGTGGAGAACGAGGACTTCGTGAAGAAGGCCGTGGAGCTCAATGCGGACGTGCTCTTGGTGTCCCAGACCGTGACCCAAAAGGACGTCCACATTAAGAACATGACCGAGCTCATCGAGCTGTTGGAGGCGGAAGGCCTTAGATCCCGCTTCGTGGTCATCTGCGGAGGCGCCCGCATCACCCACGAGCTCGCCAAGGAGCTGGGCTTCGACGCGGGCTTCGGGCCCCGCAAGTTCGCCGAGGACGTGGCCTCCTTCGCCGTGGAGGAGCTGACCCGCCGGGGCCTCGATCGCTAAGGAGGCGCCATGGATATCCTCATCATCGACGGCCAGGGCGGGAATCTGGGGCGGCAGCTGACGCGCCGTCTCCGGGAGGCCCTGCCCCAGGCGGACATCACCGCCGTGGGCACCAACTCCACCGCCACCGAGAATATGCTCAAGGGCGGCGCGGACCGGGCAGCCACCGGCGAGAACGCCGTGGTGGTCAACGCCCGCCGGGCCAAGATCATCGCCGGCCCCCTGGGCATCGTCATCGCCGACGCCCTCCTGGGCGAGGTGACCCCCGCCATGGCCCGGGCCGTGGGCAGCAGCGATGCTGCCCGGGTCCTCATCCCCATGAACCGGTGCGACACCCTGGTGGCGGGCGTGGCGGAGAAGCCCATGGGCGAGCTCATGGACGACGCCGTGGGCAAGATCGTGGCCCTTCTCCGAAAAGCGGATTGACAGAGCGCCCGCCCCTTTGCTATACTTTCCCCGTCGACAGGAAGCCGACAGGGGGCCGCACGCCCGTCAAGATTATCATGTAAACGGATGCTTTGAAGGCATCGCCTTCTGTGAACGGAGGGCGGTGCTTTTTGTGTCCAAAGAAAGGAAAACCCATGAAAAACAAGAACGTTTTGAAGCTGACCTACGCGGGTCTCTGTCTGGCCCTCTGCCTGGTGCTGCCCTTTTTGACGGGCCAGATCCCCCAGATCGGCAGCAAGCTCCTCCCTATGCACATCCCCGTGCTCCTCTGCGGCTTCCTCTGCGGGCCGGTGTGGGGCCTTGCCGTAGGCGCGGTGGCGCCCCTCCTGCGCTCCCTCATCTTCGGCATGCCGCCCCTGTTTCCCACGGCCACGGCCATGGCTTTCGAGCTGGCGGCTTACGGCCTGCTCTCCGGCCTCTTCTACAAGCTCCTGCCCAAGAAGACGCCCTACCTGTACCTGGCGCTGATCCTCGCCATGATCGGCGGGCGCCTGGTGTGGGGCCTTGCCATGACCGTCCTTATGAACGTGGCCGGCAAGGGCTTCACCCTGGCCGCCTTCTGGGCCGGCGCCTTCGCCAACGCCTGGCCGGGCATCGTCCTGCAGCTGGTGCTGATCCCGCCCGTGGTGGCCGCCCTCAAAAAGGCCAAGCTCATGCTGAACGAATAAGACAGGATTCTTTCTCCCGCATATGGATTTTCCTGTCGGACTATGGTATAGTATAAGCAGATCAAAAAACGGGGGAAAGAAGAAATGGGCTTGTTTGACAAGAAGTATTGCAGCATCTGCGGGGAGAAGATCGGTTTTCTGGGGAATCGGAAGCTGGAGGACGGGAACCTGTGCAAGGACTGCGCTCGAAAGCTGTCCCCCTTCTTCAGCGAGCGGCGGCATTCCACCGTGGCGGAGATCCAGGAGCAGCTCGCTTACCGGGAGGCCAACAAGGAGCGGGTGGCCGCTTTCCATCCCACCCGGACCATCAATTGTCGGGAATATCTGATCCTGGACGAAGACAAGCGGCAGATGATCGTGACGGATCATCGAAACTGGAAGGACGAGAACCCGGACGTCATCGACTTTGCCGACGTGACCGGCTGCGATCTCGACGTGGACGAGAGCCGGCGGGAGCTATACTATCGCAACAGTGAGGGCAAGAACGTGAGCTACGAGCCCAAGCGGTACGAGTACAGCTACAACTTCAACATGAACATCGCCGTCAACAACCCCTATTTCACGGAGATCCCCCTCCGGGTCAACCAAAACGAGGTGAAGAACCGTATGGGCGCGGATTACCACCGGGCGGAGCTGGCGGCGGCGGAGATCCGGGAGATACTCCTGGGCATCCGGGCCGACACCCGCAAGGCCGTGGAAGCGGCGGCCGCCCCCAAGAAGGCGGTGGTCTGCCCCTACTGCGGCGCCACCACCACCCCGGACGAGAAGGGCTGCTGCGAGTACTGCGGAGCGCCTGTGGCGTGATTCAGATTGGTGGAATCTTCGATTTCACCAATCTGAGGCTCAGCATTCGCTTCGCTCCCAGGTCCCGCCTATACGCCTGCGGCGTACCGGGCGGCGGGACCTGCAAAGTGTCAAACGCACCGCACATGTCGCTGCGTTTGACATAGTAAAAGCCGCGCGTTCTTCCCCTGTGGATCGAGTGCGCTCGGCTACACCTCGCGTGTGTTGCTCGTTGAACGAGAGCGTCGCCCTTCGGCGGCGCTTTTTTCGTTGACGCTATTCCTGTATCGTGGTATTCTCTTATGTATACTGGGAAGAAAGCGAGGTAGCGCCCTTTGGGTATCAAATGTCCCAGCTGCGGCGGCGGGATGGTCTTCGACGTGGGCAAGCAAAAGCTGGTCTGCCCCTACTGCGATACCACCTGCACGGTGCACGAGTACCGGTTGAACAACGCCGCCGAGTATGTGAACGACAACTACAGCGTGAGTATGTACCGCTGCAAGAACTGCGGGGCGGAGCTGACCGCGCCGGAGGAGCAGACCGTGGCCTATTGCTCCTACTGCGGCGGGGAGGCTATGCTCCAGCAGAAGCAGGCCGAGACCATCCGACCCAAGCGGATCATCCCCTTCCGCAAGACCAAGCAGGATGCCATCAAGGCCTACGAGGACGCGGTGAAGAAGGTCCTGTACGTGCCCAAGGAGCTGAAGGACGCCAGCTTCCTGGAGGGGTTCCGGGGCGTATACCTGCCCTACTGGGGCATCGACGTGGAGGTCCCCCGGCAGGAGCTGACCTTCAAGGGCACCCGCACCTACACCCAGGGCCGGTACGACTACCACGAGACCTACGACGTGAACGCCCAGATAGGCGGTCAGGTGGAGGGGGCCATCTACGACGCTTCCGCCGCCTTCGACGACACCTTGGCCGCCCAGATCGCCCCCTTCGACCAGGGTGGGTCCAAGGCCTTCGACGAGGCGTACCTCGCCGGCTTCTACGCCGACAAGGTGACTGCCAAACCCGAGGTCTACCGGAGCCTGGCCGAGGAGCAGGCGGCGGACAAGATCTTTGAGAACATCAACAGGCAGGCGGGAAAAGTCTCCGTGTCCATGCCCACCTCCAAGGAGAAGCGCATGGAGACCATCGGCGCCAAGGTCACGGGGGAGAAGGTGTCCCTGTTCCCCGTGTGGTTCTTGACCTGGCGCAGGAAGGACAGGGTGGCATACTCCGTCATGAACGGCCAGTCCGGCAAGATCGCCATGGACCTGCCGGTGGACCTGAAGCAATTCTTCCTGTATTCCGCCGTCGCTGCCCTGGCCCTGTTCGTGGTGCTGAGCCTGCTGCCCGCCTTCATCCAGCCCATGACCATGGCGGCCCTGTGCGCCGCGGGCCTGGTGCTGTCTGGGAGCATCCTCAACGGGGAGTTGAAAAAGATCCGGCTTCAGGAGCAGCACGTCTACGACTACGGGAACGACTCCGGCGAAAAGAAGGGCAAGCCCAAGGCGAAGGCCGTCTCCTGCCTGGGCTCCGTTTTCAGCTATATTTTCTACGGCCTCCTCGTGCTCCTGGCCTTCGGCACCACCACCGGCAGCGATGGCACTGTGGGCCCTACCTTCCTGTTTGCGCTGATCGGGCAGATCGTCCTGACCGTCAAGCTGGTCCGCAACGCCGCGGGTATGCAGCATAAGTCCGGCATGCTGCCCGCCCTGGTGGCGCTGGTCATCCTGGTCTTGGGCACCCTGGTGGGCATACACCCGGAGGTATTCCCCAACGACGCCTGGTACTACGGCCTGGCCACCGGGTGTCTCGTGGGGATACTCCTCAACGCCCTCTTTGCCATCGCCCGATACAATGACCTCACCACCCGGCCGGTCCCCAATTTCTTCCGAAGGGAGGGCGCCAACAATGCAAGGTCGTAAACGCATCCTTTCGGCACTGCTTTTGGCGCTGCTCCTGCTGCTGCCCCTGACTGCTTTTGCGGCGGAGACGGGGGAGAGCGCCTATTCCTTGGTCATCGACGACGAGGCGGACCTGTTGACCGGGGCGGAGGAGACGGATCTGCGCACCTACATGGAAAAGGTGCTGCCCTACGGCAACGCCGCCTTCGTGACCGTGAACGAGAACCCCACCTCCACGGAGCGGCTGGCGGAGAGCAAGTTCCTGGAGTTCTTCGGGGACACCTCCGGCGCCCTGCTCATCATCGACATGGAGAACCGCTACATACAGCTCATTGCGGACGGGGCGGTGTACAAGACCGTCACCAAGACCCGCTGCAGCGAGATCGTGGACAATATCTACACCTACGCCTCCAAGGGCGAATACTTCCTCTGCGCCACTAAAGCCTTTGAGCAGGTGGTACGGTTGTTGGAGGGGCAGCGGATCGCCGCGCCCTTCCGGTACGTGACCAACGCCTTTTTAGCCCTTTGCCTGGCGCTCCTCGGGAACTTCGCCCTCATGAGCCTGCAGCGGCGCAAGAAGGTGGCGCCGGAGAACGCCCTGAAGGTGCCGGTGGTCGTGAACGCCGCCAGCTCCGTGGCGAAGGCAGGCGTCGTGGCTGCGGTGGCCCTGAAGATGCTGAGCCAGCGGAAGACCAAGCATGTGGAGAGCTCCGGCGGCGGACACTCCGGCGGCGGTGGCGGCGGCTTTTCCAGCGGCGGTGGCGGCGGCTTCTCCGGCGGCGGCGGCGGGCATCGGTTCTAATTTGACAATGAACTGTTCAGGAGGCATCCTTTGATCCACAATAGAAAAGTCATCGGCATCATCGGGGGCATGGGCCCCATGGCTACGGCGGATCTGTTCATCAAGATCGTGGAGAACACCGTGGCCAAGAACGATCAGGAGCATTTGCACGTGCTCATCGACAACAACACGGACATCCCCGATCGCACGGCCTGCATTTTGGAGGGCAGCGACGCGCCCCTCGCCCCCATGGTGGAGAGCGCAAAGCGGCTGGTGGATCAGGGGGCGGACGTGCTCGTCATCCCCTGCAACACCGCCCACTACTTCCATAGCGGCGTTCAGGCGGCGGTGGATGTGCCGGTGCTCAATATGCCCGAGATCTCCGCCCAGCACTGCGCCGACCGAGGGCTTTCCTGTGTGGCGCTGCTGTCCACGGCGGGGACCGTGCGCGCCCGGATCTATGAGCCCTACTTCGAGAAGCTGGGGATCACGCTGCTGCACCCCACCAAGGTGGGCGTGGACAACCTGATGTATCTCATCTACGACGAGATCAAGGCGGGCCGCACACCGCACCCGGAGCGGCTCTACCCGGAGCTGGTGGGCCTGGAGGAACAGGGGGCCCAGGCTTTCCTGCTGGCCTGTACGGAGCTGCCGCTGGTCTTCCACGACGGGGGCCGGGTGTCCTTCATCGATCCCACCTTGTTGTTAGCAAGGGCAGCTGTTGAAGCTGCTGGTGGGAAGGTTAAGGAATAGAGGTCTTCATTTAAAGCACGCACCTTTTTTGTAAAAAAGGTGCAACCAAAAAACTTTTAAGAAGATAAGCAGGCTACGGCAATTTAGTTATACTGTTTCTCAAGCTTTTCTTTTTCCGCCGCTTTTTCTTTTCACAGAAAAGAAAAAGCGGCAAAATAAAAGGAGGACCCCATGACCATCTTATCCCAACTCAACGCTCCGCCCATCTATCTCATCTGCGGCGGCATCGTCGCCTTCGTGGCGGTCGTCTGCGTGATCTTCCTCGTCCGTGCATGGCGGGCGGGCCTGGCCCTCGGCATGGACAAGACCAAGATGAAGCGGGCCGTCACATCCAGCGCCACCTTCTCCCTCCTGCCCAGCGTGGGCATCCTCCTGGGCGTCATCGCCCTGTCCGGGAGTCTTGGGATCCCCTGGCCCTGGCTGCGCCTCTCGGTCATCGGCGCCCTCCACTACGAGACCCAGGTGGCTCAGGCGGCAGCGGAGCAGGTGGGCATGGGCACCCTGTCTGCGGCCAGGATGACCCCCGGGAGTTTCGCCACCATCGCCCTCCTTATGAGCATCTGCATCATGTGGGGCATGGTCCTGTCCGTCTTCTTCAACAAAAAGTACACCCAAAAGCTCACCGTCAGCGAGAGCAAGGGCGGCGGCTTCGGGGACGTGGCCATGACCGCCATGTTCATCGGCCTGGTCTCCGCTTACATGGGCAGCTACATCGGCGGCTTCGTGTCCGGGAACGGCCTGTTCACCTGCACCGGCGACTGGACGCCCATCGCCGTGGCGGCGGTCAGCGCCCTGGTCATGGCCGGGTTCGTATACCTGGCCGAAAGGAAGCAGAAGGCTTGGGTGGAGAGTTTCTCCGTGGCCGGCAGCATGATCGTGGGCATGGCCGCGGCGGTGGTCATGGGCCTGTTGGTGAAATAGGGAGGGGAGCGCTATGGAAAAAAAGCACAACGAAAGCTGGGCCGCTTACACCCGCGGCACCCACCGCATCGGCCGCATCTGCACGGTCGTCACCCTTGTCCTATTGGTGGGCGCGCCCTTCCTTATGGGCACGTACCTGGGCGCCCTGCCGGACCTCTCCGCCGTGGCCAAAGCCTTCCTGTCCGTGGGCCTCGTCTGGACCGTCAGCAGCGTGGTGGAATTCCTCATCTACACCCCCATGCTGGGCGCGGGCGGCGGATACCTCGCTTTCATCACGGGCAACCTCATCAACATGAAGATCCCCTGCGCGGTCAACGCCCGGGACATCGTGGGCGCCAAAACGGGCACCCCGGAGAACGAGATCATCTCCACGCTCTCCATCGCCACCTCGTCCTTGGTGACCATCCTGGTGCTGGCTCTCGGCGTGCTCCTGCTGACCCCGCTGCAGCCCATCCTCCAGAGCGAAGCGCTGCAGCCCGCTTTCAGCAACGTGGTCCCCGCCCTCTTCGGGGCCATGGCCTATAAGTATTACCGCAACCATATGAACATAGCTGTGGCGCCTCTGGTGCTCATGAGCCTGCTGTTCGTCCTGGTGCCCAGCCTCATCGCCTCCACCAGCATGATGATCATCCCCTCGGGCGCTCTCGCCATCGGGATCGCCTGGCTCCTGTACCGGAAGCAAAGGAAAGGAAACTGATATGCTGTACGTCGGGATCGTCCTCGCCATCCTCGTCCTGCTGCTGCTCGTCGCCCTGGTGCGCACGCTGCTGACCCCCACGCTCAAGAGCACCTACGTAGCTGATGAGCTGGAAGAGGTCTCCCTGCCCCTGGCCGAGAAGCTCTCCAAACTGGTCCAGTGCGACACCACCTCCTTTGACGACCAGAACGAGCCGGAGCGGTGGGAAGCCTTCCACCGGGTCCTTGAAGAGCTCTTCCCCCTGGTCCACGAGAAGCTGGAGATCACGGACATCGACGGGAACCTCCTGTACTACTGGCAAGGCAAGAGCCGGGAAAAGCCCATCCTGCTCATGAGCCACCAGGACGTGGTCCCTGCGGGCGGCGAGTGGAAATACCCGCCCTTCTCCGGCACCATCCAGGACGGCAAGGTCTGGGGCCGGGGCACCGCCGACACCAAGTGCTCCGTCATGGCCTTTCTGCAGGCGGTGGAAGAATTATTGGCCGAGGGCTACACCCCCGACTGCGACGTATACCTGTCCTCCTCCTGCACGGAGGAGTGGGGCGGCGACGGCTGCCCCAAGCTGGTGGAGGAGATCCGCCGCCGGGGCGTGGACCTGTTCCTGGTCATGGACGAGGGCGGCGGCATCATCCGGGAGCCCATCGGCGGCATCCCCGGCAACTTCGCCATGGTGGGCATGTTCGAGAAGGGCAACGCCGACGTGACCTTCACCGCCCGCGGCAAAGGCGGCCACGCCAGCGCCCCGGGGAAAAACACGCCCATCGACCGCCTCTCCGCCTTCGTGCTGGACGTGAACAAGTATCCGTTCAAGAAAAAGCTGCTGCCCGAGGTCAGCGCCATGTTCAGCCGCCTTTCCGCCTACGGCTCCTTCCCCTTAAAGCTCCTGCTGGGGAACCTGTGGCTCTTCGGGCCCTTGCTGAAGGTGGCTCTGCCCGCCATCAGCCCCACCGCCGCCGCCATGCTGAGGACCACCGTGGCCTTCACCATGTCCTCCGGCTCTGACGCCTGCAACGTCCTACCCCGGACCGCTACCGTCAGCGCCAACCTCCGCTATATCCCGCACCAGGGGGAGAAGGAGACCTTGGCCATCCTCGATAGGCTGGCGAAGAAGCACGACATCGAGATGACCGTGATCCGCAGCGACGAGTATTCCCCTTCCTGCGACATCCGGGGCGAGGCCTTCCAATCTGTGGAAGCCGCTATCCGGGAGACCTTCCCGGGCCTGCCCGCCATCCCCTACGTGGTCACCGGCGCCACCGACGCCCGTTATTACCAGCGGTACTTCCAAAACTGCGTCCGCTTCGCCCCCGTGATCTACGGCCCCGAGCAGATGGCCGGCATGCACGCCCCCAACGAGAACATCGAATACAACTGCCTCCCCGGCGCCGTTCGTCTCTACAAGAATCTCATCAAGGGGCAGAAGAGGTAGAAGAGAGGAGGACAATAGTGATTAAGCCTTCAACTTCTTCGGATGAGATTATTGTGTATTTCTATGTAAAACGCTTTTTCCCAGAAGCTATCAATAGGTATAGATTTGCTTCATCATCTGAAGGAACATACGAAGCAGATGTTTTTATTCCAAGCATAAATGTCGCTATCGAGTATGATGGGTATTTTTGGCACAAGGACAAGTATGATAGAGATGTTAAAAAAACAGTTTTTCTTAACAATGGTGGGATATATGTGATACACATAAGAGAAACAGGGTTAGATTCTCTTCCGCAGTTTATTGGCCGTGAGTTCTGGCATAAAAAAAGGAAAACGGGTCGAGGGCTTCATACAAATGAATATATAACTTTGATGATTAATGATTTAGCTCAGTTCTGTGATTATGAAAAAGCAAGAGAATTGGCTTCTTTTTCTTTATCATATGAACAGCACAAACTAAATCTACCAACAATCAATTCACTAATCTATGATACAGTCGTCCCAAATTCAGTTGCCGATAGTCCTGCTCTTCTTTACTGGGATTATGAGAAAAACGGTCCTTTGAATCCCAAGCATATTCCAATGGGGACCGATATTCGAGTTTATTTGCGTTGCCCTGCAAACAATAGTATTAGTGTAAATGTTACAACCGCGAGTCAACAACAGAAATACTTTCCTTCAAGCAAACTAAGCAAATATATATGCATCCTTTTTGGTCGAATAGAGATTTGCAAGGAAAGGTGCTCATTATATAACGAGGAAGCGAAAAAATGTGTCGATTCCGTATGTGCAATTAAGCCTGTGCTTTGTGAAACTGATTATCTTTGGCTACAAAGAAATGCATTCAATGAGGATGAAATCATCCGCTATATTCTAAATAATCGTTTAGAAGAAAGGATTTCAAGAGAAGACTTCTGTCACTGTTTTTTGGATGCGAATCGTTTTTTGCACGCTTCGACGTTTGTTAACATAACCTCTTGCGAAACACTGAAGATATTAAAGAAAGTTCAGGATATGGATGGTTTCTTTTTTGTCCGCTTTGATGCAACACGATTTGATGATGATCAAACAAGACAAGATTTGTTTGATTATTTAGCTTACGCATTATGCAACATAAGAAATGATTTTAGAGGGACATATTTAAACGAGATATTCTGTACTTGTGTACAAAAGAAAGAGTTTCTATCTACGCAAATGCAGAAAGGTTTAAAGCGGATACAAAAGAAATTCTCCATTGAAACTATCTCACCGCAAATCGATCAATACCTCGGTAGAAAACAAAGGTGGAGAATGTTCGGCTTTATTAACACTTTGCGATAACTCCTTTTCTTCTGCGTGGTAGCATGGTAAACTATGTCAGATGCTTGGGATTCAATTCTATCTCATAAATTACGGAATGGAGCTATAAAAAGCATAAACCTTTATTAGGGAATTGATTAGATTAAGCAAATGATTCATTACTGCGGGCAGGATAATAGTATTACTACTATCGAGACACAAATAATAAAGGTCTACAAAGAAACAAAAACATCCGAATCGCGACCCCTCCCCGGCGCCGTGCGGCTGTACAAGAACCTGATCAAAGGCCAGAAGCGGTAACAAAACATACCCATAGCCAAAAGGAAAACGGCGGAGCCTCTTACAGAGGTCCCGACGTTTTTTGGCGCTTGTGGCCGGTCCCGCCGCCGGATCAGTTCAGCGGCGGCAGCTCGTGGATGTCGTAGGTGTTGTAGTAGATCTCATAGGCCGTCTCCGTATCCCCCGATAGCTCGATGAGGGCGCCGGCCTGGAACATGGAGGAGAGGCTCCCCGAGGGCGCTTCCCATGCAGCGTCGGATACCACCGCCAGCCGTTCGCTGCCCGGGGTGGTGGCCCGCAGGATGGATTCCGCGGTAAAGAGCAGGAGCCCGGTGGCGATATGATAGTCGCTGGACACGATGGCGAGCTCCTTCACCTTCGGATACTGGGTCGTCAGGATATCGTAGGTGAAGATGGCGTTTTGGGCCGTGGTGAGGGAGTTGTCCTCCACGATCACCCGCTTGGGGTCGATGCCCTTCGAAATGAGCCATTTTGCCATCTCACCGGCTTCCGTGGCGGACGGGTTCTGGGTGGCCGTGCCGCCGCCGGTGCAGACGATATAGGCGTTGGGGTACTTCTCGGCGCTGTGCAGCACCACCGTTAGCCGTTCGATCAGCTCGTCGCGCATGGCCCCGTCCGGCTTGAGTTGAAACCCCAGCACCACGATGCAGAGCTCGTCCGAATCCGGCAGCCCGTCGGGCAGCACGTCGTAATACAGCGGCATCTCCGCCTGCAGGAGCCTCCACAGGTCGGCGATTTTGCTCCAGCGCACGCCTAAATTCGGGTCGACTGCCGACAGCTCCGCCAGGAGCTCATCCATGCGCATCGTCGCCTCCTCGCCGTAATGGCCATAATCCACCACGAGCTCCTCTATGATCTGCTGGGCGTCCCGGGGCGGCTCCTCTTCGGACGCGTGCCCCACGGGCGCGAACAGCGGCAGCGCGACCAGGGCCGCGAGACACAGGACCAGCATGGCTTTACGCTTCATTTTTCTTTCCTCCCTTGCCACGGATTCTCTATTGATCCCATTATAGCAGAGTCGTCGGAATAATGCTACCAGGATACAGTCGTCGCGCAAACTTGTCCCCATGGAGAGATAAGGGAGGCGGTACCCATTGTCACGGAACGTGTTCCTGTGCTATACTGAAAAAAATACATTGGGAGGACGACTATGGAACGGGTCAGCAAGCGGCAATATTATCTGGACATCGCGGCGGAGGTGGCGCGCCGGTCCACGTGCCTCAGGCGCCAGTACGGGGCCGTCATCGTGAAGAACGACGAGATCGTGGCCACGGGCTACAACGGCGCCCCCCGGGGCGACGAAAACTGCTGCGACGTGGGCGTGTGCTGGCGGGAGGCCCACGGCATCCCCCACGGGGAGCAGTACGAGAAGTGCGTGGCCGTCCACGCCGAGTGCAACGCCATCATCTCGGCCAGCCGCAACGAGATGCTGGGCTCCACCTTGTACCTCTACGGCTTCGAGAACGGCAAGCCCCTGGAGAGGGCCGAGCCCTGCGTCATGTGCTCCCGCATGATCAAGAACGCCGGCATAGCCATGGTCATCAACCAGACGGAGGATAGGCCCGTCTGAACCTCCGATTTTTCCGGCCGAAAATCCCGTTTTTCCTCTTGACATTTCGGCTGCAGATGGCTACAATAGATAAGCGTTCCGGGCCCGCCCGGAACGGGATGCGCCCATAGCTCAGCGGATAGAGTGCCCGGCTACGAACCGGTAGGTCGAGAGTTCGAATCTCCCTGGGCGCGCCAACAAAACAGACACCCCAACGGGGTGTCTGTTTTGTTATTTCTGCGCGCCCAGGGAGATTCGAACTGGGTTCGGCAGTGAATCAGGCCACAGTGTGGCCTGAGAGCCTCCCGTGAGCTTCGCCCGGCCTCACTGAAAACACCACACTGTGGTGTTTTCCGAGCGTTCGGCCCCCTGAGCGAGGCCGCAGCCGAGTGTGAGAATCTCCCTGGGCAGCCACGCGATTGCTACTCCCGTTAGCAAAAGCCAAACCTCCACTTCATTGACGCCGCTTCGTTCCGCGTTTATACTATACAAAAACACGATCGAGAGGATAAGACATGACCGAAACCGGCAAACGATCCAATCAGGCGTGGACCATGGCCAAGGCGGACCTTTGCCGTGCGGTCCTCTCCTTGGGATTCCCGGCAGCTTTCGGAGACCTGCTGGCACGGGAGCTGGGCAGCCCCCGGTCCATGAGCCGCATGACGGCGTATCTGAGGAGCGTGCAGCCTCACAGCGTGGAGATGATCGTGGACGAGATGCTGGCCATCGCCAGCGAGGCGGAGACCTGGCGGGAGAGAAAGCAGAGCCAGGAGGCCCAGGCCGGCTACAACCGGTGGCTCCAGTACCGCCGACAACAGGGGGACGAGGATGAGTAACCTGTACGACGACCTTATACAGAATCATATCATACCCTTCGCCTTCTTCGATCGGCCCTCCTGATATGGCCCTTCGATCCGGCGCAGGACAAGGCCTATTCGGTCCGCGTGCTGGCCATCGAACGGGCGGACCGGCGTCTTGGCGGTTGACCGGTGCCGGCCTGTGTTGTATGATGTGTACAGGAACCAGTATCTGAACGAAGGGGAGGGGACCGCTTATGCCGAAAGGGATCATCACCAACGTGGCCGCCGTCGTGATCGGAGGCCTGCTGGGCTGCCTGCTGGGCAGCCGGGTGACAGAGCGGTGGAAGAAGCTCCTGAACGATCTCTTGGGCGTGTCCGCCATGACCATGGGCATCGTGCTGATCCTGAAGGTGAAGAACCTGTCCCCGGTGATCCTGTCCCTCCTGGTGGGCGGGGCTATCGGGGAGGCGCTGCAGCTCGAAAAGCGGGTGAACGGCCTGGTGGTCCGGGTGACGGAGCGGGTCCTCCGGGGCGAGGCCATGAGCGAAGCACACCTTATGCAGGTGGCCACGGTCATGGTCCTCTTCTGCTTCAGCGGCACGGGCTGGTACGGGGCCCTCTTCGAGGGCATGACCGGCGACGGCAGCATCCTCATCACCAAGGCCATCCTGGATCTGGTCACCGCCTGCATCTTCGCGACCCTGGTGGGGAAGATAGTCCCCTGCCTGAGCGTACCGCAGCTTATCATCATGCTCTTGCTGTTCTTCATCGCGGAGCCCCTTTCGCCCGTCATCACCCCCACCATGACGGCGGACTTCTCCGCCCTGGGCGGCATCATCACCTTTTGTGCTGGCCTGCGCATGACCCGCATCAAAGCGGATATCCGGGTTTTGAACCTGCTGCCCGCCCTGCCCTTAGCCTTCCTGTTCTCCGCCCTCTGGACGGCCTTTATCGGATAAGTTTTTACATACGGAAAAAACGGGACCCGTCCATACAGAGTGTCGACGGGTCCTGTTCTTTTTTTTCGTGATACGTTACGCCACCTGTTCCGTTTCCGCCGCAGCATCTTCCGCAGCCTTTCCGGCGAGCTTCCTGTACAGCTCCGGCTGGTCGTAGTGGACGTGGTAGAGGACAGGGTGGAGCAGGCGGAACAGGGTGCGGGGGAGGTCCGTGCCTACCTTCACCCGGTGGATCATGGTGAAGCCCCGGAAAGGGGGCATGTAGGTGATGAGGTCGTTGATGTCGGCGAAGTTGGCGCAGTCCGTGTACAGGGTCGAAAGATAATGCTGCATCCGCTTCCGGTTCAGGGGCGTGCACTTGAAAGGACGCACGCTGCCGAAGGTGTAGAGGTACGGCTTGACGCCAAAGTTATAGTTCAGGTCCTGGCAGCAGAGGCAGGCGATGGCGGAGCCCAAGGACCAGCCCAGGATCTCCGTGGCAGCCTCAGGATGGGCCTCGTGGAGGGCAGCCCACTGCTCCCGGACCTCCTGCTTGATCGCGAGATACATGTTTCCCCAGCCGTGGTGCACGCGAAGCTGCAGGGGCTCGCCTTCGAATTCGATGGCTCGATAGTAACGGCTGGCGAACTCGAAGACGTTGGCTACCCAGTCGGTCATGCCAAAGGTGCGCTGGAAATTCATCTGGATCACGTCCCGCTCCGGCTCGTAGTGGATCTCGTAGTTGACCTCGTGGGCCAGCCCCAGAAGCTTTCCGAGCCGGGTGGTGTTGTATTTCACCGCAAGGTACTTCACCGGATAGGTGGCCCGGCCGGTGTGGGTGTAATCCTCGCTGGTGTTGATGAAATATTCCTCGTACGGAAGCCGCCGATACTGCATGCGCGTCTCTCCCTCTGTGACCCTTTCTGACCCTTTTATACCACATACGTCGCTTTTTGTAAATAAATGACGGGGCGACGTACTGGAAACGATGTTCTTAACGGTTCCTTTCCAAGAAAACTCTTCCCTTTTGGCGGAGAAAGGGGTAGAATAGGAGCGATCACTCCAAAGTCTTCGTACGGAAAGGAACGGGAAAATGCTGGTACCTGTTTTGTTGTTTCTCGTGGGCTTCGGCCTGCTCATCAAGGGCGGCGACTGGTTCGTGGACGGCTCCGTGGGCATCGCCCGCCGGTTCCACCTGCCGGAACTGCTGATCGGCGCCACCATCGTCTCCATCGGCACCACCCTGCCAGAGGTCATGGTGTCCAGCCAGGCGGCCCTGGAGGGCAACGCCGGCATCAGCTACGGCAACGCCATCGGCTCCATCATTTGCAACACCAGCCTCATCGCGGCCATCACCATCTCGGTCCGGCCCGGCAAGGTGAACCCCAAGTCCTTCGCCCTGCCCACGGCCTTCTTCTTCGCTGCGGCCATCTCCTACGCCCTGGTGGCCTGGACCGCGGGCCGGTTCCAGCGCTGGATGGGCATCCTGTACCTCGCAGCCTTCGTGGTCTACATGATCGTGTCCACCATGCACATGAAGAAGCACCCGGAGCTGGCTGAGGAGGAAGAGGCGGAGGAAGAGGGCGGAAAGCCGCGGACCCTGTGGCAGGAGATATTGCTGCTGGTCGTGGGCGCGGCGGCCATTGCCGTGGGCGCCCGGTTCTTGGTGGACAACGGCACCAAGATCGCCGCGGCCCTGGGGGTCCCGGACTCCGTCATCGGCCTCACCATGGTGGCCCTGGGGACCAGCCTGCCGGAGCTCATCACCGCCATCACCAGTCTCGTCAAGGGCCACGGCTCCCTGTCCTTGGGCAACGTCATCGGCGCGAACCTCTTTAACGTGGTCCTGGTCAGCGGCGCGGCCATCACCATCTCCCCCTTCGCCATCCCGGCGGAAAAGACCATCCTGGGCGGCATCAACTCGAGCCTCGTCATCGACCTCCCCATCATGCTGGGGGTCATGGCCGTCATGTGCCTCCCGGCCCTTCTAAAGGGCAGGCTGAAGCGCTGGCAGGGCATCCTGCTCCTGTGCGTCTACGTAGCCTTCACGGTATACCAGTTCGTCTCCTGATAGGCAAAGCCAAAAAATATAGCCGCTGCGTCCTGCAGCGGCTGTTTGTTTGTGGAAAAAAGGCAGATCGTCATCCCGCCAGGATCTCGAACCGCACCGCGCCGTCCAGGGCGGTGGCGGCGGAGAGAAGGGACTCCAGGGAGCAGTTCATGCCCGAGGTCTCGGCGGCGATGGTCACGGCTGCGCAGCCGTCCGTGGGGATGCTCTGGTTGATGGTCAGGATGTTGGCCCCGGAGCGGGCAAAGACGGAGAGCACGTCGGAGAGGACGCCCGACTGGTTCTTGAGCAGGGCGTAGAAGGTGATGATATGGCCCGTGGTCATGTCCGTGAAGGGCTGGATGGCGTCCCGGTACTTATAGTAGGCGCTGCGGCTGATGCCTACGGCCTTGGCCGCGTCCCCCGCCGTGGCGACCTCACCTGTTCGCAGGAGCTGGTTCGCCTCGGCCACCTTCAAAAAGATCTCCGGCAGCACCTCCGCGGCCACCAGATAATAGCGAGAGCTGGGATTCATGGTCATTCCTCCTTTGCGATTCATGTGGACAGATTACAGCATGCCATAGGGCAGATGGGCTAACAGCGCGCCGGGATCCACCTCGGATACGGCGGCGTAGGCCTCGAAGGCGTCGGCGGCAGTCTCCTGGCGTACCGTGTACCGACCGAAGCTGCGGAACAGCCAGGACTGAGGCGTGCCGTCGTTGTCGATGGGCAGAGGCGTCACGGGCCGGTCGCTGTAAAAGGACGAGGCGCCGTTCGCGATCTCGAGGCAGTCCCCCAGCACGTTGGAGGCTGTGGGCCAGCCCCCCGCCCCGGCGCCGGAGAAGCTTTGCTTGCCGATGCGCTCTGCGTACAGGGACACCAGATTGGCGCTACCGTTGGTCTGGCTTTCGGGGGTGGAGGCGGGGAAGAGGCTGGGGCAGACGAAGGCGCTGACGGCGTTCTCCTTCCGCTCCGCCCGGGCGATCAGCTTCCAAACCAGACCCCGCTCCCGGGCCCAGGCGATGTCCCCCACGGTCATGCGGGAGATGCCGACGCAGGGGATGTCCTGCTCCCGGATCAGGGCGGAGAACGCCAGATCCGCGCTCAGCACCAGCTTGCGCCGGGCGTCGTAGCCCTCCACGTCGTCGGTGGGATCCGCCTCCGCGTAGCCCAGCTGCTGGGCTTCCTTTAGGAGCTCGCTGTAGGCGGCGTTCCGGGCGGTCATCTCCGACAGGATGTAGTTGGTGGTGCCGTTCAAAATGCCCTCCACGGCGGTGATCTTGTCCATCCGGGCCACCCGGCCCAGGGAGCTGAGCCAGGGGATGCCGCCCCCCGCCGCCGCCGTGCAGCGGAGGCTCACGCCGTTCTCTGCGGCCAGGCGGACGAGCTCGTCGTAGTAGGCGCAGACCACCGCTTTGTTGGCGGTGACCACATGCTTTTTTGATTTCAGGGCCGACGAGATATATTCATAGGCCGGATGGATGCCGCCGATAAGCTCCACCACCAGTTCGATTGCGGGGTCCTTCAGGATCTGGTCGAAGGAATCCACCTCCCGGCAGGCAAGGCCCCGGGGACGGCGGGTGAGGAGGGTGCTGACGTGCAGCGATGGCTGCTCCGCGGCCATGGCGTAGAAAGCCTTGCCCACGGTCCCGTAGCCCAGCAATCCGATCTGCATGTCCTTTTTCTCCTTTCCAGCGTTCCTCAGGGACGATTGTCCACGATAGAAAAACACTTGACTTTCAATAGCAGACAATATATCATATACCCTAACGAATTGCAAGGGCTTTTTTTCAGCAGCGGCAGAAGGAGAGGGATATGATCTATCAAAGTACACGAAACGACGATTTGACGGCGTCCAGCGCCCAGGCCATATTGGACGGCATGGCCAGGGACGGCGGCCTCTACAGTCCCGCGTCTCTGGAGGGCATGGCCTTCGACTGGCAGGCTCTGCTGCCCCTCAGCACCCAGGATATGGCTACGAGGATACTCTCGACCCTGCTGCCCTCCTTCTCGGAGGCGGAGATGGGGGAGCTGGTGCGGCGGGCCTATGCGGGCAAGTTCGAGACAGACGAGCTGACGCCCACGGTGGCCGTGGGGGACGACACCATATTGGAGCTCTTTCGCGGCCCCACCAGCGCCTTCAAGGACGTGGCCCTGTCCATGCTGCCGGTGCTCATGACCGCGGCCCGAAAAAAGTGCGGTGTCACCGACGAGATCCTGATTTTGACCGCCACCAGCGGCGATACGGGCAAGGCGGCCATGGCGGGCTTTCGAAACGTGCCCGGCACCCGGATCATGGTCTTCTACCCCTACGGCGGGGTGAGTCCGGTCCAGCAGGCCCAGATGACCACCCAGGACGGGGACAACGTCTGTGTCTGTGCTGTTCGCGGCAACTTCGACGACGCCCAGACCGGCGTCAAGGGCATCTTCGCCGCCGTGGAGCAGCAGGGGCTGCTGGCGGGAAAGGGCGTTCGCCTGTCCTCCGCCAATTCCATCAACATCGGGCGCCTGGCCCCTCAGGTGGTGTACTATTTCAAAGCCTATGCCGACCTGGTCCGGCGGGGCCGGATCGACCTGGGGGATCCGGTGGACTTCGTGGTGCCCACCGGCAACTTCGGGGACATCCTGGCCGGGTATTTCGCCAAGTGCCTGGGTCTGCCTGTGGGCAAGCTGGTGTGCGCCTCCAACGCAAACAATATCCTGACCGACTTTCTTACCACCGGCGTTTACGACCGGAACCGACCCTTCTACAAGACCGTGTCCCCCTCCATGGACATCCTGGTGTCCAGCAATTTGGAGCGTCTGCTGTTCCTGCTCTCCCAGGACGCCCAGCTGGTGGCGGGGCTGATGAAATCCCTGTCCGAGACCGGCGCCTATGCGGTGCCTGCCGCCCTGAAGAGAAAGCTGGACGAGCTGTTCTATGCGGGCTGCTGTGACGATGAGGGCACCAAGGCAGCCATCGGGCAGGTCTGGCGGCGATACGGCTACCTCATGGACACCCATACGGCGGTAGCCTACCACGTAGCCCAGGCGTACAAGGCCGCCTGCCCCGGCCACGCCCCCGTGGTGATCCTGTCCACGGCTTCCCCCTACAAGTTCCCGGCGGCGGTCCTCTCCGCCCTGGGCGAGGCCCCGGGGGAGGACGAGTTCGCCGCCATGGAGCGGCTGGAGGCTATGACGGATGTACCTATGCCGAAGAACCTCTGCAGCCTCCGGGAGCGGCCCGTGCGGCATCAGGACGTGATCGAGCCGGGGGATATGCTGGCCTATGTGTTAGACAAAGCCGTACAGGAGAGGTGGTAACATGGATTTAGTCTGTTTGGATATGGAGGGCGTGCTGACGCCCGAGATATGGATCGAGTTTTCAAGGGTCAGCGGCATCCCGGAGCTCAAGCGCACCACCCGGGACGAGCCGGACTACCGCAAGCTCATGCATTGGCGCATGGGCATCCTGAAGGAGCACGGCCTGGGCCTCCGGGAGATACAGGCCGTCATCGCCGAGATCGACCCTCTGCCCGGGGCCCGGGACTTTTTGGACGCTCTTCGGGATCGGGCCCAGGCGGTGATCCTCAGCGACACCTTCGAGGAGTTCGCCAAGCCCCTCCTCAATAAGCTGGGCCGCCCCACCATCTTCTGCAACTCCCTGGCGGTCTCGCCCAGCGGCGAACTTACGGATATCCGCATGCGCTGCCCTAACTCCAAGCTCACCACGGTCCGGGCCCTGCAGAGCGTAGGCTTCGAGACCATCGCCGTGGGCGACAGCTACAACGACCTCGACATGCTCCTCGCCAGCAAGGCGGGCTTCCTCTTCCGCACCACGGACAAAATCAAGGCTGACTATCCCCAACTCCCTGCCTTCACGGACTACGACGATCTGCTGGGGGCCATCATAGGGGCCCTGTCGTAAAGCGACACGATCCGCCGCTGCCATCCCGTAAACAAAGTCCATCTCATGGGACTGTTTACGGGATGTTTCCTTGTGCAGCGGGCGCCGGTCGTGGTATGCTATAGGGGAAGAAAGGAGGCGCGGATATGGAGCAGCGCTGGTATGCGGCCATCGATTTAAAGTCCTTCTACGCCTCCGTGGAGTGCGTGGAGCGGGGGCTGGACCCTCTGGACACCCTGCTTGTGGTGGCGGATCGGAGCCGGACGGAGAAGACCATCTGCCTGGCCGTGTCTCCGGCCCTGAAGGCCCACGGCGTCCCCGGGCGGCCCCGGCTCTTCGAGGTGGAGGAGTGCATGCGTCGGGTGAACACCACCCGGAGGATGGCGGCGCCCCGTCACCGTCTGGCGGGCAGCGCCACCTCTGCCCAGGAGCTGGCGGCGGACCCGGGATTACAGGCGGACTACATCACCGCGCCGCCCCAAATGAAGAAGTACATGGCCTACAGCGCCAGGGTATACGGCGTCTATCTGCGCTACGTGGCTCCGGAGGACATCCAGGTCTACTCCATCGATGAGGTGTTCATCGATCTCACCCCATACCTCGGCACCTACGGCCTCACGCCCCGGGCCCTGACGGAGAGGATGATGGAGGAGGTGCTGCAGGAGACCGGCGTCACCGCCACGGCGGGCATCGGCACCAACCTGTACCTCGCTAAGGTGGCCATGGACATCGTGGCCAAGCGGGCCGCCCCCAACGAGCATGGGGCGAGGCTGGCTGAGCTGGACGAGATGAGCTACCGCCGGGAGCTGTGGGACCATCGGCCCCTCACCGACTTCTGGCGCATCGGCCGGGGCATCGCCCGGCGGCTGGAGAGCCGGGGCGTGTACACCATGGGCGATCTCGCCAGGATGTCCCTGACCGGCGAGGATACCCTCTACAAGATCTTCGGCGTCAACGCGGAGCTGCTCATCGACCACGCCTGGGGATACGAGCCCTGCACCCTGGACGTGATCAAGGCCTATACTCCCGAGTCCAAGAGCGTGGGCAGCGGCCAGGTGCTCATGCGGCCCTACGCCTTTTCGGAGGCGCGGCTGGTGATTCGAGAGATGGCGGAGAACCTGGCGCTGGACCTGGTCTCCCAAGGTCTGCTGACAGGGGAGGTGGGCCTGGGCGTAGGCTACGACGTGGAGAACATGAACGGCCCGTCCCCCTTCGGCGGTGAGATCATCGTGGACTACTACGGCCGCCCCGCACCCAAGCCCGCCCACGGCGGCCACCGCTTCCGGGAGCCTACGGCCTCCAGCAAGCTGATCGTGGAGGCCATGACGGACATCTTCGATAGGGTGGTGGATCGGACGTTGACCGTGCGTCGCCTGCAGGTGGTGGCCGGACGGCTGGTGGAGGCAGGGGTGGACCCCGCAGGCGGCCGCGGCGAGCAGCTGGATCTGTTCACCGACCCGGAGGCGGAGGAACAGGCGCGCAAGGCCCGGCAGGCCAAACAGCGGCGGGAGCGCCAGGCCCAGCAGGCGGTGCTGGACATCCGCAAGAAGTACGGCGGCAACGCCATTTTGAAGGGCATGGATCTGAAGGAAGGGGCCACCACCAAGGAACGCAATGAACAGATAGGTGGCCACAAAGCCTGAATAGATGCATATATACAGCATAAGCGTATAATCATACATGGAGGTACCAGATGAAAGTATTGATGCTCAACGGCAGCGCCCGGCCCACGGGCAACACCTATATCGCCCTTCGGGAGATCGGCGAACAGCTGAAAAAAGAGGGGATCGACTACGAGATCGTGAACGTAGGCAGCGACCCCCTCCGGGACTGCCTGGGCTGCGGCGGCTGCACCGCGGCGGGCTGCGCCTTCGGGGCGGACGACGGGGTCAACGACTTTATCGCTAAGGCCCGGGTGGCGGACGGCTTCGTCTTCGGCACGCCGGTCTACTACGCCCATCCCTCCGGCCGCATTTTGAGCTTCCTCGATCGGGTCTTCTACAGCGGCAGCGGCGCCTTCGCCTATAAGCCCGGGGCAGCCGTGGCCGTGGCCCGGCGGGGCGGCACCTCCGCCTCCTTCGACGTGCTCAACAAATATTTCGGCATCTCCTCCATGCCCGTGGTGGGGGCCACCTACTGGAACCTCGTCCACGGCGCCAAGGCGGGTGAAGCGGCAGAGGACGCGGAAGGGCTCCAGACTATGCGGAATCTCGGACGCAACATGGCTTACCTTCTCAAGTGCCAGGCGGCGGGGCGGCAGGCGGGCGTCCCCCTGCCCGAGAGGGAGCGGGGAAGCCGCACCAACTTCATCCGCTGACATGGCCGATCCTTACGAAGATATCATCCATCTGCCTCGGCCCGTGTCGAAGAAGCACCCGCCCATGCCCATGAGCAAGCGGGCGGCTCAGTTTTTGCCCTTCGCGGCCCTGACGGGCTTCGAGGGGGAGATCGCGGAGGCAGGCCGGCTCACCCAGGCGGCCCCTGAGCTGGGGGAGGACGCCCTCATAGCTCTGGACCAGCAGCTGGCCTTCCTGAAGCAGCGATTGCCGGAGCAGCCGGAGGTTGTCGTGACCCGTTTTCTGTCCGACGAGAGGAAGGCCGGGGGCCATTTTGAGACCCTCACGGGCCGGGTCCGGCGCCTGGACGAAGGGAACCGGGCCCTGCTGTTCACCGACGGCACCTGGGTCGATCTCGACACGGTGGTGGAGCTGACGGTGGGGCCTCAAGACCGGTAAAAATCTGTCGCCGGGTGTTGACAGAGGGGCGGGGGAGAACGTACAATATCCGTGACGAGTACCCGCGGATCGCGGGGAAACACCGACAAAACATATCAGGAGGATCTATCATGGCAAAGTTCGTTTGCAGCATCTGCGGTTATGTGTATGAGGGCGACAAGGCCCCCGAGCAGTGCCCCATCTGCAAGGCTCCCGCTACCAAATTCATCGAGCAGGCTGGGGAGATGACCTGGGCCGCCGAGCATGTGGTGGGCGTGGCTCAGGGTGCGCCTGAGGATATCATCGAGGGCCTCAGGAAGAACTTCACCGGCGAGTGCACCGAGGTGGGCATGTACCTGGCCATGGCCCGGGTGGCCTATCGCGAGGGCTATCCCGAGATCGGCGAGTACTGGGTGAAGGCGGGCCTCGAGGAGGCCGAGCACGCCGCCAAGTTCGCGGAGCTCCTGGGCGAGGTCCTGACCGATTCCACCGAGAAGAACCTGAAGATGCGGGTGGAGGCGGAGAACGGCGCCACCGCCGGCAAGACCGCCCTCGCCAAGCGCGCCAAGGAACTGGGCCTGGACGCCATCCACGACACCGTCCACGAAATGGCTCGCGACGAAGCAAGACACGGCAAGGCCTTCGCCGGTCTCCTCAAGCGCTACTTCGGGAAATAGGAAAACCCAGACAAACAGGTTTTTTGGGAGAGAGGGGCTTCGACCCTTCTCTCTTTCTTTTCGCCTCCTTTCCCATCAAAAGTGTAAATAAAGTGTCAATCTCCACTTTTCACGACTTCCAAACTCACCAAAAGTGCAAATCGAAAAGCGCAAGTGTATTGTAGTCTAATACCAAAGGATCGGGCCTTTGTTGATTTGCAGTTGATAGTATGATACAATATCAACATAACATTTTTTCATGAAGGAGAAATGATCGTGAGAAAAGAAAAGCAGGATGCTTTCAAAAGGATGAGGTTTTACGTTCTGCTTCTGTTTGTTGTTTCCTGCGTATTGCATACTGCTCTCAATTTGTTGATAAGAAGCGACCCTACGGTGGTCATAGATGAGGGACTGTATACCAATATTGCCAGATCTCTTGCGTGGGATGGGGAGCTGGCCTTTCGAGGACAGCCTATAGACTACCCGTTTTTGATGTATCCATTTCTTTTAGTTCCGGTCTACTGGATCAATTACTTTCTGAAAGGAGATATCTATACATACGTTTTGGTGTTCAACTCTTTGTTGATCACTTCCTCAGTAATCCCGACATATCTATTTGCCCGAGATTTTACAAAAGATGAGAAAAAGGCATTTCTCGCAGCCGCCCTGATTGCTTTGATGCCAGACATGGTAATGGGCGGGTATGAAATGACAGAGTGCCTGCTGTGGCCGTTGTCTCTTTGGCTCTTCTTCTTTGGCTATCGCTTTTTTGTAAAGAACAGATATATCGATGGATGCGCTACTGCTTTGATCACAGCATCCATGTTTTTCACTAAGCCTGGAGCCATCGTCATGGGAACAGTTTTGCTGTTTGCATGTATGCTGCGCTCGATCCGAAACAAGGAACGTTCAAACAAACCTGCTGTTGTCTCTTTGGCGATGTTGCTTTTATTGCTTGGATTGTTTTTCGGCTTGTATCAGGTTCTTTTCAAAAGTTCCTCCTCTTTGATTGGATTGTACAGCAAACAAACGGAGGAATGGAGGGCCGGTGATATACTGGTCGCGTTTGAAGCGACTGCTTTGCTTGTGTTTCTCTTTGTGTTTGCTTGCGGCGGTCTCTTCGGCGTTCTGCCGATAGCTTTTCTCAAACAGTATTCCAATGATCAGAAGGGGTTTATAAAAACTTCGATAGCAGGGGTCCTTGCTGTAATCGTTGGCATCGCAGTGTTCGTGGTTCCATACAAATGGAATGGAACCCTGGGGAGGCTTCCCCTGCACATGCGATATTGCTCCATGTTTATTCCAGTCTTCTATTGCTTCTCCCTGGCGGTCGACGTGCCGTATAAAAAGATGACTAAAGGGATACTTTGGATGCTTGTCGTCTTTATGATCCTATCATTGTTTCCCGGAGCACGTTCAGGATTTGTACCTGGAAAAACAAATTCGATCGATTCGTTCGCGATCTCCGCTTTCACGACGACAAAACGGCTGAATGGAGTCGTTATGGGGTGGTGCGTGACATTCATGGTGATTGCCAGTGTTTTGTGTTTTACGTTCATGATCCGTTCCGGCTGGGGAGAGAAGTTGAAGAGAATCAGTACCGTTTATTTCGCTGCTTTTCTGCTGATTAATTCAGTCTGTGCACATATCCATTCAAATGTTTACATTGATCCCACTATTTCTGCCGATGCTAAGGAAGTGAACGAGCTGATAGGACATCAAACGAGCTTAGGGGTGACACAACGATATTATGATGATATTTATTCCTATTGGCTGGATGGTCATTTAAATGGTCCCATGCAGCAGGTGACAATTGACCAGATGATATTTAAGATGGAAGAATCGAATGGCGTGTATTCTCCCTTTGTTCCCGTGGAGCAGTCGCCTAATGTAAACAATCATGCCACGCCGGATACCGATACTCTTGTGTTGGGCTTGACTGTTGCAGAGCATTTGGAACTAAACGAGAGTGTTCAAAGGCGGCAGACCTCAAATGGGCACTTTTCGATCGCCAAGATACAAGCGGGAGAAAGATGGGTGGATTCCATGCTGTACGGTATGGATGGCAACACCTTGTGGGAGGGAGAAACAGGGCTGCTGCATGTGTTCGATACAGAGAGGAACAAAGACGGAAAGCTCGTTCTGCATATCACAGTTTCAGGCTCCGGTTCTTTACTCGTACAAGGTCAGCGGCTTCAATTGTCGAGGGAACAGACGGCTTATACGTTGGAATTCCCGTTTACGCAGATGGTATCCATTCGAGCAGAGGGTGGAAACGCGCAGATCCTTTCATACACGACCGAAAAATGACAGGCAGGTTTGCAAGCATCTATAGCAATATACGTTTGTTGCTCTCCGGAAATGCTATGATTGCGATCCTATTCCAGATGTGCTTTCAAAACGACAGCATCATGAGTATTGGACAATGAACGTGAAGCGCAGAGGAGTATTTATGATGGCCCGCGACGAGATGATATACGATAAGATCTTCGCAGGTTCAGAAAACAAGAAAACGCAGACGAGCAGGGGCTTTGGGGGAGAGGAAGGGAGAAACCTTTCTCTCCTTTTCTTTGGCAGCTTTAAGAATCGATTGTACAAAATAGGTTGAGATACTGGAAGCGATGCATTCGGTCCCATAAATCGGACGATATGAACAGGCAAACAGATTGACGCAGAGACGGCATTGTTCTAAGCTGTAAGCGAGGAAAGGAACCATGATCACCTTGTTTTTGACACTTTGCTATTATCTGTTCATCTGGCCTTTCGTGATATTGTTCAAGCTTATCATATGGCCTTTTAAATGTATGCTTCAAATAGCTCTCCTGCCGTTTCGCCTGATAGAGTGGATCTTTACTCTTCCTGGGCGATTGCTTTTTCCCGAAAGGTATGGTAGGGTAGAGCAGGAGGACACGATGGATGATTTTCTCGATTGGGTGGAGGAATACGAGTGCTTGACGGATGACGATTGAATCTGGGAAATGACGCCCTGCGAGACGGATGTCCATGACCCGTGAGCGGGCGAGCGTGTCCGCGTGAGGAGGATCACATGAAAGCGTTGATTTGGATCGGGTGCATCGGCATATTCGCCGCGGTGGAGATCGTGACGATCCTGATGGGCAGGGAGTTGGGTGTGACGCCCACCATCCTATTGGCCGCCGCCAGCTTCCTGCTGGCCCGGGTCCTGTCCCTGCGCTATGATGAGGCGCAGAAGCGGAAGCGGGCCGAGGAGCGAAAGCGCGCTGGGGAAAAGGAATGATTCAAAAACCCGTCGGTACCGGCGGGTTTTTGTATGTCACGCGGATGGAAGGATGGTGCGCACTACTTCCCCAGCATCTTATCCTTCTCGATGACGGCGCGGACAGCCTGCTGCACGGCTGTCTCGAAGCCCAGGCGCTTGAGGGTATGGACCCCCTCGATGGTGGTGCCGCCGGGGGATGTGACCTGGTCCATGAGGGCTACGGGGTGCTCCGGGCTTTCGGCGGTGAGGACGGCGCTGCCTTCCACCACTCGGCAGGCGATCTCCTCGCTCAGCTTCCGGGGGATGCCAGCCTGGACCCCGGCGGAGGCCAGGGCGTCGATGTACAGGTGGACGAAGGCACCGGAGGCTCCGCCGATGGCGGAGAAGGCGGAGAAGAGCCGCTCCTCCACGTCGTAGACCGTGCCCACAGTCTCGAACATGTCCCGGGCGATCTGCAGGTGCTCCGGCTGGGCGTATTTTCCGCCGCAGAGAGCGCTGACGGACCGGCCCACCCGGGCGTTGATGTTAGGCATGACGCGGACCACGGGCACCGGCCCCAGCCGCTCCTCGTACCAGCTCGTCTCCTTGCCCGCGGCGATGGTCAATATGAGCTTGTTGGGCGTAACGACCGGCGCGATCTTTTTTAGCACGCCATCCAGCATCTGGGGCTTGACGCTGAGGACCACCACGTCTGCCCTTTCGGCGGTGTCCCGTTCGTCTGCACACAGCACCAGCCCCGTCTCCGTCCGGAGCGATAGGGCCTTTTCCAATGTCCGGTTGTAGCCGCAGAGGGTCCCCTCCGGAAAGCGACCGGACTTGGCCATGCCCCGGAGGATGGCGGAGGCCATGTTCCCCACGCCGATGAATCCGTAGATCATATCCCTTTCCTTTCTTTCAGCCATAGTAAAAAGCGGATCGATCAACGATCCGCTTCGAGGGGCTCAATAGTCCTGCTCAAAGGACTCCGCCGTGGGCGTAGTCTTGGGCGTCTTGGTGGGCTTGGGGGTCTTGGTGGGGGAGGGGGTGGGCGTGGGCTTGGTGCCGTAGACCCACTGCTCCTCGATCTTGTCGTAGGTGGCGGTGTAGGTATAGACCGTCTTGGGGTTCTTCTTGTCCACGTATCGGTCCACGTAGGTGGTCACCACGTACCCGTCGTGGGCGTTGCGGGTCTTCACCTGGTAGTCCGGGTATTGCTTCTTGTCGTAGCGGATCTCCGGGTTGGTGGCCTTGTCCTCGGAGATGATCTCGTACCGGGTCTTGTAGGTGACGCCGGGCTCCTCCATGCCGTATACGTCCACATGGATCTCCTTCTTGCGGGCGCTGTCCTTGTTCTTGGTGATGTATACGAACAGGTAGATGGTGTTCTTCTTGTTGTTCTTGAACTTGAAGTCGATATGGCCGGAGTCCACCGTGGCGTCGAAGCCCAGATCCACGTAGTCCGAGGGGATGGTGTGGGGCCGATGGTAGGTGATCTCCACCCCCGCCAGGATGAGGGCGTTGTACATGGTGGTGCTCACCTGGCAGATGCCGCCGCCGGGCTCCTTCTGGTAGCCGGAGTTGTAGATGGCGTTGGCCATGGCCCAGCCCTTCTTCTCGGTCCTGTCGCCGGTTTTCTTGTTGAAGCTGAAGCTTTCCCCGGGCTTGAGGGTGATGACGTTCATCATGCCCACGCCCTTGCTGATGTTGTGGTCCCGGCCCTGCCGGTTCTCCACCACCGCCTTGTCGGTGGAGCTGGAGCCGGTGAAGTAGTACAGGGTGGAGAAGGAGGACAGCTTGGTAGTGGCCTTTTTCAAGGTCTCCACGGTCACCGCCGGCTCGGACACGGTGACGGCGGGGGAGAAGGACAGCTGGTAGGTGCCGCTCTCCAGGGCGTTCTCGATCTGGGCCGTCACCGCCGCGGTATCGAGCTGCATCCCGTTGGTGCCTTCGGTGTAGACGAACTTGGGCTTCTGGTACGGGGTCTTGGCCACGGTGTAGCTCTCGTAGTCGATGGACATGGTGGCGTTGGTGGCGTGGCCGGGCACCTTGTCGTTAAGGGCGGCCAGGGCTTTCATGAGCTCGTCCCGATCATACCCCATGACGGTCTTCAACTGGGCGTTGCTGCCGGAGGCGGCCGCAGCGGAGAGAGCAGCGTCCACGTCGAAGTAGGCGCCGATGTCCCTGCGGGTCAGAGTGGCGTTGAAATAGTCGTTCTTCAGGGAGATGGCGATGCTGTTGAGCTCGTTCTCCAGGCCCTGCTCCAGCACGGGGCGGGCCTGATCCACGCTCATGCCGCCCACCTGGATGCCGTTGACGGTCACGCCCTGGGGGATGGTCCCCGTGGCGGGGGTGATCGTGCCGGGATCGCTGGTCTGCTTCTGGCTGGCCGTAGGAGCCACGGGGTCGGTCGTCTGCACAGGCGCGCTGTAGGCGGTGGTGTTGGGCACGGCGGTGGGGGTGACGTTGGCGGTCATGGTTTGCAGGCGGTTGCGCTTCACCATCAGCACCACGGCCCACACAAGCACCACGATGGCTGTCAGGAACATGCTAGCGGCCACCATGAAGATGCGGCGCTGCCGTTTGCGTTCCTTGGCCTTCTTCCGGGCGGCGGCGCGCTTGCGGGCGGCGGCCCGATGGGCAGCCAGCTCCTCCTCGGTCAGCTCCGGCTTTTGGGCAGGCGCGGCGGACCGGGTGGGGCGCTTCGCGGATGTAGTTTTGGACGTCTCCTGCTGGGGGACATTCTTTCGCGTATACATACGAACAGTATACCGTCAATTCACAGATTGTTCAACCGCTGTTACAAAAAATATGCTAAAATTTTACGTATGACAAGATCAGGAAAGGATATGCGCGCCCATGTTTCATATCGTCATGGTGGAACCGGAGATCCCTCAGAACACGGGGAATGTAGCGAGGACCTGCTCGGTCACCGGCTCCGCCCTCCACCTCATCCGTCCCCTGGGCTTTTCCATCGACGATAAGCATCTCAAGCGGGCGGGCCTCGACTATTGGCACACCCTGGACATCAGCTATTTCGACAGCCTGGAGGAGCTGCAGGCCCTGTACCCCGACGCCCGCTTCTTCTACGCCTCCACTCACGCCCAAAACCGATACACGGATACGGCCTTTCGGGACGGGGACTTCCTGGTCTTCGGCAAGGAGACGGCGGGCTTGCCCAAGGATCTGCTTCTGAAAAATGCCGATCGTGCCATCCGCATCCCCATGGGCGAGAGCCAGCGGTCGTTGAATCTGAGCAACTCCGTGGCCATCGTCCTCTATGAAGCTCTCCGACAAAACAATTTTTTAGATTTAGTCTAAAAAAAGCTTGCATTTAGTAAATGTCTATGGTAATATAGCTCCGTTCGATTTTTGCAAAGGAGGTTGGACTTGAATGGGTAAGTTCTGTGAAGTCTGCAATAAGGGCAAGATGTCCGGAAATAATGTCAGCCATTCCAATCGCAAGACCAAGCGCAGCTGGGCTCCCAATGTGCAGCGCGTCCATGTGATCGTTGATGGAAAGACTCAGATCATGAACGTTTGCACTCGTTGCCTCCGTTCCGGCAAGATCGTCCGCAGCGTCTGAGTTCCTGACATACAGCAGGCCACCTGAAAGGTGGCTTTTTTCATTCATTTTTGAGGTAGAACTATGGAGCGCATCACCAGTCGAACCAATCCCCGCATCCAGCGGGCCCGGTCCCTCCGGGAGAGCAAGTATCGGCGGGAGACCGGCTGCCACTTCATCGAGGGGGACAAGCTAGTCCGGGAGGCCTTGATGTCCGGAGCGGCCCTGGAGACCGTCTTCGTGCGGGAAGGGTACGCCGGACCGCGGGATTACCCCTGCGAGGTCATAGAGGTCAGCGATAATGTCATGGACACCCTGTCCACGGCGGGCACCCCCCAGAGCCTGTGCGCCGTGGCGAAGACGCCCGTCGCCCCCTTGCCGGAAGCTTTCATGGGCACGATCCTCCTTTTGGAGGACGTGCAGGATCCGGGCAACGTGGGCACCCTTATCCGCACGGCGGACGCCCTGGGCGCCGGAGCCGTGATCCTGTCCCCCCGGTGCGCCGACCCCTTCTCGCCCAAGACTCTCCGCTCCTCCATGGGCTCCGTGTACCACCTGCCCGTCTATGTGACGGACATCCCCGATGCCCTCCGGACCCTCACCGCCCAGGGCTATACCTGCCTCTGCGGCCACCTGAAGGGCAGCGAGACCCTGCCCCCCAAGACGGATAAGATGGCCCTGCTGGTGGGCAACGAAGGCAACGGCGTCACCGACGAAGCCGCCGCCCTCTGCTACGCCTACCGCCTGCCCATGGCCGGCCGGGCCGAGTCCCTCAACGCCGCCGTCTTCGGGGCGATCCTGCTCTACGAAATACTGAGATAATGTTTTTTTCTTGCGACTTTTTCTTTTCGGTGAAAAGAAAAAGTCGCCCAAAAAGAAAAGCATAGGAAGGATACAAATAAAGCAGGCGCAAAGCCTGCTTTTTTCAATTCGCCAATTATTCCCCTTTGTCGCCGTTTTTACACATTGAAGATGAAGTGCCCCAAATGCTATGTTTTACTCAGCAGATACTGGAACACTTTCAGTCGCTTTCCCGAACATATTCGATAATATCGCTGACACTGCAATCCAGTATAAAGCATAGGTCGTTCAACGTTTTCGTCGTGATGGGCATGCCGTGTTTCATCCGGTAGATCGTGTTCGCTGACATGCCCTGCCGATAGATCAGCTCGTATGTGGAAATGTTGCGCTTGTTCAGCGTTTCCCAAAAGGGACAGTAGGAGATCATGCCAGTAGTTTCCTCGTTTTTTTTCTACCATAGCATGCTTAATTTGTTGACTATGCCTAATATATTGAGTAGAATTGTTTAAAGGCATAAGGAAGGTGATTTGCATGTCATCCTGTTTTTTCATCGGCCACCGGGACGCGCCGGAGGGCTTGTTGCCGGCGGTGGTGGCGGCGGCGGAGGGGCTGATCGTGGGGGAGGGGGTGACGGACTTCTATGTGGGCAGTCGAGGCAATTTCGATCGGCTGGCGGCCAGGGCAGTGCGGGGGCTCATGGAAACTCACCCTCAGATACGACTGTATCGGGTGCTGGCCTACCTGCCCGCGGCGGGGGAGGAGGTGCCGCCCGGCTTTTCCGGCACAGTCTACCCCGAGGGTCTCGAATCGGTGCCCCGACGGTACGCCATCCTCCGAGCCAACAGGACCATGGCGGACAGCTGCGACTTCCTGATCGCCTACGCTCCCTACGAGGCCGGCAACGCCCGCCGGGTACTGGACTACGCCCGGCGACGGGGACGGATACGCATCGTCGAGATCAAGGAAAAGGACCAATGAAAAAGAGCCTCCCTTGGGAAGCTCTTTCCTTTTGCTTTTTCCTCAGCTTACGCTTTCTTGGCGGCCAGGGCGGTGTCCACCAGGGCCTTGAAGGCGTTCATGTCGGTGACGGCCAGGTCAGCCAGGACCTTCCGGTTCACTTCCACGCCGGCCAGCTTGAGGCCGTTGATGAGGTTGGAGTAGTTGGTGCCGCAGATGCGGGCGCCGGCGTTGATACGGGCGATCCAGAGGCGGCGATACTCGCGCTTCTTGTTCTTGCGGCCCACGTAGGCGTAGGCCATGGACTTCATCACCTGCTGAGAGGCTGCCCTATACTGCTTGGACTTGGCGCCGAAGTAGCCCTTGGCGAGGCGCAGCACCTTGCGGCGCTTCTTGATGGAATTGACGGATCTCTTAATTCTTGCCATGGTTCACATCTCCTTACTTATAGGGAATCAGCTCGCGGATCTTCTTCTGCTCTTCCTCGGCGATATAGCCGGTCTGGCGCAGGCCGCGCAGCCTCTTGGTGGTCTTCTTGGTGAGGATGTGGCTCTTGTAAGCCTTGCCGCGCTTGATTTTGCCGGACTTGGTCACGTCAAAACGCTTAGCAGCGCCGCGATGGGTCTTGATCTTTGGCATGTTCTTTCCTCCTGATAGATTTTTAATTCTTCGGTGCCAGCACCATGTACATGTTCCTGCCCTCTTGCTTGGGCGCCCTCTCCTGGACGGCCTTGTCGGAGACCATGTTGTAGAAGGTGGTCATGACCTCCTCGCCGATGTCGCCCCGGGTGATCTGGCGGCCGCGGAAGCGGATGCTCACCTTCACCTTGTTGCCGTCCTGCAGGAACCGGGAGCAGGCCTTGGCCTTGACTTCCATGTCGTGCTGGTCGATGGTGGCGGAGAGGCGGATCTCCTTGATCTCGATGATCTTCTGGTTCTTCCGCTGCTCCTTTTCCCGCTTCATCATGTCGTAGCGGTGCTTGCTGTAGTCCATGAGCTTGCAGGTGGGGGGATTGGCGTTGGAGAGCTTGACCAGATCCAGCTCCCGCTCGTCGGCCAGACGCTGGGCGGCCCGGACATCCATGATGCCCAGCTGGACGCCGTTCTCGTCGATCAAACGGACTTCCGGATCCCGGATCTCCTCGTTGATAGGCAGTTCTTGGGTAGCGATGGGTCAACACCTCCGTAAAAAAATAGCGGACGCAAACGCGCCCACCACGAAAAAAGTCCCATCATACCGTGCCTGATATGTTCCAATCGGCAGGTGAGAGGCGGGCGCCTCTGCTTAAGCGTACTTATTATAGCGACCGACCCCGCCCCTGTCAAGCACTTTTTTGCAGGTTTTCCCGCCTTTTTTCAGGACAGGGGCCCGCGCTTGAAGATGTATACGGCCAGGGCGATATGCAAAACCAGGAACAGGGGCACCAGGATCTTGAACTTCGCATGCTTCGTCTTGTGGCGAAAGAGCTCCATGCCCAGCATCGCCCCTACGGGCCCTAGCAGGGCCGCCAGCAGAAGCGTGGCCTCCGAGATGCGCCAGGCGCCTGCCTTCGCCTTGAGCTTATCGATGCCGTAGAGGGCGAAGGAAATGAGATTTATCGCGGCCAGAGCCAACAAAGCGAGCTTCATATCGTTTCCTCCTGCCGCGGATAGTGTTTGCGGCCCAGGCTTTCCGCCCAGTTTTCCGGGTAGCGGGATTCATAGGGCATGCGCTGCACCTGACGCTTCCTCACGTTCCGGGGCAGGTTGGCCCACAGGAAGGAGGGGACGCCCACAGCCAGCAGGTACAAGGGCCCCAGCAGGGCGGACTGGAAGGTGTGGCCGTATTCGTGGCTGAGGAGCCGGCTTTCCCGCTCCGGCTGCAGCCCGCCGGGGACGAAGATGAACATGCCCAGGGAAACGCCGCCCCAGGCCCCGTCGTGGAAGGTGGCTAAGGCGCCGCCCACCTGTCGATGGGGGCAGCGGCGGTATTTGACCGCCAGGGCGAAGCCCAGCAGGCTCTGGGGAAGGCCCCAGGTCCACTGCCATAGCCGGTATGCTGCTATTTGCCAGCGCTTCATGGCCCCACTATAGCATGGCGGACGGGGACCGTCAAGGAAAGGGCCGGTTGACAGACGGGGAAAAACCGGCATAATAGAGACAGAAAAACAGGGAGGGCGCATCATGCTGGATCAGCGTTCGTTTATTCTGGGGATGATCACCGCGTTTTCGGAGTGCGTGGCCGGGGGCTGCAAGGATCTGGCTCTATCGCCGCCGCTGGACGACGGGGTATACGAGGCCGTGGCCCAGGAGGCGGAGGCCATCGTCCGCCGCCACGGGCTGCTCTCCTTCCATGAGGAGAATCTGGACCTGCCGGCGGCGGAGCGGTTCCACTGGATATTGATCGCCGGACGGCAGGAGACGTTGGACCGGTATCGTGCTCTGCGGGAACAGGGCTTGAGCCCCGCCCGGTCCTTGGCCCCCTTTGCGGAGCTGCTGAGCTACGACGCCCATAAGAGCGTCCACACGGGCTACGACGCCTACCGCACCTTCTTCCCGCGTCCGTAAAGAGCATATTTTCATCGCCATCGGCGTAGAATAGGGCCATGGAACGCAAACGTGATATTTGGCCCTATGTTGTTTTCATACTCCTCTCCCTGCTGACGGGAGGCCTCGCCACCCTGGTGTCTATGGACGGCATGAAGGCCTTCCAGTACCTGCCCCAGTCGCCCCTGACCCCGCCGCCGGTGGTTTTCTCCGTGGTTTGGTCCATCCTTTACATCCTTATGGGCGTGTCTGCGGCCCTCGTCTATACCGCGTCGCCCCGGGGCTTGAAGGACCAGCACTTGCTGTACGCAGGGACGCTGCTCCTGAATTTCCTGTGGCCAGTCCTCTTCTTCGCTCTGGAACTGCGGCTCGCGGCGCTGGTGACGCTCCTCGTCATGCTGGCCTTGGCCATCGGCACGGTGGTCCGCTACCGGCCCGTACGCCCCCTGGCTGCTTGGCTCCAGCTTCCCTATACCCTGTGGCTCTGCTTCGCTTTCTATCTCAACCTGACGGCGTACCAGCTGAACGGATAGAAAAAGGATAGTATTGAAAGTAATTGCGGCTTTTCTTGAAAGAAAAGCCGCCTAAAAGAACTTAAGAAGAAATCATGCCTCATCGCGGAGACATGATCCCTTCTTAAGCTTTTCTTTTTGGGCGACTTTTTCTTTTCACTGAAAAGAAAAAGTCGCATATAAGAAGTTACAGCAGCTTCTCTAGCTCGTCCACGGTGTCCGCAAAGACCTTCAGGGCGTTCTTCACGGTGTCGGGCTTTGTGAGGTCGATGCCCGCGATCTTCAGCTCGTTCAAGGGGTAATCGCTGCCGCCGGTGGTGAGGAACTTCAGGTACCCAGAGGCGTCGCCGGTCTCCAGGATCCGATCCGCGATGGCTACGGCGGAGGAGAAGCCCGTGGCGTACTGGTACACGTAGAAGCCCCGATAGAAGTGGGGGATGTAGCTCCACTCAGGGTCGATGTCCCCATCGATCTCGGCTCCCTCATAGTAGAGGGCCACCAGGTCGTGATACACCTGGTTCAGCGCAGACGCGGTCAGCGGCGTGCCGGCGGCGTCCAGCTCGTGGGCCTTGCGCTCGAACTCCGCGAACAGGGTCTGGCGGAACAGGGTGGTCCTGAAGCCCTCCAGGAAGTGGTTCAGCACGTAGGCCCGGCGCTTGGGGTCCTTCTCCGTCTTCAACAGGTACTTGGTCAGCAGCACCTCGGTCACCGTGGAGGCCACCTCCGCCACCATGATCCGATAGTCGTGGAGGGGGTAGGGCTGGGTGCGGTCGGAGAAGAAGGAGTGCATGGAGTGGCCCAGCTCGTGGGCTACGGTGAAGGCGTCGTCCAGGGTGTTCGTATAGTTGAGCAGCACGTAGGGGTGCACACCGAACACGCCCATGGAGAAGGCGCCGCTGCGCTTGCCCTCGTTCTCGTACACGTCCATCCAGTGCTCCGCAAAGGCGCGATCGAGAAGCTGTCCGTACTCCTCGCCCAGGGGACGAGTGGCGCCCTTCACCAGCTCCTTCACGTTCTCAAAGGGCACGGGGAAGTCCACGTCCTCCACCATGGGCGTGTACAGGTCGAAGACGTCGATCTTCTCGAGGCCCAGCACCCGCTGCCGGAGCTTCAGATACTTCTTCATGGCGGGCAGGCTCTCGTGGACCGCCTCGATGAGGCTGTCGTAGACGCTGACGGGCACGTTCCCACCGTCCAGGGCCGCCTCGCAGGCGGAGGAATAGCCCCGGACCGTAGCCTGGAAGTTGTCCATCTTCACAGCGCCGCCGTAGAGGGCCGCGAAGGTGTCGCCGAACTGCCGGTAGGCGCCGAACATGGCCCTAAACGCCTCCTCCCGGACCTTCCGATCCCGGCTCTCCCGGAACACGCCGAAGTTCCCCTGGGTGAGCTGCACCTCGTTCCCCTGCTCGTCGTGGACCAGGGGCAGCTTCATGTTCACGTTGGTCAGCATCCCATAGGCGTTGGAGGGCGTCTGGGCCGCGTCGCCCAGCATGGCCAGCATCCGCTCCCGCTCCTCGTCCAAAATGTGCGCCCGGCCCCGGGTGATGTCCGCCACCACGTGCCGATACACGGCCATGTCCTCCTCAGCCATCCAGGCGGCGAGGTCGCTTTCTGGGATGGACAGGATCTCCGGGTTCAAAAAGGCCACCATGGACATGCCCCTGACCATGAGGGTCATGGCCCGGGCGTCCATGTTCTGGTGCTCCGGCTCGCTGCCGTCGGCGCACTTGTGGAGGTTGGCGTAGATAAAGGGCAGTTCGATCTTCTCCATGGCCGCGTAGACCGCGTCCAGGCCCTGCTTCAGGCCCGCCTTGCTGGCCTTCAGGGTCCCGGGCAGCGAGGCGAGGCCCGCTATGGCCTGCTCCGCATCCGCCATGGCCGCCTCCCAGGCCGCCTTGTCGGGGTAGATGTGGGTGAAGTCCCACTGGTATTGGGGGTCCATTTCCTTGCGCTTCATGCTTGTCCGTCCTTTCCAAACGTTTTATAGAAAAAGTATACCGCGTTTTCCACCGGGACGCAAGGCCGCCCTTGGCAAGGGGCGGCGATTTGTGGTATACTGATGCCAACGAAACGCCAGGAGGATCATATGGCCTACGATTTTACCACGTTGCCCGATCGCTGGGACGCCGGCGCCTTCAAGTATCTGGAGATGCAAAAGAAGAAGCCGGACGTATCCCGGGACGCCGTGCCCCTGTCCGTGGCGGACATGGAGTTTTTGGATCCGCCCCAGGTGGTGGAGGGGCTCAAGGACTACCTCGATCACAACGTCCTGGGCTACACCGGCCCCACGGACGCCTACTTCGCCGCGGTCCAAAGCTGGATGGAGCGGCGCCACGGGTTCAGGCCCAAGAAGGATTGGTTCATCACCAGCCCTGGCATCGTGCCCGCCCTCTTCGAGCTGGTGAAAGCCCTGACCGTCCCCGGGGACGGGGTGCTCATGCTGAGCCCGGTCTACCATCCCTTCCGCTTCTGTGCCCAGGAGCAGGGCCGGGAGGCCATCTTCTGCCCCCTTATCGAACGGGAGCGGACCTACGACATCGACTTCGAGCTGTTCGAGAAGCTGTGCGCCCAGCCCCGGGTGAAGCTGTTCCTTCTCTGCAGCCCCCACAACCCCGTGGGCCGCATCTGGACAAGGGACGAGCTCCTGCGCCTCTCAGACATCTGC
Organism: Christensenellales bacterium; assembly: GCA_045224495.1. Classification (GTDB taxonomy): domain Bacteria; phylum Bacillota; class Clostridia; order Christensenellales; family CAG-138; genus RUG472. The sequence continues at coordinate 37,858 of JBGVAK010000193.1, forward strand.
CTCAAACATGGCGTCCTCATGGTGGCCGACGAGATCCATGGGGATCTGATCCTGCCTGGGTACACCTTCGTTTCCGTGGGCACCCTGCCGGAGCAGTATGTGAAGAACGCCATCCTCTGCACCGCCCCCAGCAAGACCTTCAACCTGGCGGGCATGCAGTGCTCCAACCTGTTCGTGGCGGACGAGGGACTGCGGGCGAAGGTGAAGAAGGAGGGCCACTATCCCACCTTGACCGCCCTGGGCTACGAAAGCTGCCGTCTGGCCTACGATAGGGCCGAGCCCTGGCTGGACGAGCTGCTGACAGTCCTGGGGGAGAACAAGAAGCTGACGGAGGCGTATCTTGCCCAGAACGTTCCCGAGATCAAGCCCTTCGAGCTCATGGGCACCTACCTCATGTGGCTCGATTGCCGGGCCCTGGGCCTCGACAAGGACGGCCTGGAGAAGGCTATGATCGACGGGGAGCTGTTCTTCGACGAGGGGTATATCTTCGGCGAGGAAGGCGCGGGCTTTGAGCGCCTGAACCTGGCTTGCCCCACCTGGGTGCTGCAGAAGGCCCTGGACAAGCTGGCTGCCGTGGTCCGGAGGGTACAAAAGTGAGGCGGCTGCTGATCACCGGCTTTGCCCCCTTCGGCGGGGACAGGGTGAATCCGGCCCTGCAGGCGGTCCAGGCGCTGCCCGACACCGTAGGCCAGTGGCAGCTCTGCAAGCGGGAGATGCCCGTCACCTTCCGAGGCGCGCCCGAGGCCTTATATGCGGCTATGGAGGAGGTGGAGCCCGACGCGGTGCTCCTGATCGGTCTCGCTGCCAGCCGGGGCATGGTGACTCCGGAGCGGCAGGGGGTCAACGAGATGGATGCCCGGATCCCGGACAACGAGGGGGCTCAGCCCCACAACGAGCCCATCGTCCCCGGCGGGCCGGAGATACTCTATTCCACCCTGCCCGTGGAGGACATGGTGGAGGCCATCCAGGCCGCCGGCGTCCCCGCCCGGCTATCAGAGGATGCGGGACGGTTCGTGTGCAACACCCTCCTGTATTCCGCCCTCTATCGATTGGAGCAGGCGGAGGACTCTATCCCCGCCGCCTTCATCCACGTGCCCGCCACACCGAAGCTGGCGGAAGGGAAGGATTGGCCCACCCTGACCCTGGATGAGATCGTGACGGCGCTCATAGCTGCAATAAAAGCTATTTGATCCAAAATACAAGACCAACAAAAAAGCTTAAGAGGGATCATGACGAATTCTTCTTAAGCTTCTCTTTTTTGCGCCGCTTTTCTTCTCTTCACCGAAGAGAAAAAAACGGCAAAATAATCCAATTATTTATGATACAGCTTCTTGGTCTGATACACGGGCTCGCAGGTCACGTGGACGCCCAGCTTCCGAAGGAGGTTCAAGTCCACCTCGGCCAGGATCACTGTGGAGTGCATCTCGCAGCCCTGCAGGTCGCTCAGGTGCTCCATGGCGATCTCCGCCGTGGGGTTGGTGGCGGCGCAGATACTGAGGGCCAGCAGCGTCTCGTCCGTATGGAGCCGGGGGTTGTGGTTCCCCAGGTGGTCCACCTTTAGATGCTGGATGGGCTCGATGATGACGGGGGAGATGAGCTTCATGTCGTGGCGGATGCCGCCCAGCTCCTTGAGCGCGTTCAAAAGCATGGCCGACGCCGCGCCCAGAAGGGGCGTGGACTTGCCCGTGACGATGCGTCCGTCCGGCAGTTCGATGGCGGCGGCGGGACCGCCGGTCTCCTGGGCCCGGGCGAGGGCAGGGGCCACGGGGGGCCGATCCTCCGCCTTTAGGCCCGCCTGCTTCATGAGGATGCGGAGCTTGTCCACCTCCTCGTCGGTGGTGAAGCCCTGCTTCTTGCTCATCTGGGCGGCGAAG
>JBGVAK010000194.1:0-2118 GCA_045224495.1 Christensenellales bacterium
CGCCATGACCCGCATCCGGGAGAAGAGCAACGTGCCCGTGATTTTGCTCACGGCCAAGTCCGAGGACACGGACAAGGTCCTGGGCCTCAATCTGGGCGCGGACGACTACGTGACCAAGCCCTTCAACCCTGTGGAGCTGCTGGCCCGGGTCCGGTCCCAGCTTCGACGGTACATGCAGCTGGGCGGCGGCGAGCCGAAGCTGTCGGTCCTGACCATCGGCGGCGTCAGCCTGGACGACGGGGCCAAAGCCGTCACCCTGGACGGGGAACCGGTGAGCCTGACGCCCCGGGAGTACGACATCCTAAAGCTCCTTATGAGCCATCCGGGCCAGGTCTTCTCCCCCAAGGACATCTACCGGCAGGTCTGGGGCGAAGCGCCCTACGGCGCCGAGAACGCGGTGGCGGTCCACATCCGGCACCTGAGGGAGAAGCTGGAATTCGACCCCGCCGAACCCCGGTACATCAAGGTCATCTGGGGCCAAGGCTATCGTTTTGATGGAGGAAACGCAAAATGAAAAAATGGAATCTTACCTTGACCGCCCGGATCGTGGCGGGCGTACTGTTCATGATCTTCGCCATGGGGACCCTGCTGGGCGCCGGCGCCTGTGTGGCCCTATATCAGTACAACGCCTTCAACGACGGCGGCGCGGAGCTGTTCGACGCCGCGGCGGTGAATCTCATGGCCCAGGATAAAAGCACGGCGAAGATCATGCTGGAGGCATACTATAATCACCCCTTGTCCGTAGCTGTCGACGACACGCAAGGGGAAGCCGGAGCTTCTCAACGGGCCGTGATCACCCTGCCCTACAATCTGTATACGACCCATACCAACTTCCGTTTCGCCGCGGAGAACGAGGACGTGACCCTTTCCAACGGGGTCCCGGAGGAGAGCTGCTTTGGGTATCGGGTGGAGCCCTGGACCATCTATACGTATGGAGAAGTGCAGCATCAGATCCAGGAGTATCCCACGCAGAAGGAGGCGGAATGGGCGGCGGATCGACTGCGCGACGAAAATCGGAATGAATATACGAACATATACATCCAGGAAACGTCAACGGGCTGGCAGATGGATGCTTATTATCGGGTCGTAGACAAACATACCTTCAACGCCCGCTACGGCATCGACGCCTCTTTGCCCGTGCTGGATCGGTATTCGGTGGGCCTCACGCTGGTGAACACCCTCATCGTTTGCCGGAACTGGGCTATCCCTCTGACGGCCCTATGCCTTGTTTTGACCATAGCCCTGTTCATCTTCCTGCTGGTCTCTGCCGGTCACCGGTTCGGCACGGCAGAGGTGGCCTGTAACTGGTTCGATAAAGTGCCGTTGGAGCCGGTGCTCCTGGGCATGGCCTTGATCGTGGGCTTTGCCGGGGAGGTGCTGACGAGCCGTACACTGACGGTGTTCGGTTTGTTCCTGCCCATGCTCCTTGCCCTGGGGCTGCTATTCTGCATGACCTTCGCCGTCCGCTGCAAGACGAAAACCCTGGTGAAGGGGACGCTGCTCTACTGGGTCTGCCGCGGGGCCTGGGCCGGACTGAAGGGACTGTGGTACGTGCTGAAAAACCTGCCGATCATCTGGAAAACGGCGCTCATTTGGGGCGGGATCAGCTTCGTGGAGCTGGTGGCATGTATCTCGGAGCGGGCGGAGGCCTGCCTGGTCGTATGGTTCATAGAGAAGCTGGTGCTGACGCCGGTGATCCTGCTGTTCGCCATTGGCTTGAAGAAGCTCCAGGACGGGGCCGAGCGCCTGGCCGCCGGGGACATGACGCCCGTGGACGAGCGGCATCTGACCCCCGAACAGAGGAAGCACGCCCGGAGCCTCAACAGCATCGGCCGGGGTATGGACGCAGCGGTGGCCCGGCAGATGAAGAGCGAGCGCATGAAGACGGAGCTGATCACCAATGTGAGCCACGATCTGAAGACGCCCCTCACGTCCCTCATCTCCTACGTGGACCTGCTGAAGAAGGAGGGCCTTGCCTCCGAGCACGCGCCGGAGTATCTGGACGTGCTGGACAGGCAGAGCCAGCGGCTCAAGAAGCTGACGGAGGACCTGGTGGAGGCCAGCAAGGCGTCCACGGGGAACATCCAGACCCACCCGGAGGACGTGGACGTGAACCTG
>JBGVAK010000195.1:0-24144 GCA_045224495.1 Christensenellales bacterium
TGATCCGCAGCCACTTCGACGGGTCCACCAAGGCCTATCTCGATTGGATCTGCGTCATCAAGAGCTATCGCCACCGGGGCGTCGCCCAAGCCTTGCTCGCAAGGCTCCGGCAGGAGCTGAAAGAACGAGGCGTGGATACCCTCATCGCCTTGACGGCCGGCAACGAGGAGGCCCAGCGGTTCTACAAACGCGTGCCCGACGCCATCCTGCGCGACACGGGCATCTGGATCGATATCTAAGGAGGCAAATATGCTCTATTGGCTCAACGGCGCCTACGGGGTGGGGAAGACCACCGTGGCCAAAAGACTGCAGGCGCGGCTGACGAACGCCCATATCTTCGACCCCGAATTGGTGGGAGACGGCATCCGGGACAACTACCCGGAGGCGCTGTTTTGCGAGATCTACGAGGAGTACCCCATTTGGCTGGATACCTGCTGCCGCCTGTTGAAGGACCTGTACGAGCGGTACGACGGGAACGTCGTTGCGCCCATGACCCTGCTCCGGGAGGCGTCCTATGCTGCCATCCTCGGGCGACTGCAGGACGAGGGCGTTCCGGTGAAGTATATCTACCTGGACGCGGACGAAGCCACGCTGCGGCACCGGCTCATAGACCTGGGCCGGGAGAAGCCGGACAGCTGGTGCGTGAGGCATATCCCCGCGTGCCTGGCCGTTCAGGCCGCCGACACCCACGCCGTCCATATCGACACCGTGAACCGGACCCCGGAGGACATCGCCGACGAGATCGCGACCTTGCAATGATTGCATACGGAGGAGAATATGCTGCATATATATACGTCTTATGCAGACCTGGACGGACAAAAGCTCATGGCCGTCTACGCCGAGGGCAACTTAGAGAACACGGACTATTTCTTCCCCGATATGGCGGACAAGGCCCTGGCGGTGCGGAAGGTGGAGGAGGGCTTCTTACAGTTCCTGCGGGACGAGTTCTTCACCGGCCCCGGCCCGGCCTACTACGTTTTGGAGGAGGCGGGGGAGTGGGTCAGCGCCCTGCGGCTAAGCGAGGTGCAGCCCGGCCTATACTACCTGGAGGCCCTGGAGACCCGGCCTGGATACCGGCGGCAGGGCTGCGGGACCCGGCTCCTGCGCATGGTGACGGACCATTTGAAAAGCCAAGGCCCTTTCCGCATCGTGGACTGCGTGGACAAGCAGAACGAAGCGTCCCTCCGCACCCACCTGGCCTGCGGGTTCCGTATCGTCGCCGAAACCGGCCACGATTACCTGCGGAACACGGACGATCCCTACGACTATAGCCTGGAGTATCGGTACGACGGGGAGGCAGTGTATGAATAAGGCGGATATCGTTGGTAAGCTTCTTGCTTTGGACTGGCCCAAGGAGGACTACTGGGTGGTGGCCGGCGGGGCCATGGTGCTGTATGGTCTGCGGGCGGAGACCCACGATCTGGATCTTGGGTGCACCACGGCATGGGCGGACGCCCTGGCAGCGTCTGGCGTCCCCTTCAAGCAGATGGACGACGGCAGCGGGCGCTGGTTCACCTTGGACGGCGATGTGGAGATCTTTGAAAACTGGCTTGTTGACCGAACAGAGACGGTGGAGGGCATGCCTGTCGTCTCTTTGAAGGGACTGAGGGAGATGAAGCGGGCCTTGGGACGGGAAAAGGATCTACGGGATATGGCTTTGATAGAAAAGGCTTTGGCAGCTGATCCGTCCCAGAAATGACCCCACCTGCTCTTGCAATTCCCGGCACGTAACATTATACTGTTTCCTATGGATAAGCGGAACCAAATCAAAATCATACTGGCGGCCATCGTGAGCCACGGCGCCTGGGGCTTCAGCTTCCTAGCCTCCCGCAAGGGGCTGGATGCGGCTCCGGTGTTCGTGCTGCTGAGCCATCGGTTCGGCCTGTCCTTCTTGACCATGAACCTGCTCGTCTTGCTGGGCGTGGGCAAGCTCGATTTCAAAGGCAAGGTCCTGTGGAAGCCCATTCTGCTGGGGATGATGCAGCCGGTCATCTACTTTTTCGGGGAGCAGTACGGCATCCTCCATTCCAACACCGTCTTTTCCGGGGTCATGATCGCCATGATCCCCATCGTGGCCACCCTGGCGGCCTGGCCCGTGCTGCGGGAGAAACCCTCCCTGGGCCAGCTTTTCTTCAGCTTCCTGTCGGTCTGCGGCGTGGTGGGCATCGGGCTCATGAATCGGAGTTCCGGAGCCCTGGACTGGATCGGCGCGGTGGCCCTGTCCTTGGCCGTCCTTTCCGCCGGGGCTTATACCCTCATCGGCCGCAGCATCTCCCAGGACTATACCCCCTTCGAGCGGACCTATACCATGATGGGCGTGGGCACCGCGGCCTTCACGCCCCTGGCCCTGATCCAGACGGGGGGCAGCGTGTCCGGCTTCTTCCGGCCCCTCGGTCAGCCCACCTATCTGTTCGCCGTCCTGTTCCTGGCCCTGGTGTGCTCCGTGGCCGGATTCTTCCTTTCCGGCTATTCCATTACCCACCTGACCGTGGCCCGGGAGACGGTCTTTTCGAATTTGACCACCGCCGTGTCCGTCTTCGCCGGTGTGATCTTCCTCCACGAACCCTTCACCTGGTTCGGCGCCTTCTGCTGTTTGGTGATCTTCGTAGGCATCTACGGGGTGCAGAAGACGGCGCCGTAGGAGCGTGATTTCTTTCTGTTTGCCGTTTTTTTCTCTTCGGTGAAGAGGAAAAAAGCGGCGCAAAAAAGAGAAGCTTAAAATGATAAAGGGGAGATGCCATGAAAGCATTTCCCCCTTTATAAAGTTCTTTTTGGTCCTTTTTCTTTCAAGAAAAAGGATCAGGCTTCAAATAAAAACCTTTCTTATAAAAGCAGGATGCCCGCTTCCTCGCAGGCCTTACGGGTCCCCTCGTCCCACAGGCTGCTTTGGACCTCGCCGATGTGGCAGGTGCCGATCATCAGCATGCAGAGACGGCTTTGACCGATGCCGCCGCCCATGGTCAGGGGCAGTTCGTTATTCAGCAACATCTTATGGAAGGGCAGCTCTGCCCGCTCCGGGCAGCCCGCGGCCTGCAGCTGGCGGGCGAGGGCAGGGGGATCCACCCGGATGCCCATGGAGGAGATCTCCAGCGCCCGGCCCAGGACCTTGTCCCACATGAGGATATCCCCGTTCAGCGTCCAGTCGTCGTAGTCCGGGGCCCGGCCGTCGTGGGGCTGGCCGGTCTTAAGAGGATAGCCGATCTGCTCCAGGAACACGGTCCCGTACTGGCGGGTGATCTCGTTCTCCCGCTCCTTGGGAGTAAGATCGGGGTACAGATCCTCCAGCTCCTGGGTGGTGAGGAAGAACACCTCCCGAGTCAGGGTCATAGGCAGGCTCGGGAACGCCACACTCAGGGCGTCCGCCGTCTCGCACACCGCGTCCACAATGGCCTGGACCGTGCGTCGGAGGGTGTACTCCGTCCGCTCCTCGGGGCGGATGATCTTCTCCCAGTCCCACTGGTCCACGTAGACGGAGTGCAGGTTGTCCAGCTGCTCGTCCCGGCGGATGGCGTTCATGTCGGTGAACAGCCCCTTGCCGGGGCGGAACCCGTACCGCTTGAGGGCGAGCCGCTTCCACTTGGCCAGGGAGTGGACCACCTGGCCCTCCACGTCCGCGGCGGGGATGTCGAAGCTGACGGGCCGCTCCACGCCGTTCAGGTCGTCGTTGAGGCCGGAGCCCGCCGCCACGAACAGGGGCGCGGACACCCGCCGAAGGTTCAGGGCGCTGCCCAGGTTCACCTGGAAGTTGTGCTTGATGAATTCGATGGCCCGCTGCATCTCGTAGACGGACAGAGGGGACCGATACCCCTGGGGAATGAATACTTCACTCATACCGCTGCCTCCCTGGAAAACTTAAAACTCAATATAATATATAATTTGCCATCTTGTCAAGCCCCGATCCGGGGAGGGTTGCGGCTTTTGCCCGGCTGTGGTACAATGCCCCTATGTTTTTGGAAAGGAGGACGGACCCGTGGCCAAGGACCGCAGCCGGGCGTGGATGCCCCTCGACAACGCGGCGCTGATCTTTCCCGCCATCCGCCGCAGGAACTGGAACAACGTCTTTCGGGAATCCGTCACCCTGACTGAGGACGTGGACCCTATCTTCCTGCAGCGGGCCGTGGATGAGCTCATGCCCCGGTTCCCCTCCTTCTATCTCAGGCTCCGGCGGGGCGTCTTCTGGTACTATCTGGAGGAGGTGGCTTCGCCGCCCCAGGTCCAGGAGGACTACGCCTACCCCCTGACCTTTATGACCAAAAGGGAGATGGGCCGCTGCTGCCTTCGGGTCTTTTACTACCGGAACCGGATCGCCGTGGAGTTCTTCCACGTCCTCTCCGATGGAGGCGGGGCGATGGCCTTCCTCAAGACCCTGACCGCCCGGTACCTGACCTTGCGCTACGGGGCAGAGATCCCGCCTACGGACGGGGTGCTGGACGTGGCGGAAGCCCCCGATCCGGAGGAGTTGGAGGACAGCTTCCAGAGGTACGCTGCGGACCACCCGGCATACTGCCCCGAGGCGGGGGCCTACCGGCTCCCCGGCAAGCGGGAGCTGGGCGGGTCTATGCGGCTCATCACCGGCGTGATCTCCGGCGACGCCCTCCATGCCCTGGCGAAGGCCCACAGCTGCACGGTCACGGTGCTGCTGGCGGCCATCATGGCCCAATGCGTCCTCCGGATCCAGGACGAACGGGTGCCCAAAAAGCGGCAGAAACCGGTGAAGATCACCATCCCTGTGGACCTCAGGCGGCTCTTTCCCAGCCGGACCCTCCGCAACTTCGTTCTGACCGTGAACCCGGGCGTGGACCCCCGCCTGGGCGCCTACGCCCTGGGGGAGATCTGCGACGCCTTCACTCACCAGCTGGCGGCGGAGACCACGCCCCAGCGCATGGCGGGCCGCATCGCCCAGAACGTGGCGCCTCAGCGGAACAGGCTGTTGAAAGCCACGCCCATCTTCCTCAAGACCTCGGTCATGCGGGCGGTCTACAGCCGGCGGGGGGAACGGCTGGGCTGTATCAATGTCTCCAACCTGGGCGTCCAGCGTCTGCCCGCGGCCATGGCTCCTTACGTGGAACGGATGGAGTTCATCATCGGCGTCCAGTATTCCTACCCCAACAATTGCTCCCTGGTCACCTGCCAGGGAAGGACCGTCATCAGCATGATCCGCAGCACCGAGAGCGCGGACCTGGAGCGGCGCTTCTTTTCCCGGCTGGTGGAGCTGGGAGTGCCCGTGTCCATCGAGACCAACCAGTGAGGAAAACGGCGTGAAAAATGCTTTTCGCGCTGTTACAGTTAGCGCCTTTGCCGCGGACCGGCGCGGCGATCTTCTAGGCAAAACCGGCAAAACGGCTGAAAGAGGAATGTGATCCATATGTACTGCGTCAAATGCGGCGTCCGGCTCCAGGAGGGCGTGAAAGCCTGTCCCCTCTGCGGTACGCCCCTGTGGTGTCCAAATACGGGGGTGGAGGAGGGCTCGGCACCCACCTACTCCGACCGATACCCTGCGGCGGACCGGCAGCGGCATCTCACCATCATGGCGTCGCTGACGGTGGTGTTGCTGGCGGCTATGGTGGCCTGCTTCTCCATCGCCGTGAACACCACGGGCCGCATGGGCTGGTCCTTCTACGTCCTCGTGGGCACGGCGGCCTTCTATCTCATCTGCCTGCTGCCCCTGTGGTTTCCCAAACCCCACCCCATGATCTTCGTGCCCACGGCCTTCGTGACCGTATGCGTCCTCCTGTTCCTCATCTCCGGCTATACCGGCGGCCGCTGGTTTTTCAGCTTCGCCTTCCCCCTGACAGGGATCGTGGCGGCCCTCACCGTCGGGGCCTTGGCCCTCTTTCGGTACGTAAAGAAGGGGACCATCTTCATCACCGGAGGCCTGCTCATGGCCATGGGCGGCGGGTGCCTGCTGGCCGAGTTCTTCCAGCATCTGACCTTCTCCACGCCCATGTTCACCTGGTCCCTCTACGCGGCCACGGTGTTCTGCCTGTTCGGCGGTTTTCTGCTTCTCGCCGGCATGGTCCGCCCTCTGCGGGAGTACCTGGAGCGGAAGTTTTTCATCTGAGGAGAGGTCAGAAATAAACTGGCCACAGTTCGTTAACAGAATTGACAAAAATGGGATTTTGTGATATATAGTACCTATGTTTGTGCCGGGGTCCGAAGGCTTCGGCGCGGATAAATCCATACACATTGGGAAAGGAAACCAAAGATGAAAAAGATTCTGTCCATCATGCTGGCGCTCGTCATGGTCTTCGCCCTGGTCGGCGTCGTCCAGGCGGAAGAAGTTGACCCCGAGTCCATACCGGACACGATGACAAGTGCGGACGGCAAGTATGAGATCGCGTTTGTTACCGACGTCGGTCAGCTGAAAGACAAGTCCTTCAACCAGGGCACCTGGGAAGGCTGCAAGCTGTATGCTGCGGCGAACGGCAAGTCTTACAAGTACTATCAGCCCGCCAACGCCGACAAGGCCACGGATGACGACCGCTATGACGCCATGAAAGCGGCTGCGGATGGCGGCGCGAAGGTCATCGTCTGCGCAGGCTTCATGCAGGGCAACGCCCTCGCCAGAGCGGCGGCTGACTTCCCCGAAGTCAATTTCATCTTCATCGATGGCTGGGCCTTTGACGGTCTCAACAACGTCGCGGGCATCGCCTATCAGGAAGAGCAGGCCGGTTACCTCGCGGGCTACGCGGTAGTCATGGAAGGCTACACCAAGCTGGGCTTCTGCGGCGGCGGCGGTGGCACCAACCCGGCGTGCTGCCGTTACGGCTACGGCTTCGTCCAGGGCGCCAATGCGGCGGCGGCTGAAAAGGGCATCAACATCGATGTCAAGTACTCCTGGCAGTACGGTTCCACCTTCTCCGCTTCCCCCGAGCTGCAGACCATGGCGGCCGGCTGGTATGCGACTGGCACCGAGATCATCTTCGCCTGCGGCGGCTCCATGTTCGCGTCCATCGCGGCTTCTGCTGCTGAGAACGATGCCAAGGTCGTCGGCGTGGACGTCGACCAGTCTCCGGAATCCGACACCGTCGTCACCTCTGCTATGAAGGGCCTCTCCGCTTCCGTCCAGTGGGCGCTCGCCAAGAACTTTGACGGCAACTGGGCTGAGATCGGCGGCGTTGCCACCAGCCTCGGTGCGGCCAACGATGCCGTGGGTCTGCCCACCGAAACCTGGAGCCTCGAGAACTGGACCGTCGAGGATTATGAGAAGCTGTTCGCGGCCATGAAGGACGGCACGCTGGTTGTCGATCCCAACTACCCCACGGACAACGTCTTCACTCTCTCCAACGCAACGGTCGAAGTCATCTGATGTGACATAGAATGGAAAAGGACTTCCTTCGGGAAGTCCTTTTTTTGATGCTCCTCAAAACATTCGATTTTAGCGGTTTGTTCACAATTATGCCATATGTGCTTGCAATTTGACCTTGCAGCAAGTATAATATATCCAATACTTGTGGGATTTTCGCAAGTCACAGTGAAGGAGGTGGAGTCATGGAGCAAGCTCCCGAATATGTCATTGAGATGCTTCACATAACCAAGATTTTTCCTGGTATCAAAGCGAACGATGATATTACATTGCAGCTCAAAAAAGGAGAGATCCATGCGCTGTTGGGAGAAAACGGGGCGGGAAAATCCACTTTGATGAGCGTTCTGTTCGGCTTGTATCAGCCGGAAGAGGGCGTCATCAAAAAGGATGGAAAGGTCGTCAAGATCAACAATCCCAACGATGCGACGGCGCTGCACATCGGCATGGTGCATCAGCACTTCAAATTGATCGATGTGTTCACGGTCCTCGACAACATCATTCTTGGCGCAGAGGATACCAAGCTCGGTTTCCTGCAGAAGAAGGAGGCCCGCAAGAAGGTGAAGGCGCTTTCGGAACGGTACGGCCTGCACGTCGACCTGGACGCCAAGATCGAGGACATCACCGTGGGCATGCAACAGCGTGTCGAGATCCTCAAGATGCTCTATCGGGACAACGAGATCCTGATTTTCGACGAGCCCACCGCTGTGCTCACTCCCCAGGAAATAGAAGAGCTGATGACGATCATGCGAGGGCTCGTGAAGGAAGGGAAGTCGATCCTCTTCATTTCCCACAAGCTCAACGAGATCATGGCCGTGTCCGACCGCGTTACCGTACTCCGAAAGGGCAAGTACATCGGCACGGTCAACACCGCGGAAACGACGAAGGAAGAGCTTTCCTCCATGATGGTGGGCCGTCCCGTCCAACTTGTTGTGGACAAGGATGAGGCGAAGCCGGGCAAGGCGATCCTCGAGGTCGAAAATCTCACCGTTCCGTCCAAGATCCATGCCAACAACGCCGTAAAGGGCGTCACGTTTACCGCGCGCGCAGGCGAGATCACCTGCATCGCCGGCATCGATGGTAACGGTCAGACCGAGCTTGTCTATGCGCTGTCCGGTTTGGAAAAGGCGACTGGGGGCACGATCACCCTTTGCGGCAAGGACATCACCAAGGCGTCCATTCGTCAGCGCAGTCTCGCGGGCATGAGCCACATCCCCGAGGACCGTCATAAGCACGGCCTGGTCCTGGACTTTACACTGGAGCAGAACATGGTCCTGCAGCGGTACAACGAACCGCAGTTCCAGAATGCAGGCTTTATCAAGTTCGGCGCGGTTCGCGAATATGCGGACAAGCTGATCGAACAGTTCGACGTCCGCTCTGGCCAGGGCCCCATAACCGTCGCTCGCAGCATGTCCGGCGGCAACCAACAGAAAGCGATCGTCGCGCGCGAGATCGATCGCAATTTGCCTCTGATCATCGCGGTGCAGCCTACCCGCGGCCTGGACGTGGGCGCTATCGAGTACATCCACAAGCAGCTGGTGGCCCAGCGCGACGCGGGCAAGGCCGTCCTCCTGGTCTCGCTGGAGCTGGAGGAGGTCATGAGCCTGTCTGACCGCATCCTGGTCATGTACGAGGGTGAGATCGTGGGCGAGTTGGATCCCAAGAAGACCACCGTGCAGGAACTCGGTCTTTACATGGCTGGCGCAAAGCGCGACCAAGCAGAGAAGGGGGAGAAACAGGCATGAGCGATTTTTTGAAGAAAAACGGGACACGCTCCGTTCTCGCGACCATCATTTCGATCCTGATAGGTCTTTTTACCGGGGCGATCCTCATTCTGATCGTCGGATTGAGCAGCAGTGAAATCGGGCTCAAAGGCGCATGGGAAGGCATCAGCTTGATCATTGCCGGCACGTTCAGCACGGGTCGCGACGCAGTCGGCGCGCTGTCCTTTGGCTTCAATCCGCAAATCATCGGCAACATGCTGTTTCGCGCAGTCCCGTTGATCCTCTGCGGTCTGTCGGTTGCATTGGCATATAAAACGGGCCTGTTCAACATCGGCGCCTCCGGCCAGTATCTTGCGGGCACCTGCGCCACGCTGTTCGTAGCATTGTCGATCCCCTCCGGCACCATGCCGAAGTTCTTGATCTGGCTGTTGGCGTTCCTGGCAGGCGTCCTTGCCGGCGCACTCTGGGGCGCGATCCCAGGCATGCTGAAAGCTTTTTTGAACATCAACGAGGTCCTTGCCTGCATTATGACGAACTGGATCGCGGCGAACCTGGTCACGTGGATGTTCGATATCAGCAACCTCAAGAATGCGGTCGAAGGCACAAAGACGGGATACATCTACAAGACCACCTACGGGCTCGTCAATGTGGACGGAGCCTGGACATATCAGGACGGCCTCGGCGTTGCAACTTCCAAGCTCGGCCTCAACAAGCTGTTTCCGGGCTCGCAGGTCAACGCCGGCATCCTGATCGCCTTCGTCATCGCGATCGTGGTGTACATTGTTCTGACGAAAACCACCTTCGGCTATGAATTGAAGGCATGTGGAGCAAACCGTCATGCAGCGCGCTATGCGGGCATCCATGACAAGCGCAACATCGTGTATTCCATGTCGATCGCCGGTGCCTTGGCTGGCTCTGCGGCAGCGCTGTACTATCTGTCAGGCAACACAGAGCTCTATTGGTCGGTCTATCAGAAACTGCCGGTGGAAGGATTCAACGGCATTGCGGTCGCGATGCTTGCCTCGTGCAACCCGATCGCCTGTATCTTCACCGGATTGTTCATGTCGGCGATCAATCTGCACGGTTTGCAGCTGGCGAATCTTACGGCGTACAACGAGTACATTACCGACGTGATCATCGCGGTCATCGTCTATCTGTCCGCGTTCTCCCTGCTGATCAAGATGTGGATCAGCGGACGCAAGAAGGTGGCAGAGCCCAAACCGGCAGCAGAAAAGAAACCGGATCCTGAGAAAGGGGGTGTCGCATAATGTCATTCCTTATCAGCAAAACCCTGATTTATGCCGTTCCGCTGATGGTCGTTGCGCTCGCAGGCGTTTTTGCCGAACGAAGCGGCGTGATCAACCTGGCGCTGGAAGGCATCATGATCTTCGGTGCGTTCGTCGGCGCGTTGACCATCAACCTGATGCAGAAGGCGAATACGTTCGAGATCATTAATTTGGCGAAGAACATGTCTTCCAATTGGGGCAAGGTACAGGCGTTTCTGCTGCTGATCATGCTGATCACGGCTGTAGCCGGTGCCATATTCTCGCTGCTCCTGGCGTTGGCGGCGATCAATTTGAAAGCGGATCAGACCATCGGCGGCACCGCGCTCAACATGCTGTCTCCGGCGCTCGTCTGCTTCTTCATCCGACTGATCGCGCAGCAGAGCGAATTGAGAATGTACAAGGGCGATGCGGCCAGCTGGTTCATGATCAAAAAGACCATGCTGGGCTTCGAGAAGACGCAGGATATCGGCTTCCTCGGGGAGACCTTCCTGAACAAGGTGTATCTGACGACGTACATCAGCATCCTCCTGTTCGTTGTGCTGTCGATCCTCCTGTATAAGACCCGCTTCGGACTTAGGCTCCGCTCCTGCGGCGAGAATCCGCAGGCATCTGCCTCGTTGGGCATCAACGTGTATAAGATGCGGTACAGCGGCGTCATGATCTCCGGCGCACTCGCGGGTCTGGGCGGGTTCGTGTACACCCTGACCACCTCGAACTGCGTGGCAAACGGCGACGTGGCGGGCTTTGGCTTCCTGGCCCTGGCGGTCATGATCTTCGGCAACTGGAAGCCCCTGAGCATCGCAGGCGCAGCGCTGTTGTTTGGCTTGTTCAAGTGCGTTGCGGCGTCCTACTCCACGCTGGACATCAACGGCGACGGTGTCTTCTTGCTGCTGAATCTCAGCAAGGACCCCACCTGGGGCAAGATCTTCAATCCGCATCTGTACCGCTTGATCCCATATGTCATCTCCCTGGTGGTCCTGGCCTTCACCTCCAAGAAGTCCCGGGCGCCCAAGGCGGAGGGCATCCCCTACGACAAGGGACAAAGATAGTCCGATCATACGGCGAAAAAAGGCTCCCGTGCACGATGCACGGGAGCTTTTTATACACTATGCGAACTATGCGCGAGCCGCTTTCCGCTCCTTCTTCCGATCGTCGCCCAGGTGCAATATGGGCGAGATGCGCTTGTAGAGCAACATGGTGAGCAGGGACACGACCACGCCCTTCAGGAGGTTGAAGGGGACCACGGCGAAGAGGACCAGGGTGGATACGCTCTTGATGGCCCCGTTCACCTTGGTGCCCATGCCCACGATCACGTCCAGGGGCATGCCGAACAGGGCGGAGAACTTGGGCAAGAGGTAAATGGCGTTGAAGGCGCTGCCGAAGACGGTCATGACCAGAGTGCCCACCACGAGGCCCAGGATGGCCCGCTTCCGGCTGGGCTGACTGTGGTAGACGACGCTGGCGGGGAGCACGAAGGAGCAGCCCACGGCGAAGTTGGCGAAGTCCCCTACGAAGGCGGTGGTGGTGCCCTTCAAAATCAGCTTCAGGATCACCTTCAGTAGCTCGCTCACCACCCCCGCCACGGGACCGAGATAAAAGGTGCAGATGAGCACCGGAAGCTCCGACAAGTCCAGCTTATAGAAGCCGGGGGCGAAGAAGAGGGGGATCTCCAGCAGCATCAGCACGCCGGCGATGGCGGAGAGGATGGCGGTGTAGGTGATGTAGTGGGTGTCGCTGAGCTTCTTGCGATGCTTCACCAGCAGCTTTTCGAACCACAGGGCCAGCAGAAACAGCCCCGCGAAGATAGCGAGACACACCAAAATGAATTTTACGTTTTCCATAGAAGGACCTCCAACAAAAAGATTCCTGAAGCCGTGCAGCCTCAGGAATCCGTGGAGCGTCATGATCGAATCATAGCGCGAACGTCTTTTCCCATCCGGACTGTACCGTCGGTCCCGGAATCGCACCGGGTCGGCCTCATCATGAGGTTCATGGACTTTCACCATCGGTCGGGAGTTTCACCCTGCCCCAAAGACTGTCTATTCGCTTCGTGGGGAGTATAGCACAGGAAGGATGGATATGTCAAATTTATCTTTTGCCGCTTTTTCTCTTTATACAAAGAGAAAAAAGCGGCGCAAAAAGAGAAACTCGTTTGGGATAATAAGGGCAAGGGAGAAAAGTATTTATCCCAATCAAAGTTCTTTGGGTTTGCACCCTTTCTTTCAAGAAAGGGTGCGTGCTTTCAAAATGTTCCTCTCAACCGCAACCATATTCGTCAAAACTGCAAAATAGTTGTAATATCCGGCGCGCCCTCGTTGACGGGCCGGGATATCTTCAGGATAATACAGGCAGGATCGATCGAACACAGCAAACGAACACCTCGAGGTGCAGAACATGGACACAAGGGAAAGGAGAATAGAATCATGAACATATTCGATACGAAAACGACCGCTCGGAGGTTCTTAGATATGGGTACGACGCTGCTGCTGGTGCTAGGGATGGCATTCGCCTGCTTCACCGCGGCCTGTCATCCCATCATCGCCGAAGCCGCCGCCGCGGAGGTTGCAGCGAAAGAACCCTCAGCACCGCTCCTGTCCTTCGACGGCTATGCTAAGGGCGTCGTGGACGGCGACAGGATCACCGTGACGGATGCTAAGGGCGCCGAGCATGCATTCACCTGGGTGGACGAGGGCCTGCGTAAAACGGTGGACGGGGCGGAGGAGCTTTCCGAACCCATCCCTCAGGGCGACTACGCCGCCCCGGCGGAGGTGGCTCTCCATGCAGCGGAGACGGCAGTGACCATCTGGGGCGAAGCTGTCCCCGCCTGCGAGATACACGTCAACAGGTATACCGGCAACGGTCTCGAGCTGGTCTACTACGGCATCGGCTTCGGCGGGACGCCCTTTGAATCCATGGACACCATCTATGGGTACGCGGACGCCGTGACCGGCACGATCCTGCACCTGGACATCAACTATTGGGGCCAGCGGGAGAAGCAATACGGCAACGCAGTCCTCAATGAAAAGGTCCGCACCTGGCACTGGGACGATGCAAAATATCAGGAGGTCCACACCTCCGAAAAGGCCCTCTCTACGGCCATGGAGCTTATCCGCACCTGCTTCCCCACGGGGGAGATCGTGCCTGAGGACGTGAACGTGTGGGATGCCGGCTCCCACACCGACGGGGAGCAGATCGCCTGGGCCGGCGGATACCTGGCCCTGGTGGACGCGTACATCCGCATGGACCAGGACCCCTGCTACTACGTGCAGGTGGCCGTGCCCCTGGAGGAGGGGGCCGAGCCCTGCGTCACCATCTTCGGCTGCTACCCCCTGGGCTGGGACTACTGTTGCAACCAGATCCATGACCCCCAGGTCATGAAGCAGGAGCTGGCGGACCTCGCTGCCATCCGTAACAGCGTCAAGGTCAATGAAGGTTCATCCAAGGAGCGGTCTTACCCCGTCTATGACGAGAAGCTGCTGCAGGAGCGTGCGGACTACGCGAAACAGTGGATTGGGCTGAAGTTTTACCTGAGCGGCAACAACAGCTATGACAAGGAGTTCGCGGAGGAGCAGGGACGGGAGCGGGCCATCTCCATGGGCTTCATCGATATCTCCCTGGGCACGGCGGACCCCTGGTCCGTAGAGTGGCTGGACCTCGGCACCCCGGAGGACGTAATTCGCTGCGCCCTGCCCGGCCAGACCCTGGAATTCTCCGGCAGCGGCCTGTGGGCGGTATACGTGGGCGACGGCCAGTGCGTCTACGCCAAGGCCGAGCCCGACGAGGCGGTGGGCGTCATCACCCAGGCGTCCGTGGCGGACATGATGCAGGGCAACCATTGCCACCTGCAGATCAACGACTACATGACGGTCTCCCCGGCGGTGGAATACCTGCTTGATCCCAACGATGGGGTCGCGCCGACAGCGGCTGACTCTGCCATGAATGACTACGCCGCTCAGGCGGAGGCGTTATGCGGGACCACCTTCACGCCCATGAAGGACGAGTGGAAGAAGGGCGACAGCGCCGAGGAATACTCCAAGATATTCCTGGTGCGGATCGGGGCCTATCTGGACGACGGATACAAGAGCACTGACCCTATGGACGATCCGGCTAAAGTCGAGGCAGCGGCTAAGCGCGGGAACGTGCTGCGGTTCGATTGGAACGGTCAAAGCATCTACGCGATCTACCTCGGCGATGGGCTGATGGCCTATGCCGATGCGGAACGCATGACGGTGCGCAACGCCTATGTGACCGACTGGCTGAAGGACAAGGACGGCAAGCCGGGCTGCACTTGCGCCATCCTGACCTGGCGCTGAGTACAAACGAACAAACGCACCCCGGTGTCGTCGGGGTGCGTTTTAGTATTCTTAAAGTTCTTTTTGGTCCTTTTTCTTTCAAGAAAAAGGATCAGGCTTTCAATAGATTCCTTACAACTGCGAACTATCCAACGGATTATCCCCCATGATATCCTTCGTCAGCTGGCCCTCGGTGACGGCGGCGCTGGCCAGGACCATCTTGCCCGCCTCCACAGACCGGGTGAGCCACACGCTGCCGCCGATGACGCAATCGCTGCCGATGCGGGTCTGGCCCCCCAGGATGGTGGCCCCGGCGTAGATGACCACCCGATCCCCGATGTCCGGGTGCCGCTTGATGCCCTTCACCGGGTTCCCGTCGGGCCCCAGTTCGAAGCTCTTGGCGCCCAGGGTCACGTGCTGGTACAGCTTCACGTGCTCCCCGATGGTGGTGGTCTCGCCGATGACCACGCCCGTGCCGTGGTCGATGAAGAAGGAGTCGCCGATGGTGGCGCCGGGGTGGATGTCGATGCCTGTGGTCCGGTGGGCGTACTCCGTCATCATTCGAGGGAGAAGCGGTACCTTTTCGAGGTACAGCACGTGAGCCAGCCGATACGCAGCGATGGCGGGGAAGGCCGGGTAGCAGAGGATGATCTCGTAGACGCTGGCGGCGGCCGGATCCCCCTCGTAGGCGGCGGTGAGGTCCGTCGTCAGCTGCCGATGGACCTCCGGCAGGGCGGCGAACAGGGCGTCCACCACTTTTTCCGCGTCCCTATCCGGGGGCAACACCCGCTCGAGACACCCCGTCAGCAGCTCCGCCGCCTCCAGGAGCGCGCTCTCCCGGGACAGGGAGGCCGCAGCGTAGGCGGGGAACATGGCGGAGATGAGCCGGTCCGTGAACTGCTCCGTGTGCTGCCGGATGCCGCGCAGGCCCCGGCCCTCCTGGGGAAGGGCGTTTTCAGACAGGACTTTGGCGGCGGCGGCCACCCGCTCCATCATGGTTTCCCTCATATTATGCTCCAAACAAGGCGGTGGACAGGTACCGCTCCCCGGTGTCGGGGAGCAGGGCCACGATGGTCTTGCCCGCGTTCTCGGGGCGCTTGGCAAGCTCCAAAGCGGCCCACAGGGCGGCGCCGGAGGAGATACCCACCAGCACGCCCTCGGTGCGGCCCATGCGGCGGCCGGTCGACAGGGCGTCCTCGTTGGTCACGGGAATAATCTCGTCGTAAACGGCGGTGTCCAGCACCTCCGGCACGAAGCCCGCGCCGATGCCCTGGATCATATGGGACCCCGCCCGGCCCTCAGAAAGGACGGGGGAGGAGGCGGGCTCCACAGCAACCACCTTCACCGCCGGGTTTTGCTCCTTCAAGTACTGGCCCACGCCGGTGACGGTGCCGCCGGTGCCCACGCCGGCTACGAAGATATCCACCTGGCCCTCCGTGTCCGCCCAGATCTCCGGGCCCGTGGCGGCATAGTGGGCGGCGGGGTTAGCAGGATTCACGAACTGGCCGGGAATGAAGGCGTTGGGGATCTCCTGGGCCAGCTCGTCGGCCTTGGCGATGGCCCCCTTCATGCCCTTGGAGCCCTCGGAGAGCACCAGCTCCGCCCCGTAGGCCTTCATGAGCTGGCGGCGCTCCACGCTCATGGTCTCCGGCATGACGATGATGATCCGATATCCTCGGGCGGCGGCTACGGAGGCAAGGCCGATGCCCGTGTTGCCGGAGGTAGGCTCGATGATGACGGAGCCGGGCTTTAAAAGGCCCTTTTCCTCCGCGTCGTCGATCATGGCCTTGGCCACCCGATCCTTCACGGACCCGGCGGGGTTGAAGTATTCGAGCTTTACGAGGACGGTGGCCTTGAGACCCTCCTCCTTTTCGATGTTTTTGACCTCCAAAAGAGGCGTGCGGCCGATGAGCTGATCGGCGGAAGTATAGATGCGTGACATGGTTTTTCCCTCCTGATTAAGATATGAAAACCGAACGATGGATGACAAACAAAAACGGAGAGCCCCCATCAGGGCCCTCCGGCAAGTTTGCTCCTCCGGGAACTCTACATGGGCATAGCAAGGCGGCCGTGAACCACGGTACAACAACAGATACAGTTGAAGGTCGCCTCTCTCATGTGAGCTCTCCGTTCGATTTCCTATCGGTTTAGTATGTTTATACTACATCCCCGGCCGCTTGTCAAGGATTTTGTATATTATTTTTCGTTCCACTGCAAGGCGCCGCTGCTTTTACGGTAATTCCAGGGGGAAGGCGGCCACGGGCTGGCAGAAGGTGGTGGTATCCCAGCCCTCCTCGGGGAATCCATCTATGGACCAGGTGTCGCTCACAGGCTCCTCATTGAAGGAATCCACGGCGTGTAGGGTCAGATGGACGGTGACGCCCTGTCGCTTTAGCGTCTCGTAGTCCGAGGGGAAGAGGGGCAGGATCACCGTGTAGGCGAAGGTGCCGTCCTCCTGGGCCGTGACCTCCGGGAAGTTGGGTTCATAGACCGTGTCATCCCCGCCCAGGGTGTAGCTCACGGACATGCCCTCGAACTTGCCCTTCTCGTTGGTAGGGAACAGCAGAGCCCGCCGCATCTGCTCCGTCCAGTCCGCGGGGACCTCTTTCACCCGGTAGCTCAGGTATACGCCGGTGCTGCGGAAGCTGACGCTCTCAGTCAGGATTACCCCATTTAGGTCCACGGGGGTGTTCCACATCCGTTCGCCCTCCTCCGCCGTCAGCACCACGGAGCCGGACAGGGGCCGGTCCACCGTGCGCATGTCTGCATTGGCGGCCATTAAAGCCTGGTCCAGGTCGAAGGAGAAGGTGTAGTAGATGGTGCCCAGAAGGCCCACATGGGCCATGTTGTCCACGTTCACGTCCTGGAGGGCGATCTCAGCGGTGCAGGAGATGCGGTCGCTGCCCTGCAGGGGCTCTGTGAGACTGTCCTTGCTATACAGGGTGATTCCTTCTTCATTAGAGCTCTCCTCCAGAAGGCTCGTCTCGCCGGTGACGGTGCCGATCTTCCGGCCAGTATCCGCGTAGAGGGTCTGCTCCACCAAGGCATCCAGCCACTGCTCGCCGTGGTGTTCCCGGCTGAAGGCGGCGGCGTGGTCCGTATGGAGCCGGACGGTGTAGGCAAAGGCGGTGCCGTCGTAGAGGACCTCCACGATCTCCGGCCGGATCTCCCGGACCCAGGCCCAGTCCGCCTCATCGAAGGGCTTCTGGCCCTTTTTCACCCGCCAGCCGTTCAGATCGTCCGCGTCGCCCATCTCCGGCAGCATGACGAACCGACAGCCCTCGGACCGGGGCGCGGCCCCTTGGACCACCTGTTCGATCTCGGGCACGGCTGAAGCTTCCGTCCGCTGCTCCGCGGGGGTGGTGATGTAGTTGCCGGGCTGGTAATCCGTCCGGGCGATCCAGCTCGAAATGGCATAGACCGTGCCGGACAGCAGCAGAGCCAGCAGGAGGCATGCCGCCGCGAAGGCTACCGGCGCTCGCCGCGCCAAAGCTCCCAGTCGGGCAAGGGGCGGCGTCTCGATCCTGTCCAGCGTCCGTTCCACCCGCGCCCGAGCCTCCCGGGGCGGCTGAGGTCGATTGTACCGCAGTAGATCGTATAGGGGATCGTTCCTCAGTTTCCGTTCCTGTTCCAAAATATCCTTATATTCCATAGTCTTTCAGCTCCTCTCTCAAAAGCGTCCGTCCCCGATGGAGGTGGGAGATCACCGTGCCCTCCGGCTGATCCAACGCCCTGGCGATGTCCGCCACGGCCATGTCCTCGAAGTAGAACAGCAACACCGGCAGCCGGTACTTTTCAGGCAAGTGGTATACCGCACGCCGCACGTCCATGGGTAGCTCCCGGTCCCGAGGCGGCTCTGTTATCGTCTCCGGCAGTTCCACGGTGAAGCCACGGCGGGCCATGTTCTTGCTTTCGTTGATGGCGATCTTCACCAGCCAGGGTTTGAAGCTGGCGGCGTCCTTCACCCGATGCCGGCTGCGCCAGCCCTTCAAAAGGGCGCTTTGGGCCGCGTCCGCTGCCAGATCCCAGCTGTGGAGCACGCCGTAGCTCACGGACAGCAGCAGGCGGCTGAGAGGCGCTGCCGCCGCGGCGAAGCCCTCTCGGGTGGTGATGTCCGGTATGTTTGGTCCTTGCGTCATGTCATTTCCTTTCTTGAAACGCGTTTCTGCCTATAGGACACGGAAGACGGCCAAAAGATTGCGCGATAGTAAAAAAGAATTCTCCCTTTCCCGCATGCAGGTGCCGTGATCGGAGAAGGGAGGAGGAAATATAAATTGTTACAGAGCTACGGCTGGGCAACAACCCGGATGGTGAAGCGGCTGCCGCTGGAGGAGATGGACTTGATGAGGGCGAAGCCGCCGGAGAGGGGTGCCGTCACCTTCAGGCCGTCGCCGTCGGGCTCGGTGGTGATGGCGGACAGATCGCAGGCAAGGCCCAGCCGGGCGGCCATGTCGGCGAGGCCCAGTCGGGGCGCGTCCTGGGGATAGAGGACGGCGGATTCCATGAGGGGCTGGCCCGTCCGGCTGTCGAGATACATGGTCAACGAGAAGGCGTCGCCGGAAGAGAGGTCCATCCAGGCCTGGGCGCACCAGAGGGCGTAGCGGCTGCCGTCGTCCGTGAGGTAGTCCCTAAGGCTGGCGGAGGTCCGCACGTCCCCGCCGTTGGTGCCGACGGCGGCGGCCAGCTCCGGGTCCGACCCGGCCTGGGTCATCATGTCCGCGAACAGCTGGTTCCAGGCGGAGAGCACAGCGGCGTTGGCCTCCGCCTCCGTCAGCTCGTCGGGCAGGGGGTTGCGCTGGCGGCCTTCGGTGCCGGCGGCGTTGAAAAGCTCGATGCGGGTGGCAAGGGACAAAGGCGCGCCTACGGTGGTACCGGTCTCCAGGGTGAAGGGTTCGTAGGCGGGGCTGTCGTAAAGCTGCCGTTCCTCGTCTTTCAACAGGAGGCTGCTGATGAGCACGCACAGGAAGGCGGCTGCCGCCGTGCCCACACAGACGAGCACGTACAGCAACGTGGTCTTATCCTTGCGGGTCAACTTCCTCATGGCTGGCCTCCTTTCCGTGCTTGTCCTTGGGCATGGGCAGGTCGAACCAAACGGTGGTACCCACGCCCACCTGGCTCTCAAAGTGCAGCTCGCTGCCGTGGAGCTGGGCGATCTTGTTGCCGATGGCCAGGCCCAGACCTGCACCGTGCTGGGCCCGGGACCGGGACTTGTCCACCATGAAGAAGGCCTCGGTGATGCGCTTGAGCTCCGCCTCGGGGATGCCGATGCCGTGGTCCGTGACGGTGATCCTGTACCGACCATCCTGTTTGCGGCCGGAAAGCTCGATGGCCTTGCCGGGCTCGGAGGCCTTGCGGGCGTTGTCGATGAGATTGGTGATGAGGGTCAGCAGCAGGTCCTTCTCGTACAGGATCTGATACTGCTCGATATCGGTGACCAGCTTCAGCTCGTGCTGCTCCAGCATGGGCGTCACCACGGCCATGACGTGGCCCAGGACCCGGCGGGCGTAGCCCCGGGTGAGCTCGAATTCGTTCTTATCTAGGACCACCAGGTCCATGAGCTTCAGGCTCAAGGCCTCCAGCCGCTTGCCCTCGGAGAAGATGAAGTTGGAGGCCATGAAGGCGTCCTCCTCGTCCAGCTCCGCGGAGCGCAGCATGTCCGCGTAGCCGATGATGGAGGTCATGGGCGTCTTGAGCTCATGGGAGAAGTTGGCCACGAAGTCCTTCTGTTGCTTGGCGTAGCCTTCCAATGCCGTGACCTTCTGTTCGATGGCCTCGGCCATGGTGTTGAAGCTGATGGCGAGATCTCCGATCTCGTCGTAGGATCTCACGTCGGCCCGCACGTCGTACTTGCCCTCCTCGATGAGCTTGGTGGCCCTCGTCAGAGTGCGGACGGGCTGGGACACGAAGTAGGAGATGAGGAGCATGGCCCCGATGCACACGGCCACGGTGATCAGGTGCAATGAGACGAAGGTGGCCACCTCCGCGTCCCGGGCGGCGAACAGGTCGTCGGCGGGGAAGCGGACCGACAGGAAGTACCGGTCCATGCCGATGGGCACGCAGCCCGCCGTGTCCAGCAGGGAGGACCCGTCCTCCCGGATCAGAGCGTAGACGAAGCGGCGCTCCGTCAGCTGGGCATAGGACAGCTTTTCGGGAAAGCTCTCGGCGGTGGAGACCAAAAGGTTGCGGCTCTCGTCGTAGAGGGCGCAGGCTGCCCCGCGCAGGTTGGCTGCCCGGCTGGACCTGTCCAGCACCTCCCGCAGCATCCGCTGGCCGGTGCTCTGGTAGTATACGTTCAGCACGTTGATCTCCGCCTCCAGGGAGGAGGCCATGCCGGAGTAGGCTGCCTCCGCCTCCCGGACCCGGAAGGACAGGGCGGAGGAAAAGCTGCGGGCGATGAGGGCGTGGCCGAAGGCAGCAAAGAGCACCGCCACGATAAGGACGGTGCAGACGCTGATCTTCAGTGCAAATCTCACGGTTTTTCCCTCCTGCTCCGAGCGATCTTATTGTGCGGGATGCAGCTCCTCCTCGCTGATCTCCAGCCGGTAGCCGATCTTGTGGACGGTCTTGATCCGATCCCCCCAGTTGAGCTTGCGCCGAAGCCGCTGCACGTGGGAGTCCAGCGTCCGGCTTTCACCGATGTAGTCCGTCTCCCAGATGCGCTCAAAGAGGGTCTCCCGGAACAGGGCCGTGTTGGGGTTTTGACAGAAGATGACCAGCAAATCGAACTCCTTGCGGGTCAGGTCCACCCGCTGGCCGTTCTGGTACACCTCCCGGGCCTCCGGGTCGATGGTCACATCCAGGAGCTGCAATACGCCCTGGCCCTTGTTGTAGCGCCGCAGGACCACCTCGATCCGGGCCAGCAGCTCCACGATCTCGAAGGGCTTCACGATGTAGTCCTCGGCCCCCAGCTTCAGCCCCTTCACCCGGTCCATCACGTCCGCCT
The DNA here is from genome assembly GCA_045224495.1 of Christensenellales bacterium. Lineage (GTDB taxonomy): Bacteria > Bacillota > Clostridia > Christensenellales > CAG-138 > RUG472. The sequence continues at coordinate 21,549 of JBGVAK010000195.1, forward strand.
TGGCCGTGAGGAAGATCACGGGGATGCCCAGGGGGCGGATGAAGGAAAGGAGGTCGTAGCCGTCGAACTTGGGCAGCATGATGTCGAGGAGCACCAGATCGAAGGTGTTGTTTTCCAGCAGGTCCGCGGCCTCCTGACCGTCGTAGGCGCAGGTCACGGAATAGCCCTGGCGGGCCAGGTTCATGCGTATCAAATTGGCGATGGGCAGCTCGTCGTCCACCACAAGGATCTTGATCATAGTCTTACCTCACTAAATCAGGGCGTACCCCTTTCGTATGGAGGCAGTATACCACCCAGATTCGGACAAAATGTAACTTCTTATTGAAAAGATGCCCTTTTTTACAACTTTTTCTGCTTTTTTTCGAAGAAAGTGAGCCGCTTTTTCCGTTTGGCGTCCTCGGGCAGGGGGATATCCCGCTCGGGGAAAAGGGTGATGACCCCGTCCCGTTCAAGGCCCACCAGCACCGCGCACAGGATGGGCAGGCCCAGCAGGCCCATGCCGCCGAAGACGCGAAGGCCCACGAACATGCACACCAGGGTCAGCAGAGGGTGGAGGCCCACATGGTCCCCCACGATCCGGGGCTCTATGATCTCGCGGATGATGGTGATGATCACGTACAGCACCAGCAGGCCGATGCCCCGTTTGTAGTCTCCGGTGGTCAGTGAGATCACGGCCCAGGGCAGCATGATGGTGCCGCTGCCCACCACGGGCAGGATGTCGAAGACGGCGATGACCATGGCGATGAGGATGGAGTATTCCACCCCCAATATGGTGAGGCCCACGGCCTGCTCCGCGAAGGTGATGCCCATGATGAGGGCGTAGGACCGGAGGAGCCGGCCCACGGTGGCCTTGCAGTAGTCCGTGCCCGCCCGGATCTTCTCGTAGGTCTCCGCCGGGATCCGCCGCTCCATGGCCCACCGGAGGAATCCGAAGTCCAGGGAGATGAAGTAGGTGGCGATGATCATGAAGATCACGTTCAGGAAGCTGGAGGGGACGCTGGACATGATGGCCGTGACCACCCGGGTGGAGATATCCGCGATCTTGGACCTGAGGGACAGCAGGACGCTTTCCACGATGCTTTCAAGGGCCGAGACCACGCTGGGGTCCAGGCGCTTGGTCCACTTGGAGGCCGCCTCCGTCAGGCTCTCCACCGCGGGCACGATGACGGTGTTGAACCGGGACACGGCGGTCTTGGCGTAGCTGAAGAGCTGGGAGCCCACCAGCAGGGCCAGCGTGGCCAGCAGGATAAAGAACAGGGTCACCAGGATGGTGCTCACCAGCCGCCGGCTGATCCGAAGCTTTTCGGAGAGGAAGCGGGCGGGCTCGCGCAGCAGCACGGAGAAGACGAACGCCAGCAAAAAGGGCATCAAAAGGGGCAGCACATACTTGAACCCCGCAAAAATGAGGCCCAGGATCACCGCCGCGTAGGCGAACTTTATGAGGAATTGTGTCATGCGTTCCTTCGTCATACTCATCAGTATACCATTATTCTGCTCGCGCGTCAAAGAAAAGAATGGGGATAAAGCATTTTTTTTCGGAGGGGGAAACTTGTGAAAAAGGTGAAACATTTGGCGGTTTCCGGCTTGAATAAAGGGATCGAACGTGTATAATGAAATCATGTATTTCCAGCACGATTCATTGGACATAACCTGCCGCCGCCCCCAGGGCGCGGTGAAGACCGACGCCCAGGTGGAGATCTCCGCCCAGACCGCCGATATCTACGGCGAGGTCTTCCTGCTCCTCCGGGATCGGGCCGGGGAGCGGCTGCTGCCCATGTGGCCCGTGGGGGAGCGGTACATGGTGCGGTTTCGGGCCATGGAGGAGCCGGGGCTCATGTTCTACGGCTTCCTCATCCGCCAGGATGGACGTGACTGGTACTATTGCGGCGGCTCCGGCCGGGGGGAGCTCATGGAGGATCGGGGCCAGCTCTGGCAGATCACCGTCTATGACGGAGCTTTCGAGACCCCTGCCTGGTTCCGTGAGTCCGTGGCCTATCAGATATTCCCGGACCGCTTCTGCCGCAGCGAACACGCGCCAATGGCCGCCGGGTGTGCCTACCATCAGCGCATGGGGCGGAAGGTGTATCTGCATAAAGATTGGGCGGAGGAGCCCCTCTACGGCCCCCACGGCGGCAGCCGGACCTACGCGCCCGACGATTACTATGGGGGCGACCTCAACGGCATCCGGGAGAAGCTTCCCTACCTTGAGGAGCTGGGGATCACCTGCATCTACTTGAACCCCATCTTCGAGGCCGACAGCAACCACCGCTACAATACGGCGGACTATAAGCGCATCGACCCCCTGCTGGGCACGGAGGAGGACTTCAAGGCCCTCTGTGCGGAGGCGAAGGAGCGGGGCATCCGCATCGTCCTGGACGGCGTCTTCTCCCATACCGGCGCGGACAGCCGCTACTTCGACAAGCGCAACCGGTACGGCAACGGGGCCTACCATCATACCGATTCTCCCTACTTCTCCTGGTACCGCTTCTCCCGCTGGCCGGAGCGGTATGAGTGCTGGTGGGGCTTCGACACCCTGCCCAACGTGGAGGAGAAGGAGCCCAGCTACGGCGCCTTCATCAACGGACCGGACGGCGTG
>JBGVAK010000196.1:0-26811 GCA_045224495.1 Christensenellales bacterium
TCCTATGACATCTATTCCCGCCTGCTGAAGGATCGGATCATCTTCCTCGGCGGCGAGGTGGACGACGATGTGGCCAACAGCATCATCGCCCAGATGCTCTTTTTGGAGGCCGACGATCCCGACAAGGACATCTATCTGTATATCAACAGCCCCGGCGGCTCCGTGACGGCGGGCCTCGCCATCTACGACACCATGCAGTATCTTCGCTGCGAGGTTTGCACCATCTGCGTGGGCCTGGCGGCCAGCATGGGTGCGTTTTTGCTGGCGGCTGGCGCCAAAGGCAAGCGCAAGGCCCTGGAGAACGCGGAGATCATGATCCACCAGCCCTCCGGCGGCGCCCAGGGCAAGGCCACCGACATCTCCATCGTGGCAGAGCAGATCATCAAGATCAAGCGGCGCTTGAACGAGATCTTGGCCAAGCGCACCGGCCAGACCGTGGAGCAGGTGGAGCACGACACGGAGCTCGATAACTACATGGATGCCGAGCAGGCCAAGGCTTACGGCATCATCGACGAGGTCATCGCGCCTCGTCGGTAAGGAGAAAGGAAACGAAGGAACGAAATGAGCAAATACGGTTACAACGGCACAAAGGATAAGGACAGCTTCGACAAGGTGCGCTGCAGTTTCTGCGGCAAGCCCCGCAGCGAGGTGAAGAAGCTGATCGCCGGTCCCAATGTGTATATCTGCAACGAGTGTGTGGAGCTGTGCCGGGAGATCGTGGAGGAGGATATGGCCAACGAGCGCGCTGCCAGCGCCGCTCCGGCCGTGTCCACGGATATCCCCAAGCCTCGGGAGATCGTAGCGTCTCTCGACGAGTACGTCATCGGCCAGGAAGCCGCCAAGCGAGCTTTGGCCGTGGCCGTCTACAATCACTACAAGCGCATCCGCTCCGGCCAAGCTATGGAGGAGGACGGGGTGGAGCTCCAAAAGAGCAATATCGTCATGCTGGGACCTACGGGCAGCGGCAAGACGCTGTTGGCCCAGACCCTGGCTAAGATCCTGGACGTTCCCTTCGCCGTAGCCGACGCCACCTCCCTTACGGAGGCGGGCTACGTGGGCGACGACGTGGAGAACATCCTCTTGAAGCTGATCCAGGCTGCGGACTACGACATCCCCCGGGCTCAGACCGGCATCATCTACATCGACGAGATCGACAAGATCGCCCGCAAGGGGGAGAACGTGTCCATCACCCGGGACGTGTCCGGCGAAGGCGTTCAGCAGGCACTGCTGAAGATCCTGGAGGGCACCGTGGCCAACGTGCCGCCCCAGGGCGGGCGCAAGCACCCCCAGCAGGAATGCCTGCAGATCGACACCACCAACATCCTCTTCATCTGCGGCGGCGCCTTCACGGGCATCGACAAGATCATCGAGCGCCGCACGGGCCAGAAGATGCTGGGCTTCGGCGCGGCCATCAAATCCCGGGAGGAGAAGGACATAGGCCAGGTCCTGAAGGACATCCTGCCGGAGGACCTTTTGAAGTTCGGCTTGATCCCTGAGTTCGTGGGTCGGGTCCCAGTGATCGTCACTTTGGACAGCCTGGACGAGGAGGCCCTCATGCACATCCTCACGGAGCCCAAGAATGCCCTGGCCAAGCAGTACGCCCGCCTCTTTGAGATGGACGGAGTGGAGCTGATCCTCACCGAGGACGCCCTTAGGGCCGTGGCCAAGGAGGCCATCGAGCGCAAGACCGGCGCCCGGGGTCTAAGGGCCATCATGGAGGACGTGATGCTGGACGTCATGTACGACATCCCTTCCGAGGAGGACATCCGGGCCTGCGAGATCGACGGAGACGTGATCCGCAAGCTCAAGAAGCCCACCATCCTCCGCAAGGACCCCATCCGCCTGGACGCGCCCAAGGCAGCCCGCTCCCACCGCAAGGCCGTGGAGCCCAAGGCGGCAGCCCCCAAGGCGGAGTGACAGAATCAAGAGCAAAGCGGCAGCGATGCCGCTTTTCTTTTTGCGTAGGATATGGTAAGATATAACATCGATCAGCAGACAGGAGGATCACCATGCGCAAGGACGGAAGACAGGAAAACGAATTGAGACCCATCACCATGATCCGTGACTTTACGGACACCAAGGGCGGCTCTGTGCTCATCTGCTGGGGCAACACCAGGGTGCTGTGTACGGCGCTCTTGGAGGAGGGGACCATGCCCTTTTTGAAGGGGACGGGGAAAGGATGGCTCACGGCGGAGTACGCCATGCTCCCCTCCAGCACCGGCAATCGAAAGAAGCGGGACTACTTGAAGCAAGACGGCCGCTCCACGGAGATCCAGCGCCTCATCGGCCGGAGCCTCCGGGCGGGGGTGGACCTTATGAAGATCGGAGAGCGGGTCATCTATGTGGACTGTGACGTGCTGCAGGCCGACGGCGGCACCCGCACGGCCTCCATCACCGGGGCCTACGTGGCCGTGGCGTTGGGGGTACAGAAATGGCTGAAGGAGGGACGGCTGGAGGAGGATCCTCTCATCCACCGTATCGCCGCCGTGTCCGTGGGCATCGTCAACGACCGGCCCATGCTAGACCTCTGCTATGGGGAGGACTCCGCCGCCCAGGTGGACATGAACCTGGTTATGAACGAGACGGGCGAGTTCATCGAGGTCCAGGGCACGGGGGAGGGGCGGGCCTTCTCCCGGGCGGAGCTCGACGCGCTGTTGTCCCTGGGGGAAAGCGGCATTCGCGCCCTCATGGAAAAGCAGCGGGCCGTGGAGAAAAATGGATGACGGGCTCTTGCCATGACTGCCGAAATGCGATACAATAGTATACACTGTAGGTATATGTGGTAAACACTATTTCAAAAAGGAGATACATATGGATCAGAAAGAAGTCAAAGCGCTCCAGGCGTTTGCCATCCGCATTCGCCTGGCCACTCTGGACGCCATTCACTCCATCGGTTCCGGCCATCTGGGCGGGGCGCTGAGCATCGCAGACGTGATGGCGGTCCTCTACGGCCGCGAGATGAACATCAAGGTGGAGGATCCCAAGTGGGCTGACCGGGACAAGCTGGTCTGCTCCAAGGGTCACGCCGGCCCCGGCGTCTACGGGACCTTGGCCGTCAAGGGTTACTTCCCCTATGAGGAGCTCAAGACCCTCAACAAGAACGGCACCCGGCTGCCCAGCCACTGCGATCGGAACAAGACCCCCGGCATCGACGTGACCACTGGCTCCCTGGGCCAGGGCACGTCCCAGGCTGTGGGCCTGGCGTTGGGCGATAGGCTCAAGGGCCGCAAGGATCGAGTTTTCCTGATCGTAGGCGACGGCGAGATGGACGAGGGCCAGTGCTGGGAGGCCTTCGCCTTCGCTGCGGCCCACAAGCTCAGCAATTTGGTGGTCCTAATCGACTGGAACAAGAAGCAGCTGGACGGCATCTGCGACGAGATCCTGCCCATGGGCAGCTTCGTGGAGAAGATGAAGGCCTTCGGTTTCGACACCGTCGAGGTGAAGGGCAACGACGTGGAAGCCATCGCAGGGGCCTTGGAGCGCACCCGTCAGGGCGGCGACAAGCCCTACGCCATCGTGTTGGACACGGTGAAGGGCGCGGGCATTGAGGAGGTGGCCACCACCCTCATGAACCACAGCATGCCGGTGAACGACGAGAAGTACGAGAAGTGGACCACTGAGCTCAAGGCCGAGCTCGCCGCGCTGGAGGGCTAAGCATATGAAGATCGTATACAACGGCGAAATGGACGAGCGTCTGTGCAAGGCGGTCCTGGGGGAGACCATCCCCGCCATCTTGGAGAGCGACCCCGACGCCATCTATCTGGATGCCGACCTCATGAGTTGCATCGGCACGCTGAAATACGGCGCAGCCCATCGGGACCGGGCCATCGACTGCGGCATCGCGGAAGCGAACATGGCCGGCGTGGCCGCGGGTCTTGCCATGGCGGGCTTCAAGCCCATCATCCACTCTTTCGGCATCTTTGCCTCCCGGCGCTGCTTCGACCAGATCTTCCTCTCCGGCGGCTATGCCAAGAACGATATCACGGTCCTGGGCTCCGACCCAGGCGTCACCGCGGCCATGAACGGCGGCACCCATATGCCCTTCGAGGACGTGGCTCTCTATCGGGTCATCCCCGGTTCCACCGTCCTGGAGCCCTCGGACCCCACCTGCCTCATCAGCCTCTTGAAGCAGGCCGTGGACCGGCCGGGTATCAAGTATCTGCGGGTAGGCCGCAAGAGCATGGCCCGCATCTACGCGGACGGGTCTGAGCTGCCCATCGGCAAGGCTCCCGTGCTGCGGGACGGCACGGACGTGGTCATCTTCGCCGCGGGCATCATGGTCCATGAGGCCCTGCAGGCCGCCCTTTCCCTGGAGAAGCAGGGCGTCTCCGCGGCGGTGGTGGACTGCTATACCATCAAGCCCATCGATAAGGAGACCGTGACCGCCATGGCCAAGAAGACCGGCGCCGTCGTGGTGGCGGAGAACGCCAACCGTCACGGCGGCCTCTATTCCGCCGTGCTGGAGGTCCTGGCGGAGACCTGCCCCGTGCCCGCGGCCAACGTGTCCGTGGAGGACGAGTTCGGCGAGGTCGGCACCCAGAGCTACCTGCAGCAGCGCTTCGGCCTCACCGCCGCCCATATCGAGGCGCAGGCTAAGGCCGTCATCGCCCGTAAATAAAGGGCATCCCCATACAGAAAAAGGCCGTCCAAAGGGACGGCCTTTTCATATGCTCTTGTTATCCTCGCAGAAAGGCTTTGCAGCCGAACCGATCTGCGCTTTGGAACCCCAAGGACTCGTAGAACGAAATGGTTTTAGGGGTATCGTCTGTGAGCAGCTGCACCTGCCGCACGTCCTTAAAGCGTTCCAGGACGCACTTCATGAGCCTGGTCCCCACACCCTGGCGCTGATATTCCGGATGCACCAAAATGTCCTGTATCAACACCACGGTCTGTCCGTCGCCGACGGCACGTATGAGACCGATCAATCGGTCCCCCTCAAAGGCGGCCAGACACAACAGGGAGTTCTCGATCCCCTTTCTCAACACATAGGGGCGGTCTGTGTAGGCGGTCCAGCCCACGCTTTCGTAGAGGCTCAGGATCTGCGTTTCGTCGTATGCAGCGTATGCTCGTATTTCCATGGGCCTATCCTAAAACGTACTGGGAGATCATGCGGCCGATCTGGCCGATGTCCACGTTGCCCTTGAACTCGAACTTGGCGGTGAACCCGTTGGTGAACATGATGAACAGCTCCGAGTCGGGGATCAGCTCCAGGAATCCGGCCGTCTGGATGGAGAAGAACTGGATCTTGGAATAGGGCATGGAGGCGTAGGATTTGCGCTTGCCGGTGATCCCCTGCACGTCGATGGCGATGATGCGCTTGTTGGTGAAGACGAGCTGGTCCCGGACGGTATGGAAGGCCTGGACGATCTCCTCACCGGCGATGAGGAGCCCGTTTACCTCGCTGCGGACGCTGTCCACCGCGATAGGCTTCAGGTTCCAGGCGGAGTTGGTGTTGAAGTTGATAGCCATGGCAAAAACCTCCCTGTCGAATCGCGTCCAGCATACCATACCTTGTGCAAGGGGACAAGGGGCATCTTGACGAATAGGGGGGACAGGGATATACTATACCCAGTTGAATAGCGTGTCCTTATCTGCAAAAGCAGCGGCCAAAAGGCTGAGGGAACCGGGTGAGAATCCCGGGCTATCCCAGTAACCGTAAGGCGGACGAACGAGCGCATACCCACTGTTTCCTTGAGAAATGGGAAGGGGCTCACAGTAGGAGGAAGCCGAGCCGGGAGACCTGTTTGGACACGTACACTTCTGGGATTGAGTGAACCGTCGGGCATGCCGTGTCCGCCATTTTGCGCTCCTCAATTCTGGGGAGCTTTTTAGTTCCTGTCCTATTCAGCGAATACCAGAAAGGGGAAGAAACACATGAAACTCAAGAAATTGCTGGCGATCCTGTTCGCTGCCCTGCTGCTTTTGCCCGCCGTGAAGATGCCGTTGGCGGACGACTCCTTCACCGTCACCGACATGACGGGCCGGGAGATCACCTTCGACAAGCCCGTGGAGAAGGCCGTGGCTCTCTCCGCTGCCGACTGTGAGATCATCTTTGCCCTGGGCGCCGAGGAAGCTTTGGTGGGCCGCGGCGAATATTGCATATATCCCGCGGAAGCGTTGGATATTCCCTCTGTGCAGTCCGGCTATGATACGAACATTGAGCAGATCATCGCCCTGGAGCCCGAGGTGCTGTTCATGGCGACCATGGCTCAGACCACGGAGCAGGTGGAACAGCTGGAGAAGGCCGGCATCAAGGTGGTGGTCAGCGACGCCCAGGACATCGAGGGCGTCTATACCTCCATTCGCCTGATCGGCGACGTCATGGGCAAGAAGGAGGAGGCCGAGCAGATCATCTCCGATATGGATTCCATCTTCAGCGAGATCAGAGCCAACCGCTACGACGGCACCAAGACCATCTACTTTGAGATCTATCCCCAGTGGACCGCGGGCAACAACACCTTCATGAACGAAATCGCGGATATGATCGGACTCAAGAACTGTTTCGACGATGTTGAGAAATGGGCCGAGATCTCGGAGGAGCAGGTCATTGAGCGGAACCCTGACTTTATCGTGACCACGACCATGTATTCGGGCGAAGGGCCTTCGCCCGAGGAGGAGATCATGGCACGGCCCGGCTGGGAGAACGTGACCGCCGTGAAGAACGGAGACGTTCTGAGTCTTCCGAACGACGAACTGACCCGCCCCGGCCCGGGCCTCGCCGAAGGCGCCCAGATGCTCTTTGACTTCGTGGTGGAGAGCCTGGCAGCCCAGGAGCTGGCGCCCGCCGCGTAATGCAGTAATATCATGGACCGGAGGAACGGCGAGCACTTTCGCGGATGGGAATATCTGCTCTTTGCTGCGGCAGCGGTGTTGACGCTGCTCCTCTCGGTCTGCGTCGGCAGCGTCCGCATCCCCTTCAAGACCACCGTGTCGGTGATTTGGCGGGGGATATGGGGCCTGGAGCAGGCCGCAGGCACGGCGCCTGCTATCCTGCTCACGTCGAGGCTGCCCCGCGTGTTAGCCGTGCTGCTGGTGGGGGCCAGCTTGTCCCTGTGCGGCGGTGCCATGCAGGGACTTTTGAAGAACCCCCTGGCGGACGGTTCCACCCTGGGCGTGTCCTCCGGCGCGTCCTTGGGGGCGGTCATCGCCATCGCCTTCGGCGTTACTATACCCGGTCTGCCCTTTGCGGGCACCATGGTCATGGCCATGGTGTTCGCTTTTTGTTCTTTGCTGATCATATTGGGCCTTGCCTATAAGCTGGATTTCTCCCTGTCCACCAACACCATCATTCTGATCGGCGTCATCTTCTCCATGTTCGCTTCCAGCGTCATGAGCATCGTCATCACCTTTTCCGGGGAGCATCTTAGAAGCATCACCTTCTGGACCATGGGAAGTTTGCAGGGTACCAGCTATCGAAACGTGCTGGTGCTCCTGGGCGCCTTAATCCTCTTCGGCGGCGTCATCCTTCTGCATGCCCGGGAGCTCAACGCCTTCGCTGTGGGGGAGGAAAACGCCCGTCACGTGGGTGTGAACGTGCGCCGGGTGAAGCTCATCATCCTCATCGCCGTCTCCGGTCTCATCGGGGTCTGCGTGTCCATCGGCGGCACCATCGCCTTCGTGGGCCTGGTGACGCCCCACATGGTCCGGCTTCTGGTGGGGCCCAACCATAAGCGGCTGCTGCCCGCGTCGTTGTTCGGCGGCAGCATCTTCCTCATGCTCTCCGACCTCATCGCCCGGACGCTCCTGAATCCCAAGGAACTGCCCATCGGCGTGGTCACCTCCATCATCGGCGCGGTGGCCTTCGTGTACATCTACGGGTCCTCCCGGAAGGGACGGTGACGTGAGTGATGCTGCAAGTTGAAAACCTATCCGTGTCCTACGGGGACCTGACCATACTGAAAGACGTCTCCTTCGACCTTGCCCCCGGGGAATGGCTCATGATCGTGGGCCCCAACGGGGCGGGAAAGTCCACCCTGATAAACGCCGTCACCGGCGGCGCGCCTGCTCGAGGCAGCGTGTTTTTCGAAGGAAAGAACGCCAGGACCATGAAAGCTCACGAACTGGCGCGAAATATCGGGGTCCTGGCGCAAAACCATTTCGTGGGCTACGCCTTCTCCGTGGAGGAGGTGGTCCGCCTGGGCCGCTACGCCTACGCGCCCACCATCTTCTCCCGCCACAGCGGGGAGGAGGACGCCGTGCGGCAGGCCCTGGAGCAGACGGGGTTGTGGGAACAGAGGCATCAGTCCGTTTTGACCCTGTCCGGCGGCGAGCTGCAGCGGACGTTTCTTGCGCAGACCTTCTGCCAGGACCCAAAGCTCCTGCTCCTGGACGAGCCCACCAACCACCTGGATCTGGTGTACCAGAAGCAGGTCTTCGAGCTCATACAGAACTGGCTGCGGGGGCAGGATCGGGCCGTGATCTCCGTGGTCCACGACCTTTCCCTGGCCCGGGCCTACGGCACCCGCGCGCTGCTCCTGGATAAAGGGCAGGTGGTGGCCGACGGGCCTATGGACCAGGTCTTTTCCGACGACGTGTTGAATCGGGTCTATCGCATGGACGTGCGGGCCTGGATGATCCGATTGCTGGCCCAGTGGAAGGAGGCGTAGCCATGGAGGAACTGCTGCAAGAATGGCAAAACAGCCTGCGCAAGCCTGACCTGGAAGCTCGGGCCGTAGCCCAGCGTCAGTGGGACAGCATCGCCAAACCCCTGGGAAGCCTGGGAGCCTTGGAGCGGTTAGTCATGGACATGGCCGCCCTGACGGGGACGGCTGAGGTAGATATCTCCAAAAGGACCGTGGTGGTCTGCTGTGCGGACAACGGCGTGGTGCGGGAGGGCGTGACCCAGACCGGCCAGGAGGTCACCGCCCGCATGGCGGGGGAGATGGTGAAGATGAACTCCTCCGTCTGCAAGATGGCCAGGGCTGCCCGCGCGGACGTGCTGCCCGTGGATCTTGGGATGGTCCGACGGGTGGAGGGGGTGTTGGACCGTCACGTCATGGACGGCACAGAGGATATGGCTCGCCGCCCCGCCATGACGAGGGACCAGGCCCTCGCGGCAATAGCTGTGGGCGTGGAGCTGGTCAAAGAATTGAAGGATCGGGGCTACAGGCTCCTGGTCTCCGGGGAGATGGGCATCGGCAATACCACTACATCCAGCGCTCTGGTGGCGTCGCTGTTGAACCTGCCGCCGGAGACGGTCACGGGCCGGGGCGCGGGCCTCAGCGACGCGGGCCTGCACCGGAAGATCTGGGCCATCGAGCGAGCCATCACCGTGAACAAGCCGGACCCCAAGGACCCTCTGGACGTGCTGAGCAAGCTGGGCGGGCTGGATATCGCCGGCATGGCCGGGCTGTTTATCGGCGGCGCCATCCATGGGGTACCCGTTATCATCGACGGGTTCATCAGCGCCGTAGCGGCGTTGATGGCGCAGAAGCTGTGCCCAGGGTCGGACATCGCCATGATCCCCAGCCACTGCTCCGACGAGCCGGCGGCCAAACGGGTGTTGATGGTATTGAATAAAAATCCAATCATTTTTGCGAATATGCGTCTTGGCGAGGGCACGGGCGGCGTGTGCCTGTTGCCACTCCTCGACATGGCTTTGGCTGTGTACGGCGGAAACGCCACCTTCGACGCGGTGGGGATCGACGCCTACACGCCCCAGGGAGGCAAGTGATGTTGATCCTGCTCACCGGCGGGTCTGCCTGCGGGAAAAGCGCATACGGCGAAAAACTGGCGGTACAGGGGCCCAAACCGCTGCATTATATCGCCGCCATGCAGCCCTACGATGACGAATGCCTGCAGAAGATCGCCCGCCACCGGGAGCTCCGCCGGAACAAAGGATTCGAGACCATAGAGCGATATACGGGTGTAGATACGCTGCAGCTGCCGCAGAAAGGCGGCACGGCCCTGCTGGAGTGTTTATGCAATCTCACAGCCAACGAGATGTATATACAGCCTGACATGCCAGTGAACCCGGTGGAGAAGGTGGTGACGGGGGTGGAGAACCTCCATCGACAGACGGACACCCTCATCATCATTACTAACGACGTGGGCAGCGACAACGAAGACTATTCCGACGAGACCCGCGCCTATATCCGGTATTTAGGGGAGATCAACGCCCGGGTGGCCGCCATGGCGGATCAGGTGTATGAATTGGTGGCGGGCATCCCGATTTGTTTGAAAGGAGAGACGGTATGAACCTTATCTATTCCATCTTCGCCGCCTTCTCCATGTTCTCCGCCCTGCCCGCGCCTCAGGTGCCCTGGGAGAAGGAGAAGATCCGGTATATGCTGGTTGCCTTGCCCCTGGTGGGCCTGGTCATCGGCGCAGCGGAATACCTGTGGCTGCGCCTTTGCAGCTTCCTGGCTCTGGGCATGGTCCTCTCTGCCGTGGGCTTCACCCTGATCCCCGTTTTGCTTACCGGCGGCATACATATGGATGGCTTCATGGATACCGTGGACGCCCTCAAGAGCCACGCTGCGCCGGAGAAGAAGCGGGCCATATTGAAGGACCCCCACGCGGGCGCCTTCGCCAGCATCGGCCTCGCATGTTACCTCTTGGCCTGGTTCGGTCTGTGCGCGGACCTGCCCCTGTACCGCAGGACGGTCCTGCTGCTGGGCCTTATCCACGTCATGAGCCGGGGCCTGTCCGCCGTGTCCGGGACGCTGCTGCCTGTGCGGCCGGGGGAGGGGACGCTGAACTTCTTCCATCAGGCAGCGGACAGGACCGTCGGCGCTATGGCTGTGGGCTGGGTGATCCTCTCTGCCGCTGCCATGGTGATCGTCTGGCCATTGGTGGGCGGCGTCATGGCCCTGGGGGCGGTGGCGACGCTGCTGCTGGTGCGGCGCATGGCCATGAAGGAGTTTCAGGGCATGTCCGGGGACATCGCCGGGTTCCAGCTGCAGGTGGCGGAGTTGGTCATGCTGACCCTTTTGGTGCTGACGGAAAGGATGGTGGGCCTATGATCCTGATCCTGGGCGGCGCTGGCGCGGGCAAGCGCACCTATCTGGAATCCCTTGGATATAAGTCGGAGGACATTGCCGACGGCGTGCTGGACGATAAAAAGGTTTTGTACGGCCTCGAAAAGCTGGTGGCCGCAGACCCGGAGGGGGCGGAAGGGTTGCTCCCGAAGCTCCTGCAGAAGGAGGCCGTGGCCTGCTGTGAAGTGGGGTCCGGCGTCATCCCCATCCGCTACGAGCAGCGCCGCGCACGGGAGGCCACAGGCCGCCTGTGTGTGCTGCTCGGACAACGGGCGGACAAGGTCATCCGTCTGGTGGCGGGCATTCCTACGGTCATCAAGGGGGCGTGATATGCAGGTTTTTCTCTTTCGCCACGGGCAGACCCCGGGCAACGCCGCCCGCAAATATATGGGCGCCACGGACGAACCGTTGAGCCCGCTGGGCGTGGAGACGGCCAGGGCCGCAGGCTGTGATCCCAGCGTCAGTGAGGTCGTCGTGTCGCCCCTCAAAAGGACGCAAATGACCGCGGCCATCCTGTTCCCCAACGCCCGGCAGCGGGTCTGCCAGGGCCTGCGGGAAATGGATTTTGGCGACTTTGAGGGCCGTTCCGCCGACGAGATGAGCGACGATGCCGACTACCGCTGGTGGGTGGAGGAGACCCGGTGCATGGGCCCTTGCCCCCACGGAGACGCCACGCTGGTCTTCCAACATCGAGTGGCCGCTGCCTTTCGGCGGGAGGTGGCGCGGGCCCAACGGGCGGGGCAGGACAGGCTCTTTTTCATGGTCCATGGCGGGGTCGTCATGACCGTGTTGCACCGCTTTGCCCAGCCTAAAGCCCCCTTCTACAGCTGGCCTCTCGATAACTGCCAGGGCTACCGCTGCGAGATCCGGGAGGGGTCGGAGGGGCTGGTGCTCCTGGACCCGTGCCACCTCACGACTGTAATCCCATGAAGCGCACCTTTAACCTGACCACCTACAGCGATGATCTGGACCGATACAGGGATCGGGCCGATCTCATTTCAGCCCTCCAGGGCTTCGACGGCTTGGAGCTCATGCACTGCGGCCCGGACCTCCGGGGCGTGGTGCCGCCGGAAAGGATCGTAGGCGTCCATCTGATCTACTATCCCTATTGGTTCGACTTTTATACGGGCGACATGGCAGCGTGTCAGCGTAATTTGGGCGGTTCAAAAGCTGTTCGTGCGCTCTACGGCGGGGATACGCCCGACGCGCTGGTGGACGCCTATGAACAGGATATCGCCAAGGCCAGGGCTGAGGGAGCCGAATATGTGGTCTTCCACGTATCCGACTGCGCCGACGAGGAGCTCTTCACCCTGCGCTATCATCACACCAGCGCGGAGGTGGCATCGGCTGCCGCGGACCTGTTGAACGCTCTGTTCCCCGAGCCGGACGGGGATCTCATCCTGTTGATGGAGAATCTGTGGCACCCGGGATTGACTTTGACGGAACCGGAGGTGACGCGACAGCTTTTAGAGGGCGTCCGCTACCGGAACAAGGGCATCATGCTGGACACGGGCCATCTCATGCACACGGACCTCACCTTGCGCACCCAGGAGGAGGCTCTATCCTATCTCCGCCGCCGGATAGAGGAGCAGGGGGAGACGGTCCGCCGAGCCATCCGAGGCATGCACCTCCATCAGTCCCTGACGGGCGAGTACATGGCTCGCGTGGCCGCCCATCCGCCCGTTCTCTCCGCCGATCCCCAAAAGCGCATGGAGCAGGTCTATACGCACGCCTTTTGCTGCGACCAGCACCAACCCTTTACCTGCCCGGGCGTGAAAGCGTTCATCGAATGGATCGACCCCGAATATCTCACATTTGAGTTCATCTCCCGCTCCCGGGCGGAGCACGAAGCCATGCTTCGGGCGCAGCGCGAAGCCTTGGGATGGCTATAATTCGTCAAGAAAGCAAACGAACGGTAAAGAAAGGCGCCCTCCCTTGACTATGGCCCTGTCTCTGGGTATGATACTCCTATGGAAGCAAAGCAAATCGTCATCATCGGCGCCGGCCCCGCCGGCCTTACCGCTGCTATAGAGCTGCTGAAAAGAGGCCATTCCGTCACCGTTTTGGAGGCGACCGACCGCATCGGCGGCATCTCCCAGACCGTCCGCTATCACGGCAACCGCATGGATATCGGCGGCCACCGGTTCTTCAGCAAGGATGAACGGGTGAACCGGTGGTGGGCAGAGCTCATGCCCCTGCAGGGCGCGCCCGCCTGGGACGACAAGCGGCTGGACGTCCAGAAGGACTATGCCCCGGGCGGACCGGATCCGGAGCAAACGGACCGGGTCATGCTGATCCGTGATCGGGTGAGCCGCATCTACTTCCAGCGCCATTTCTTCGATTATCCCATTTCCATGAAGTGGTCCACCATCCGCAACATGGGCTTTTTCACCACGCTCAAGGCGGGGTGCAGCTATCTTTTCTCCTGCGTTCACAAGCTCCCCGAGACCTCCCTGGAGAATTTCTACATCAACCGCTTCGGCCGGGTGCTGTACAGCATGTTCTTCGAGAGCTACACGGAAAAGGTCTGGGGCCGCCACCCATCCAAGATCTCTGCGGACTGGGGCGCCCAGCGGGTCAAAGGCCTGTCCATCCGCGCCATCCTGAAGGATATCCTTCGCAAGCTCCTGGGGACCAAGGGGGAGGTGGAGACCTCCCTCATCGAGCGGTTCTGCTACCCCAAGCTGGGCCCCGGTCAGCTGTGGGAGTTGGCAGCGGAGGAGGTCAAAACCCTGGGCGGTGACATAAAAATGAATTGCCCTGTGACCGCCATCGAAGTTGCGGATGGCCGCATCGCTGCCGTTCGGTACCGGGCGGCGGGGGAGGAGCTTCGCTTAGCCGCAGACGCCGTGTTTTCCTCCATGCCTGTGCGGGAACTGATCGACGATTTCGTCGGCACGCCGGTGCCTGAGGACGTGCGCACCGCGGCGGACACTCTGCCCTATCGGGATTTCATCACGGTGGGACTGCTGGTGAAGGACCTCGAGATCCGCAACGACACCAAGCGCAGGACCATCCGAAACAGGGTCCCCGACTGCTGGATCTACGTCCAGGACAAGGACGTGAAGCTGGGCCGGGTCCAGATCTTCAACAACTGGTCCCCCTACATGGTGAAGAATCCGGAGGGAACCGTGTGGGTGGGCCTTGAGTATTTTGCCGACGAGGGGGACGAACTGTGGCGGATGAAGGACCAGGAGCTGATCGAACTGGGCAAGCGGGAGATCGAACGGATCGGCATCGCCCGGGCCGAGGACATCCTGGACGCCCACGCGGAGCGGGTGAAGAAGGCCTATCCCGCCTACTTTGACGGCTACGCCCACATGGACAGGATCGTCCGCTTCCTGGACGGCTTCGACAACCTCTACTGCATCGGCCGCAACGGCCAGCATCGCTACAACAACATGGACCACTCCATGGCCACCGCTTTTGCGGCCGTGGACATCCTGGAGAGCGGCGGCGGAGACAAGACCGCCCTGTGGTCCGTGAATACGGAACAGAGCTACCACGAGCAGAAAGAAATCAAAAGGTAAACCTTTTTATGGAGAAAGCTTTTCCCCGCTTGCAAAAGAGGACGAATCAGCGTACAATACTACTATCAACCGAAGGAGGCGTATGAATTGATCGAGATCATCTGTGGAGAAAAGGGTACCGGCAAGACCAAGAGGATCATCTCTTTGGCCAACAGTATTTCCGACCAGGCCAAGGGCAGCATGGTGTTCATCGACGACGACAACAGCTACATGTACGATCTGGGGTACAGCATCCGCTTCATCAACGTGGCGGACTACGCTGTGAACGATCCCGATATGTTCCTGGGTTTTTTGTGCGGTCTGTGCGCTTCGGACTTCGATCTGGAGTATGTGTTTGTGGACCGGTTCGAGAACGTGATCAAGGCGGATCTGAGCGAGCTCAAGAGCTTCTTCGAGCAGCTGAGCCACCTGGCCGATCAGCACCACCTCCACATCATCCTGTCCGTGAGCAAGGGCGAAGAGGTCCTGCCTGACTTCATGCGGCCCTACAAAATGGAGTGACCCTTTTTCGTACATGGAAGAATCCAACCGTTCCTTTGAACCATATCCCGTAGGAAACAGAAAAAGGAGCCGCCGAATCAGCGTATGGCTTTGCTTGTTGTACGCGGTGCTGGCGGCTGTTTTTGCCGTACTGTTGACGTCTCTCTACTATGTGAAAAAGCTGTCCGGGCTCCAGACTGTGTCTGAAGCCATGGAGCTGGTGAAAAAGAATTACTACTTCTACGACGACGATACCCAGGAGAATATGGTCGTAGGCGCCGTCAAGGGCCTGGCCGCCAACATGGGGGACGACTACGCCGAGTACTACACCAAGGACGAGTACGACGCCCTCCTCAACAGCAACTCCGGCAACTTCATCGGCATGGGCGTGCTGGTGTCCGACAAGGGGGACAGCACCTTCATCATCACCGAGGTCTATGAAAACACCCCGGCCAGGGAGGCAGGCATCCTGGTGGGGGATCAGCTAATCTACGCCAACGGCGAGCCCGCGACGGGGAAGACCCTGGATGAGTTTCTGGGCTATATCACCCATGAGGAGGGGGACGTGAACACCGTGGTCATCCTGCGGGACGGCCAGGAGCTGACCTTCACCGTCACCATGCGCCAGGTCTACTCCCCCTACGTGACCTATAGGATGCTGGACGGCTCCATCGGCTATGTCTACATCTCCGGCTTCCACGGCCAGGTGGTCCGGGAGGTGAAGGACGCCTTGAAGGACCTGAAGGAGCAGGGCATGGAGGCCCTGGTGCTGGACGTGCGGGACGATCTGGGCGGATCCCTGTCCGACGTGTGCGACATCGCCGATATCTTCCTGCCCAAAAACGCGGTCATCACCACCGTGAAGAGCCGCATCAACGAGGAGACGGTCTACAGGACCCATTCCGACGGTTTGGACCTGCCCATCGCCATGCTGGTCAACGGCTACTCCGCCTCGGCCAGCGAGCTTCTCTCCGGCGCCCTGAAGGACAACGGCGTGGCGGAGCTCTTCGGCACCGTGACCTTCGGCAAGGGCATCGTCCAGACCTTCTTCGATATCAACTTCGGCCGGGACGGTACCATCAAATTCACCACCGACGCCTACTACACGCCCTCCGGCGTGTGCATCCAGGGCACGGGCATCACTCCGGACCATGTGGTGGAGCTGCCCGAAGGCCTGACCTATTACAACATTCCCTCCATCCCCTACGAGAGCGATACCCAGCTGCAGGCGGCGGTAGAGTATCTGCGGGGCATGGATAGGTGACCTCACCACACCCAGCCGCCTCGGGGCGGCTTTTTTAGGAGAAGGCTATGGACGCTTTCGTGAACGACATACGGCTCTGGTACGAGCAATACGGGGAGGGGCGGCCCCTGGTGCTCCTCCATGGCAACGGGGAGGACCACAGCATCTTCGACGAAGCCATGGAGGTGCTGGGGGACCATTTCACCTGTTTTGCCATCGACAGCCGGGGCCATGGGAACAGCGACATGGTGGACGAGCTCCACTATGAGGACATGGCCTCGGACCTGCTGGCCTTTTTGGAGGAGATGGACCTGTGGGACGTGGCCCTCTGCGGCTACTCCGACGGGGGCATCGTGGCCCTCATGGCGGCCCGGTGGACGGATAGGATCACGGACCTCATCGTCTGCGGAGCCAATACCCGTCCAAGGGCCCTGAAGCGGCGGGCGTATATGGAGATACGCTGGGAGAACCGGCAGGACCCCAACATCTATAACACCATCTTATTGACCGAGCCTCATATCCCGGCGGAGGACCTGAGGGCCATCGAGGCCCGCACTCTGGTGGTAGCGGGCAGCCGGGACATCATTCGTGAGCGGAACACCCGCTTCATCGCCGAGACCATCCCCGGGGCGGAGCTGTTGATATTGCCGGGGGAGGACCACGGCAGCTACGTGAACCACAGCGACAAGATCGCCTACATCATCCTGGACTTTTGCGGATAAGGAGGACCTCTACATGGATTGCGTCATCAAAGATATCTCCCTGTACCCTTCCGGCGAAAAGAAGATAGAATGGGTCAAACGGAACATGCCCCTCTTGAACGGAATCCGAGCGGATTTCGAGAAGGAGAAGCCCTTTCAAGGCCTCACCGTGGGCCTGTCGATCCACCTGGAGGCCAAGACCGCGTACCTCTGCCGAGTGCTGCAGGCGGGTGGTGCCAACATGATCGTCACCGGCAGCAACCCCCTGTCCACCCAGGACGACGTGGCGGCAGCCCTCGCCCACGGGAACGGTGAGAGCGCCCCCATGCACGTGTATGCCCTTCACGGCTGCACGGCTGAGGCGTACGAACAGAACATCGACCGAGTGCTCTCTCATAAGCCGGATATCCTGATCGACGACGGGGGCGATCTCGTGTCCGGGGTCATGGATCGGCATCCGGACCTCAAAGCCACCATTTTGGGCGGCTGCGAGGAGACCACCACCGGCGTCATCCGTCTGAAGGCCATGGAGCGGGCCGGAGTGCTGCCCTTTCCCATGATGGACGTGAACGACGCCGACTGCAAACATCTGTTCGACAACCGGTACGGCACAGGCCAGTCCGTATTCGACGGGATCGACAGGACCACTAATTTGATCGTGGCGGGGAAGACCTGCGTGGTGGCGGGCTACGGCTGGTGCGGCAAGGGCGTGGCCATGCGCGCCAAGGGCCTGGGCGCTCACGTGATCGTCACGGAGGTGGACCCGGTGAAGGCCATAGAAGCCATCATGGACGGGTTCGGCGTCATGCCCATGGCCGAAGCGGCCAGGGTCGGCGACCTGTTCGTCACGGTGACGGGGGACAGAGACGTGATCACGGCGGAGCACTTCGCCTGCATGAAGAACGGGGCCATCCTCTGCAACGCCGGCCACTTCGACGTAGAGGTGGACGTAAAGTGGCTCCGGGAGCACGCTCTCGAACGGCGGGATATGAAGCCCAACATCGAGGGCTTCCGTCTGGACGAGGACCGCTGGGTCTACGTCCTCGCCGAGGGACGCTTGGTGAACCTGGCCTCCGGGGACGGGCACCCGGCTGAGATCATGGACATGAGCTTCGCCATCCAGGCGCTGTCCGCCCGGTTCATCGCCCGGCAGCACGGGCAGCTGGAGAAAAAGCTCTACGCCGTGCCACGGGAGATCGACGAACAGGTGGCGAAAAAGAAGCTTTCCGCCATGGGCGTGGCCCTGGACGAACTGACGGCGGAGCAGGCGGAATATTTGCAAAGCTGGCGGGTATAAATGTTTGACAAAAAGGCCATGCCTGTGCTATGATATGCTTTAGCTAAAATGGGTATTTGCGTGGAGAAGTCCTTCTCCACAGAGGATATACATTAGAGAAACAAACCAATAGGGGGAAACAGGATGAAGAACTATACCGCTGAATCCATTCGCAACGTGGGCGTTTTCGGCCATGCCGGCGAAGGAAAGACCACTCTTGTAGAGGCTATTTTGTTCGATACCGGTCTCGTGGACCGCATCGGCAAGGTGGAGAACGGCACCACCGTTTCCGACTTCGATCCCGAAGAAGCCAAGCGCGGCTGCTCTATCAACATGTCCGTGGAGCCCGTGGAGTGGATGAACACCAAGATCAACTTTATCGACGCCCCGGGCGGCTACGACTTTTACGGCGACGTGGCTTCCGCCGCGTTCCTGGCCGACAGCGCTCTGATCGTCGTCGGCGCCGTCTCCGGCCCCGTGGTGGGCGCTGAGAAGGCCATGGCCATGTGCCAGGCCCAGGCGAAGCCCCGCATGATGGTCATCAACCAGATGGACCGTGAGAACGCCTCCTTCGAGAAGGTCATGGCCGCGGTCAACGAGAAGTTCGGCCCCAACGTGGTCCCCATCCAGCTGCCCATCATGGAAGGCAGCAACTTCAAGGGCTTTGTGGACATCATCAACATGACCGCGTACCTTTTCGACGGCAAAAACCTGAAGGAGACCGCTATCCCCGGGAACCTGAGCGACGAAGCCCAGACCCTCTATGAGAAGCTGACCGAGGCCGCTGCCGAGGCGGACGAGGAACTCATGGAGAAGTACTTCGAGGAGATGGAGCTGCCCCGGGAGGACATCCTCTTCGGCCTCAGCAAGGGCGTCAAGGAAGGCACCGTGACCCCCGTGGTATGCACCTCCGCTCTCAACAATGCGGGCGTGTTCACTCTGCTCGATAACATCGTCCACTACCTGCCCGCCGCTGCCGACGCCAAGCTCCCCGCAGCCACCAACCTGGCCGGCGACGCCGTCGAGCTCACCCGGGACGGCAAGCTGGTGGCCACCGTGGCCAAGACCATCAACGATCAGTTCGGCAAGTACTCCATCGTGAAGGTCCATCGCGGCACCCTGGACATCAACGTGGCCCCCTACAACGTGACCGCCGAGAAGGCCGAGAAGCCCACCGCGCCCGTGCTGATCCGCGGCAAGAAGACCATTGCCCTCGATAAGCTCAACGCCGGCGACATCGGCGCCCTGCCCAAGCTCCAGTACACCGCCACCAACGACACTCTCTGCGAGCAGAGCGATATCGTGAAGGTCGCGCCCATCGAGTTCCCCAAGGCCTGCATCGCCCTGGCCATCGCGGCCAAGAACAAGGGCGAGGACGACAAGGTCATCGCCGGCCTCAACCGTATCCGTGAGGAGGATCCCACCATCACCATCGAGAAGAACATCGAGACCGGTGACGTGCTCCTGTGCGGTCTGGGCGAGAAGCATATCGACGTGGTGTGCAGCAAGCTGAAGAACAAGTTCAACGTGGAAGCCACCCTGAACGAGCAGCGCATCCCCTACCGGGAGACCATCCGCTCCACTGCGGAGGCCGAAGGTAAGCATAAGAAGCAGACCGGCGGCAGCGGCCAGTTCGGCGTGGTCAACATCAAGTTCGAGCCCGCTGACGAAGGCGTGGACTACGAGTTCGTGGATGCCATCGTGGGCGGCGTGGTCCCCCGCGAGTTCATCCCCGCGGTGGACAAGGGCCTCCGCGAGGCCATGAAGCACGGCGTCCTGGCCGGCTATCCCATGATCGGCGTCAAGGCCACGCTGTTCTTCGGCAAGTACCATCCCGTGGACTCCAAGGAAGTCGCATTCAAGTCTGCCGCTCGCTTGGCCTATAAGGCCGCCTGCGTCCAGGCGTCTCCCGCCCTCATCGAGCCCATCTATCGGTACGACATCCTGGTGCCCAACGACAACGTGGGCGACATCATCGGCGACTTGAACCGTCGTCGGGGCCGCATGCTGGGCATGAACCCCGTGGACGGCGGCCTCACCGAGGTGGTGGCCGAAGCGCCTCTTGCCGAGATGACCAAGTACGCCACCGACCTGCTGGCCATGACCCAGGCCCGCGGCTCCTTCAAGAGCGAGTTCGTTCGCTACGAGGATGTGCCCGGCGACAAGGCCAAGAAGATCATCGAGGCGGCCAAGATCGAAGAGGAAGAGGACGAGTAATCCGATCAAATGCGCGAAAGAACGGGGAGGGCAGATGCCCTCCCCGTTTTATATGCGGTTTCGTTGGCTTTTACAGCTTGGCCGCTTTGAGCTGCTTTTCCCACTCCTTCACGATGCGGCGGTCGGCGAAGTAGTCGATGCGCATGGCCGCCCGGACCCGCTCCAAAGTGGCGTTGGTGGTCTCCCGGGCCTTGGCTGTGCCCGCCTCCAGGATGTCGTAGACCGTATCGAGGTCCGCCTCCCACTGGGCCCGATTGGCGCGGATGGGGGAGAGGGTCTCCTCCAGGACCTGGATCAGGAACTTCTTGCAGGTCCCGTCGCCGAGACCGCCCCGCTGGTAGTGGGCCTTCATCTCGTCCAGATTGGCGTACTGGGGCAGGAACTCCCTAAAGTGATCGTCCGTGGAGAAGGCGTCCAGGTACGTGAACACCACGTTGCCTTCGAGATGGCCCGGATCCTCGATGCGCAGATGCTGGGGGTCCGTGAACATCTTCCCGTTGACCTGCTTCTTCACGGTCTTGGCGTCGTCGGACAGGTAGATGCAGTTGCCCAGGGACTTGCTCATCTTGGCCTTGCCGTCTACGCCGGGGAGCCGCCGTTGGTTTTCATTCTCCGGGATCATGGCTTTGGGCATGACCAGGGTCTCGCCGTAGGTCCGGTTGAACTTCTCCACGATCTCCCGAGTCTGCTCGATCATGGGCAGCTGGTCCTCACCCACGGGGACCACCGTGGCGTCGAAGGCCGTGATGTCCGCCGCCTGGGACACGGGGTAGCAGAAGAAGCCCGCGGGGAGCCCCTCGTCCGCAAAGCCACGCATCTGCATCTCCGCCTTGACGGTGGGGTTCCGGGACAGCCGGGCCGTGGTCACCAAATTCATATAGTAGAAGGTCAGGGCGTGGAGGGCCGGCAGGCCGGACTGGATGCAGATGGTGCTTTTCTCCGGATCGAGACCCGAGGACAGGTAGTCCAACGCCACGTTCACGATGTTCTCCCGGATCTTGCCGGGGTTGTCGGCGTTGTCCGTCAGGGCCTGGTCGTCGGCGATGAGGATATTGATGGCGTCGAACTTGCCGGAGTTCTGCAGCTCCACCCGCCGCCGCAGGGAGCCTACAAAGTGGCCCAAATGCAGGCGGCCCGTGGGCCTATCGCCGGTGAGGATGATCTGTTTCTGTTCCTTGTTTTCCATAGGTTTACCCTTCCTTTTTCGTTTCAGTCTCTTGTATATCCTGTGCCGGATGGAAGAAGCGATACACCGCTTCCGCCGCCGGACGGCTCATGCCCTTGACCTTGGCTAATTCGTCCACGCTGGCCCCTGCGATGGCGTCCCGGGTGATGAAAGCGTCGAACAGTGCGCGCTTTCGTGTGTCCCCAATGCCTTCGATCCCGTCCAGCACCGACAAAAGCGCGTTCCGCTGATGCAAGGACCGGTGGTAGGAGATGGCGAACCGGTGGGCCTCGTCCCGGATCCGCTGCAACAGGTGCAGTACAGGGCTGCTGCGGGGGAGGACGATGGGCTCGTCGCTGTCCGGGGTGTAGATCAGCTCCTGGCTTTCCGCCAGGGCGATCACATTGAGGTATGGGAGCCCCGCCTCGCTGAGCACCTTCTCGGCCACGGCCAACTGGGTCTTGCCGCCGTCGATGATGGTGAGGTCCGGGTAGGGCGGTCCCTTCTTGAACCGCCGGGTCAGGACCTCCTCCATGGCGATAAGGTCGTCGCCGCCCGCCTCAGAGCGGATGCGGAAGCGCCGGTAGGCGTTCTTGTCCGGCTTCCCGTCGGTAAACACCACCATGGACGAGACCGTGTCCGTGCCCATGATGTGGGAGTTGTCGAAGCACTCCATGCGGCTGGGAAATTCCTCGAGGCCCAATAGACCGGCCAACTGCACCGCAGCCCCCTCGTCTCGATCCCAGGCCCGCTCCCGCAGGGCCTTTTCCTTTTCCAAAAGATCCTGGCCGTTCTTTTCGGCCAGCTCCGTCAGCTTCTTTTTATCCCCTCGTTGGGGTACAGACAGGCGCACCTTGCGGCCTGCCCGGCTGCTCAGCATCTCCTGGACGGCGTCCTCGTTGGGGACCGGCAGGGACAACAGCACCTCCTTGGGGGGCAGGATGCCGTCCCGGTCGTAAAATTGCAGGAGGAAAGCGGAGAGGATCTCCGCGGGGTCGTCCTCGTCCACAGCAGTCAGGGAAAAGTGCTCTGTGCCCACGATCTTCCCCTGCCGCAGGAACAGGGCGAAGACCATGGCCTGGTCGTCCAGCTTGGCGGGGGCGAAGACGTCCGCCTCGGCCTCCTTGGGGAAGATGGCCACCTGCTTCTCGTTCAGCCCCTCGATGGAGCGTATCTGGTCCCGGAGCCGGGCGGCCCGCTCGAACTCCAGGTTTTGAGCGGCTGCCTCCATCTGCGCCTGCAGCTCTGCAAGCACCTTGTCCGTCCGCCCCTCCAAGAAGGCGATGACCTCCTTCACGTATCCATGGTAGGTCTCCCGACTCACCTGGCCGGAGCAGGGGGCGCAGCACTTGCCGATGTGGTACATGAGGCAGGGCCGCTCCCGTCGGGCGATGGCTCGAGCCATGTCCTTCCGGCAGGGCCGGATGGGGAAGTGGGAGCGGATGACTGCCACCTGTTCCCGAAGGGTGATGGCGGATAGGTAGGGCCCGAGATAGGTAGCTCCGTCCTGGCGTATGCGGCGCACCACCTCCACCCGGGGGAAGTCCTGCTTAAGGTCGATGCGCACGTAGGGAAAGTGCTTGTCGTCCTTCAGGAGGATGTTGTATTTGGGCATGAACTCCTTGATGAGGTTGCTCTCCAGGGAGAGCGCCTCCATTTCGTTGCTCACGCCGATGGTCTCGAAATCCGCGATATGGCTGACCATGGCCCGGACCTTGGGCGTATGGTCCTTGCCCGCCTGGAAATACTGGCTGACCCGGTTCTTGAGGCTGATGGCCTTGCCCACGTAGATGACCGTGCCCGTATCGTCCAGCATCTTATAGACGCCGGGGGTATCAGGCAGGAGCTTTAGCTTGTCGGCGATGACCTGGTTCATAGGACCCGGTGCCGATGGTCGATGACGTGGGCCTGCAGCAGCATCTCGTAGAGGGTGGGAGCAGGCATGCCGATGATGTTGAAGTAGTTCCCCTCCAGATGGTCCACGAACAGGCTGGCCGGTCCCTGGACCCCGTAGGAGCCCGCCTTGTCCAGGGGGTCCCCGGTGCCCACGTACCAGTCGATTTCCTCGTCGCTCATGGGCCGGAAGGTCACGTCCGTCCGGGCGGAGCGGATATCCACATGGCCCGGAGTCAGGACACAGATGCCGGTATAGACGATGTGGCTGCGGCCCTGCAGCAGGTGCAGGTATTCTCGGGCCCGCTCCGGCGTGTGGGGCTTGCCCAGGACCCGGCCGTCCAGATCCACCACCGTGTCCGCGCCGATGACGCAGTCCTCCGGGTGCAGCTGGAACACGGCCCGGGCCTTCTGTTCCGCCAGGGCCTTCACCAGCTCTTCAGGGGTGGCGCCGGCAGGCGGCACCTCCTTCACGTGGCTTTCGATGACCTCGAAGGGGATCTCCATAAGCTGCAGTATCTCCCGCCGCCGGGGGGACTGAGAGGCTAATATGATCCTCATAGGGCCTCCGTCAGCAGCGCTACGGGGCAGTGGTCGCTGCCGTACACGTCGCTCAAAATCAGGCTGTCTCGGACCTTGTCCATGAGCCGTTCGCTGACCAAAAAGTAATCGATGCGCCAGCCGGCATTGTTCTCCCGGGCGTGGAAGCGGTAGCTCCACCAGGAATACCGGTCCCGGGCGTCGGGGTACAGGCGGCGGAAGGTGTCCGCAAAACCGTTGCTGAGCAATACCGTCATCTTCTCCCGCTCCTGGTCCGTGAAACCGGCGTTCATGCGGTTCGTTTTGGGGTTCTTGATGTCGATCTCCTCGTGGGCCACGTTCAGGTCTCCGCAGACGATGACGGGCTTCTTCTCGTCCAAATCCTTGAGGTACGCCAAAAAGGTCTCCTCCCAGGTCATGCGGTAGTCGAGCCGCTTGAGCCCGTCTTGAGAGTTGGGGGTGTACACGGTCACGAAGAAGAAGTTCGGGTACTCCAAGGTGATGACGCGGCCCTCCTGGTCGTGCTCCGCTATGCCCATGCCGTAGGTCACGGAAAGAGGCTCATCCTTCACGAAGACGGCGGTGCCGGAGTAGCCCTTCTTCTGGGCGCTGTTGAAGTACATGGTGTATCCAGGCAGCTCAAAGGTCACCTGCTCGGGCTGGAGCTTGGTCTCCTGCAAACCCAAAATGTCAGGTCGTTCCGCCTGGACGAAATCCAAAAAGCCTTTCGATAGGCAGGCCCGCAGGCCGTTCACGTTCCATGAGATCAGTTTCATGGGCCCATTATACCATCCCGCCCCTTTGTTGACAAGAACGGACAAAAGCAATAAGATACAAAAAACGGAGGAAGCTATGGAAGAAAAGCTTTTGGAGGCCCTGCGGCGGCGCGCCTATCGGGGCGCCTGCCGAGTGGAGGACAAAAGGGCTTTGGCTCGGGAATTGGGTATCAGCGTGGGAAAGCTGTCCGCTCTGCTGTATCAGATGAACGGCGAAGGCCGGATCATGCAGCAGGGAGACCTTATCCTGTTGCTGCCTGACGGATTGGACGCAATGTCTTGAAATTTTGGCGGCCATGTGCTAAAATATCATATCTTATCTATCGTGGAGGTTTCTGGGGATGAGCATCACGCAAAAAGAGCGCCGTTTTCCATCGGCGACGGGTTTATGCGACATCGTCTTTCGGCAGTGGATCCCTGAGGAGATCCGCGGGGCGGTGGTGCTGGTCCACGGCATGTCGGAGCACATCGCCCGCTATGACGCCTTCGCCAGGTATCTGGCGGAAAACGGCTTCCTGGTGTCCGGTCTCGATCTGCCCTCCCACGGCAAGAGTTGGAAGGAAGGCGTTCCCCGGGGCTATTTCGGCACAGAGGACGGCTGGGGCAAGACCCTCATGGATATCCGCACCCTCTGCGCCACGGTCCGCAAGGAGAATCCCCAGGTCTCGGTGACCCTGTTCGGACACTCCATGGGCTCGCTCCTTGCTCAGGACTACATCTCCCGGTATACCAACGACTTTGACGCGGCGGTCCTCTGCGGCACCTCCGGCCCCAATCCCATGGCCTCCATCGGCAGGTTCCTTTGCGGTCGGGAGATAAAAGCCGGCCGGGGCAAGGACCCAAGCCCAAAGCTGGACAAGCTCTGCTTCGGCGGGTTCGCCAAGAAGATCCCCAACGCCAAGACCCCCTTTGACTGGTTGAGCCGGGATGAAGAGGTCGTGAACGCCTATATGGCCGATCCCCTTTGCGGCTTTCCCTTCACCCCATACGGGTACGCGGACCTCATGGGGGCCATGGGCCATATCGCCAGCCCCAAGTGGGCTGCCAAGGTGCCGAACCTGCCGATCCTATTGATCTCCGGCGATATGGACCCGGTGGGCGGCATGGGTAAAGGCGTGAAGAAGGTCAACAGGTTCCTGCAGAACTCAGGCCATACCCGCGTGACCTGCAAGCTCTATCCCGGCGCCCGTCACGAGATACTGAACGAGACGAACCGCCAGGAGGTCTACGGGGACGTGCTGCTGTTCCTGGAGACGGTGGCGGCAGGAGGGGAGCACGAATGAGCGTTTTGGTCTTTTCCGATGCCCAGACCGCGGCCACCGCGGCGGCTACCCTTCTGGGCGGGATGCTTCTTGAAAAGCCCTCGCTGGTGCTGGGGGTGGATTGCGCACTGGCTCTGGTCCCGGTGTACCAGTCCCTTCGGGCTATGACGGCCAATGGGCTTTTGAGCTGGGGCAAGGCGAAGATCTTCCAGCTTTCCGAGCGGGTCCGTGAGGAAGGGAAGGAGTCAATGCGCCAGTTCATGGACGAGAACCTGTTCAGCGAGCTCTCTTTGACCGCCGGGCAGGTGCTTGTCCCCGACGACGAATCCGACAACTGGTCAGACAGCTGCCACGGCTTCGAGGAGTCCATCCTGTATGCAGGGGGCTTGGACGTGGCGTTGCTGACTGCAGGGCCCAATGGGTCCATCCTCTTTAACGCCCCCGAAGAGGAGATAGCGCCCACCACCCATGTGGAGCTCTATGGAGGGGATAAATTCGTGACAGCGGGGCTTTCCACCCTGATGTCATCCAAGAAGCTCATCGTGCTCATGACCGGCCAGGACATGGCCGAGACGGCACGGAACGCCATTCGGGGGGCGGTGAGTTCCAGCCTGCCCGCCACCATGCTGCAATTGCATGCGGCTGCCACCTTCCTGCTGGACGAGGAAGCCGCATCTTTATTGGGATAATTCATTCACTTTCAGGAGGTTACTATGTCCGGACATTCCAAATGGGCAAACATCAAGAAC
>JBGVAK010000197.1:0-3209 GCA_045224495.1 Christensenellales bacterium
GGCCGCCTCATGCTGCTGCGGGTCCACGTTGGACAGGGCCGCGATGTAGATGATGGCGCTCCAGCCGAAGTCCTGCCAGTTGCTGGAAAGGATGTACATGGGCCGGAAGGCCGAGCTCTCCAGGAAGTAGGAATACCGTTCGCCGCCGAAGTGGGCCGCGATGTTGTTCACGAGGCCGTAGCGACCGAAGAACAGGGTCAGCATACCAACCAACACCACCAGGGAGATGAAGTGGGGGCCGTTGAAGATGGTCTGCAGGACCTTGGCCGTCTTCTTGCCCTTCATGGCGTTGAGCATGAGGGAAACGATGATGGGCAGCGGGAAGCCGATCACGAAGCCGATGATGCAGATGAGGAAGGTGTTCTTCATCAGGGGCCAGAACTGGGGATCGGAGAAGAACCGCTCGAAGTTTTGGAACCCGACCCAGATGGTGGAATCGGAGAGGATCTTATCGCCGGGCATGAAGTCCTGGAAGGCGATGAGCACGCCGTAGATGGGCAGGTAGTTGAACAGGAACACCACCAGCACCGCCGGCAGGACCATCAGCAGATACGGGGAGTTGTCCTTGAAGTACCGGACCCGCTTCTCCTTGGTCATTTTCTTTTTTGGCGCGCGCTCCTTCTTCAGGGACAGGCGCTTTGCATTTGCTTCCATGGGTTTCCCTCCTTAGAAGTCGTACCGCTTGCAGACGGGGGCGTTGTTGGCGGCGGATTCAGCGTCGTACCAGATGAGGTTGTTGCCGGTCTCCCGATCGAAGAGCTGAATGAGATGGGGCCGGGTGGTGAAATTGATGGTCTTTCCCATGGACACGTCGGTAGTGAGATCCACCGTGGGGATCAGCATGACCACTTCATCCTTGTCGGTGCGGGCGTGGATGTTGTATTCGCTGCCCATCATCTCGCTGACCTCGATCTTGGCGGAGAGCTCGCCCTCCCCCACGGTCACATGCTGGGGACGGATGCCGGCCACGATGTCGCAGGACTTGGCGTTGATCTGCTTCAAAGCCTTCTGCTGGAAATCGCCCAGAAGAAATTTGACCCCGCGGATCTCCGCATAATATTTGCCGTCTTCCAACAGGAGCTTGCAGTTGTCGAAGAAGTTCATGACGGGCATGCCGATGAAGCCGGCCACGAACAGGTTCACGGGCTTGTTGAACACCTCCTGGGGCGTGCCGATCTGGTTCACATAGCCGTCCTTCATGATGACGATCCGATCACCCAGGGTCATGGCCTCGGTCTGATCGTGGGTCACATACATGAAGGTGGTGTTGATACGGGAGCGGAGCTTGATGATCTCGGCCCGCATCTGGTTGCGGAGCTTGGCGTCCAGGTTACTAAGAGGTTCGTCCATCAAAAACACCTTGGGATCGCGGACCATGGCGCGGCCGATGGCCACACGCTGCCGCTGACCGCCGGACAGGGCCTTGGGCTTGCGCTTGAGGTATTGGGTGATGTCCAGGATCTCCGCCACTTCCTTCACCTTCTTGTCGATGACGTCCTTGGGCTCCTTGCGCAGCTTCAGGGCGAAGGCCAGATTGTCATACACAGTCTTGTGGGGGTACAGGGCGTAGTTCTGGAACACCATGGCGATGTCCCGATCCTTGGGCGCCACATCGTTGACCAGCTTGCCGTCGATATACAGCTCGCCGTCGCTGATCTCTTCGAGCCCGGCCACCATACGAAGCGTCGTGCTCTTGCCGCAACCGGAAGGGCCCACCAGAACGATAAATTCCTTGTCCTTGATCTCCAGGTTCACATCGTGTACAGCGGTCACTTTGTTGTCGTAGACCTTCTTCAATCCCTTCATGACAACTTCCGACATTCTACCGTTTCCTCCTTATGCTTCCTTTCTATTATAGGGTTTACGGGATGCAAATGAAGTAAAAATGAGCCTACTCCATCTATTTCGCATTATACGCATAATGTTACATACTGTCAACTAAAATGTGAATTTATTTTTACATTTTGTAACCTTTTTTTGCAGGAAGCCGTATGCGCGTCGTTGCCTGTTTCGCAGCGGTTTACATTTTGCACATCTTGATTTTTCATGGGCCCCATGCTATAGTGTAAAATAAGTACAAGCCAGTGAAAGGAGAGCCCTCCATGGCGTTCAAACGGGTCACCATTCAGGACATTGCCGACGCCTGCGGTTTGAGCCGCAACACCGTTTCCAAGGTTTTCAACAATCGGGGCGCCGTGCCGAAGAGTACCCGAAAGCTGGTCATGCAGAAGGCCCAGGAGCTGGGCTACGGTACGTTCTCCGAAAAGCAGCCCTCCCCCGCCCGGGACAGACGCGTCAACATAGCTCTGCTGACCCAACCGAAGCTGCTGAGCCACAGCTTCGGCGCCTACTTTCTCACCAGCTTCACCGATCAGGTCAGCCGCTCCGGCTACAATCTAAAGATATACGAGATCTCTCCCCGGGAAATCGCAGAAAAGCGGCTGCCCCCCCATCTGCTTCTGGAGGACACCGCCGGTCTTCTGGGCATCGAGCTCTTCGACAAAGGCTATCAGGACATGATCTGCTCCCTGGGCATCCCCTGCGCCTTCGTGGACGGGCACGCCCGCCTGGTGGGTTCGCTGTTGAACTGCGATTGTATTTCCATGGAAAACGTGGCCGCCTCCGCCGCTCTGACGGCGCGGCTCATGGCCGCCGGGGCCAAAAAGATCGGATTCGTGGGCGACAAGGAGCATTGCAGCAGCTTCTATATGCGCTGGCTGGGTTGCCGCACAGCTTTGGAGGATGCCGGTTTGACGCTTTCGGACGACTGCTCCATCCTGGCGGAGGACGGCGATTACTACGGCGATACCGATTGGCTCCTCTCCCAGCTTGATACTATGCCCTGCATCCCCGACGCTTTCGTCTGCGCCAACGACTATCTGGCCATCCATCTCATGACCGCCCTGAAACGCAAGGGACTATCCATCCCCGAGGACGTCATGGTCACCGGCTTCGACGGGTCCCCGGAATCCGCCGTGGTGGAGCCCGCGTTGACCACCGCCGCCATCCCCAGTGCGGACATCGGCCGCGGCGCGGCGGTCATGCTGTTTTCCCGCATCGATAACCCCGATCGGCCCCATGTGTTCATGTACTATAAGTCGACTCCCGTCTTCCGCGCCAGTACACGGTAGAATATTAC
Source organism: Christensenellales bacterium (assembly GCA_045224495.1). Lineage (GTDB taxonomy): Bacteria > Bacillota > Clostridia > Christensenellales > CAG-138 > RUG472. The sequence continues at coordinate 3,140 of JBGVAK010000197.1, forward strand.
GAAGCAAGACAAATCAGGAAGCTTTGAACCGCCTCCTGTTTTTTCATCTCTTCTATATGCCATGCTGCTC
>JBGVAK010000198.1:0-3966 GCA_045224495.1 Christensenellales bacterium
CGGGCTTCGGTGACGGCGATGTGCTCCTTGCGGGTGTCGATGACGAACAGGGCGCCGGGGAGCTTCTTCATTTCCTTGATGCCGCCCAGGTTCTTGATGAGCTTCTCCTGCTCGGCCTTGATGGCGATGACTTCCTTCTTGGGCAGCAGATCGAAGTCGCCGTTCTCCTCCATCTTCTCAATGGTCTTGAGCCGGTTGATGCGGGTCTGGATGGTCTTGAAGTTGGTGAGCATGCCGCCCAGCCACCGCTGGTTCACGTAGAACTGCTCGCAGCGCTTGGCTTCCTGCTCGATGGCTTCGGCCGCCTGCTTCTTGGTGCCCACAAAAAGGATATCCTTGTCCTGGCCGGCCAGGTCACGGATGAAATAGTAGGCCTCTTCGATTTTCTTGACGGTCATCTGCAGGTCGATGATGTGGATGCCGTTGCGCTCGGTGAAGATATAAGGCTTCATCTTGGGGTTCCAACGGCGGGTCTGGTGGCCGAAATGTACACCGGCCTCCAACAGCTGCTTCATAGAGATCACGGACATGAGTAATCAAACCTCCTCGTTTTATTTTTGTCCTTCCCCCGCTTCATCCGGCCGGCAACCCATATTGCAGGGACGAGAGCCGCCGATCCACGGAGGTGCGTGATAACCTTGCATAGTATAGCAAAACAAAAGCCCCGATGCAAGGGCTTTTTTAAAAAAATATGCTCGTTTTTTGGGAATTGAAGCTTATTCTTCCTCTCCCTCATCCTCTTCGTCGAAGAGCTCCTGGAACTCGCGGAAGACTTCGTCCAGGAGGATCTCGTTGTCGATGGTGCGATAGGCTTCCTCGCCGTTCTCCTTGACGATCTCCAGCAGGACGATCTCGTCGTCCTCGACGCCTTCCACCTCGTCCAAGGGCTGCAGCGCGGCGTAGCGCTTGCCCTCATAGGAGAAGGTGAGCAGGAGGTCGAAGTCCACGGGCTGGCCGTTCTCTTCGTCTATCAGGGTCACGATGGTGTCTTTTTCTTCCATATCCGTATCCTCGTATAGTCAATGCTGGTTCCGATGGCTCTCCATGTACCCCTGGAGGATGACCACGGCGGCCATCTTGTCGATGACCTGTTTGCGCTTCTCCCGGGAAAGGTCCGCGTCGATCAGCACCCGCTGGGCGGCCATGGTGGTGAGGCGCTCGTCATAGAAAGCGTAGTCCCCGTCCCACCGGTCGATGAGCCGCTGGGCGAACCGCTTCACCTTCTCCGCCTGCTCGCCGTATGTGCCGTCCATGTTCCGGGGCAGGCCGAACAGGAGCGTGCAGGGCGCGTATTTCTTCGCCAGATCCAGCAGGTATTCCGCGTCCTTCTCCGCCCCGCCCTTGCGATGATAGGTCTCCACCGGCTGGGCCGTGATGCCCAAGGCGTCGGACACGGCCACGCCGATGCGCCTGTCCCCCACGTCGAAGGCCAATATGCGCTGCATCATTCCTCTTCCCGCTTCGCCCGGCGGGTATAGGAGCGTACCAGCTCCTCCAGGAGCTCGTCCCGCTCGATCCGCAAAATCATGTAGCGGGCGTTCTTGTAGCTGGTGATGTAGGTGGGATCGCCGGACAGCAGGTAGCCCACGATCTGGTTCACCGGGTCGTAGCCCTTCTCCTTCATGGCCGCATAGACGGTCATGAGCACCTCGCGGGGCGTGAGCTCGCTGCGAGAGGAGGTGAATTTGGTGGTCTTTCCGCCCTTGTTTTCCATGGTGTTCGGTTCCTTTCCTTCGGCCCCTGGGGCTGAATATACTTTTTCAAATACAATATATCACAGGAACCTTAAAAATTCAAACCCCTATACGCATTTCCTCACGAAAAATCCGCATCTTTTTTGCATCCTTTCCCGCCGGCGCACCAAGGCGAGCCAAGGCGCATAGAATAGCACGATGATGCGGAAGGAGGTTTTTGCATGAAAAAGATACTGTGCGCCATGCTGCTGGCGCTGCTGCTGCTCCCCCTGGGCTGCGGGAAGAAGGAGGCGAAGCTCAAAACTGTGGAACTCCACGAGGTGACCCGATCCGTGTTCTACGCGCCTCAGTACGTGGCCCTGAACCGGGGCTTTTTCGAGGCGGAGGGCTTGCAGGTGAACATCACCACCTCTGGCGGCAGCGACAAGGCCATGACCGCCCTTTTGTCCGGGGATGCGGACGTGTGCCTTGCGGGGCCGGAGACAGCGGTGTACGTTTACAACGCCGGGCAGGAGAAGCACCCCGTGGTAGTGGGCCAGCTCACCAAGCGGGACGGGTCGTTCCTGATGTCGCGGGTGGATGAGCCCGGCTTCACCTGGGAGAGCCTGAAGGGCAAGACCGTCATCGGCGGCCGCAAGGGCGGCATGCCCCTTATGACCCTCTGTTACGTGCTGCGGCAGCACGGCCTCGTCCCCGGGCAGGACCTGGAGGTCATCGACAGCATCCAGTTCAACATGATGGGCCCGGCCTTCGAGGGCGGCACCGGGGACTACGTGACCCTGTTCGAGCCCACAGCCACGGAGATGCAGAACGCGGGCAAGGGGTTCATCGTGGCCAACGTGGGCTTGGAGTCGGGCAGCATCCCCTACACGGCCTACATGGTGACGCCGGAGAAGCTGCAGCAGGACCCCGATACCGTCAAGGCCTTTCTGCGGGCCATCTACAAAGCCCAGCAGTGGTGCGTCACGGCCAGCGACGAGGAGATCGCCCAGGCCATGCAGCCCAGCTTCCCGGACACCAGCTTGGAGAGCCTGAAGATCGTGGCCCACAGCTACCGGGAGACGGACTCCTGGAAGCAGGAGCTGGTCATGGAGGAAGGCGACTATGGCCGCCTGCTGGACGTGATCGACACCGCCGGTGAACTGACTGCCCGCCCGCCCTTTGCCGACGTGGTGGACAACAGTCTCGCTGAAGCGGTCCAGAAGGGGAAATAAACCGAAATACAAAAAAACCGCCGGGCACAGGCTTCGTGCTCGGCGGTCTTTCTTTTGAAAAACTATGCCTTCCAGATGTTCCGTACGATGGGTCGCTGGGCACCCTGGTAGGGACCGACGCCCTTGAACAGGTTCGTGAAGCCGCACTTCTCCATGACCCGCACGGAGGCCAGGTTGTCCGCGAGACAGATGCCGTAGATGCCGTCCAGGTGGTATTTCTCCGCCATGGCGGGCAAAAAGGCCCGGGACGCCTCCGTGGCATAGCCATGACCGGTGTAGGCCTTGGCGATATGGTAGCCCAGCTCCCAGCCGTCGCCGATGTTCACCAGCTGGACGTAGCCGATGTTCTCCCCGGTCTTGAGCAGGATGGGATGGACGAAGGGCCCTTCCTCTCCCCCGTACTGGCCCATGAGAAATCCCACCGTCTCCCGGGCCTCCTCCACGGTCTCGAAGACCTCGTCCGGCACGAAGCGCCGGTTGTCCTCGTCCAGGGAATTCTTATGCACGTCCTCCGCCATATCCAAGGTGAAGTCCGTGATGATCAGCCGTTCCGTTTCGATGCGCATAGAGGGCCGTTCCTTTCGCTTTTTGAGGATAGTGTATCACAAACGGACGAAAAAGCAAATCCTATGGCCAGGTCCGCATTTACCTATTGACAAATATCGGGTAACATGATATTACTTATTACGTTCAAAGGGCCTTTGAAAGGAGTATCCCATGGCTGACTACGTTTTGAGCTGCTGTTCCACCGCCGATCTGTCCCTGGAGCATATGCGTGCCCGGGACCTTCCCTACGTGTGCTTCCATTTCTTCTTAAACGGTGAGGAAAAGATCGACGATCTGGGCATCAGCGTTCCGCCCAAGGTGCTCTTTGACACCATCAAGGCCGGGGCTGACGCCCGGACGGCCCAGGTGAACGCGGACGAGTACGAGGCCTTTTTCCGCACCTATCTGCAGGAGGGCAAGGACCTGCTGCACGTGACCCTCTCCTCCGGCATCTCCGGCACCATCAACTCCGCCCAGGCCGCCGCGGCCACCCTGCGGGAGGAGTTCCCGGA
>JBGVAK010000199.1:0-3565 GCA_045224495.1 Christensenellales bacterium
CCCCGACATCAAGACCGTTGCCGATCTGAAGGGCAAGGCCGTCTGCGTGGGCGATCAGAACTCCGGTACCTACTTCAACGCCAAGGACGTGTTCGATGCCTATGGTATGGACATCGAGAACGACATCAAGCCCATCTTCCAGTCCTTCGCCGCCTCCACTGAGAGCCTCAAGGACGGCAAGATCGACGCCGCCTTCCTGACCGCCGGCGCCCCCACCACCTCCGTGGTCGACCTGGGCACCGCCAAGACCGTGTACCTGGTATCCATCGACGACGAGCATATGGATAAGCTCCTGGAGGCCTGCCCCTTCTATGCCAAGTACACCATCGGCAAGGACGTCTACAAGACCCCCGAAGATTGCCAGACCGTGACCGTGAAGGCCACCCTGGTCGCCGATGCTTCCGTCTCTGAAGAGGCGGCCTACGCCATCGTGAAGACCATCTTCGAGAACAAGGAAGAGATCACCGCGGCCCACGCCAAGGGCGCTGAGCTGGACCTCACCTTCGCCACCGACGGCATGGCCATCCCCTTCCATCCCGGCGCTGCCAAGTACTTCGCTGAGAACGGCATCACCGTGGACACGGGCAACTGATGGACTCGGCTATAGAATAAAGTGAACAAACTGGAGCTGCCGCGGTTTCTTCGGAAAGCGCGGCGGCTCCTGCCATATGTATCTGCGATCCAACAAAGTATTTACGTCGGAGGAACGACTCCATGGCTTTGAAAAAGAAACCAAACGGCGTCCAGGATGCGCCGGAAACGAAACCCGTACACGAGCGGGGCGAGTTCGACACGGTCTCCCAGGAGGAAGTGGATGAGATCATGAAGAACTATGACCCGGAGAGCAACGTTCGGGTCTGGCAGGGGACGCCCTCGTACATCGTAAAGGGCATTCTGGCCATCTTCTCCATCTACACCATATACGTGACGCTGTTCGCCACGCTGCAGGACCTGGTCCGCATGCCCACCTTCGTGGGTCTGGGCATCCTGATGGGGTATCTGGTATACCCCGCCAGGAAGGGCAAGCAGAAGATCAACCATATCCCCTGGTACGACTGCATCATCATGATCCTGGGGACGTTCGCGTATTTCTACATCGCCTTCACGGTCAAGTCCCTCATGATGAAGGGCATCAACCTGGCATGGTATGAATACGTCATCGGCGCCATCGCCGTGCTGTCCCTGGCAGAGCTGTGCCGTCGCAGCGTGGGCATCCCCATCCTGTGCGTGGCTGGCTTCTTCCTGCTGTATGCCATTTACTTCTTCACCAAGAAGGTTGGTCTGGAGAGAGCCTTCAAGACCATCCTCTACAAGCTGGCCTTCACCACCACCGGCGTGTTCTCCACGCCCATCGACGTGTGCTCCAAGTATATCGCCGTGTTCATCATATTCGGCGCGTTCCTGGAGCGGACCGGCATCTCCGACTTCTTCATTCAGATGGCCAACTCCCTGGCAGGCTCCGCCAGCGGCGGTCCGGCTAAGGTGGCGGTCATTTCCTCCGCCCTCTGCGGCATGGTGTCCGGCTCCTCCGTGGGCAACACCGTGACCACCGGCTCCGTGACCATCCCCATGATGAAGAAGACCGGCTATCGGCCTGAGTTCGCCGGCGCTGTGGAAGCGGCCGCCTCCACCGGCGGCCAGATCATGCCCCCCGTCATGGGTGCGGCGGCCTTCCTGATGATCGACTACGTGGGCGTGCCCTACTCCAGCATCATCGTCCGGGCCATCCTGCCGGCGGCGCTGTACTTCCTGGGCATCTTCATCGCGGTCCATCTGGAGGCCAAGCGCACCGGCCTCAAGGGCATCCCCAAGGATCAGCTGCCGGTGTTCAAGCAGCTGATCAAGAAGGTCTACCTGCTCCTGCCGCTGATCGTGCTGGTGATCATGGTGTCCACTAACTTGAAGACCATGGCCTTCTCCGCGGCGATGGCCATCCTGTTCGCGGTGGTCGTGGCCAACATGGAGAGCAACAAAGCCATCGGCATCGTGGGCTGTGTGACGCTGCTCGGTTACATCTTCCTGCCGCCCCTGGTCAAGAACCTGCCGGCTCTGCTCTTCACCATCTTAGTGGTGATCGGCCTGTTGTGCACCGCCAGCGGCACCCTGGTCAAGGGCGCCAAGATGAATCCGGGCATGTTCATTGAGGCCATGGCCAACGGCGGCAAGAGCTGCGTGTCCATCATCGCCGCCTGCGGCGTGGCTGGCTGCGTGGCGGGCTGCATCTCTATGACGGGCCTTGCCTCCCAGATCATCTCCTTCATCATCCGCATCGCGGGCAATCATCTGATCATCGCCCTGTTCTTCACCATGCTTTGCTGCATCGTGCTGGGCATGGGCGTGCCCACCACGGCCAACTACTGCATCATGGCCTCCACCTGCGCCCCCATCCTGATCAAGATGGGCGTGCCCACCATCGCGGCCCACTTCTTCGTGTTCTACTTCGGCATCGTGGCGGACATCACCCCGCCCGTGGCCTTGGCGGCCTACGCCGGTTCGGCCATCGCCAAGTCCGATCCCATGAAGACGGGCGTCAACGCCACACGGCTCGCTATCGCCGCGTTCATCGTGCCCTACGTGTTCGCCATGGATCCTACCATGATGTTCGTGGGCGTGGAGCACTGGTATCAGATCGTGCTCATCTGCATCACGTCCGTCATGGGTATCTACGGTGTGGCTTCGGGTCTTGCAGGCTATACTTACACCGATATGCCCTGGTACATGCGGATCCTGGCTATTGCGGGCGGCTTGATGCTGCTGGCGCCCTCCACTTGGACGGATATCGCGGGCCTCGTCATCGTGGCAGGCGTCATCGCCTTCCAGTACCTGATGAGCAAGAAAAAGCCCGCCGCAGCGTAGCGGCAGAGGAAGGATCGGAAGCAGCGCACCTTTTTCATAGACAAGAAAAAGGAGCCCAAAAAGAACTTAAGAAGAGGACTATGCTATGCGCACAGTCCTCTTTTTTTCTTAAGTTTCTCTTTTCACGCCGCTTTTTCTCTTTGTAGAAAGAGAAAAAGCGGCAAAAGAGAAGAGATACGATTTACGCCAAATACGGCTTCAACAGCTCGTCCATGGCCGCAGAGAGGGCGGCGAGCTTGCTGTCGGCGTCGGCGTCGGAGGCGCCCCGGACGCCGGAGTAGATCTTGAGCTTGGGCTCCGTGCCGGAGGGCCGGGCGATGGCCCAGCTGCCGTCCGCCAGGGTCCACCGGAGCACGTTGCTCTTGGGCAGGCCCGTGGCGGCGGAGTCGTTGTAGTCCACATACTTCACCACGGCCTGGCCGCCGATGGCCTTGGGCGGGTCCGCCTGAAGCTTCTTCATGGCGCCTTGGATCTTCTCGATGCCGGCCTTGCCCTCCAGGGTGTAGGACACGGTCTTCTCCTTATAGTAACCGTAGGTGGCGTAGATCTTCTGGAGCACGTCGTAGAGGGTCAACCCCTGCTCCTTAAAGAGGGTGCAGCCCTCGGCCACCAGCATGGCGGCGCAGATGGCGTCCTTGTCCCGGGAGAAGCCGCCGGCCAGGAAGCCGAAGCTCTCCTCGAAGCCGAAGAGGAAGGTGTGCTCGTGCTT